>NZ_CP049270.1:0-315683 GCF_003048595.2 Campylobacter concisus | reverse complement strand
TTTATATTCTAAAGCACTGGCTAAATTTCTCAAATTTTCAAGCGGTTCTTTTAGTTTGCTTGGAGAAATTTTAATCACTTCATCCAACTCATCAACTGACTTTAAAAGAGCAAGAGCGCTTAGCCATGGAACATTTTGAGATAAAATTTTCTCCATTTGTCCATTTTCAAAAATTTCAATAGGCACGCTTAAAATTTCACAAATCACTCTTGGAATTTGTATATTGCTTACTTGCAAAAATGTATCCATTTTTAGCTCATTAAGAAGCTTTGCTACGATATTTATGCTTTTTAAAACATCATTTTCACCGATTAGTTCGGCTCCGATTTGATAAATTTCTTGGCTTGGATAGCGAAAGACTGGCTGGATATAAAACCATCTTTTTGATTCGTTTGCTTTTAGCCTTCTAAGCACGATCCTTACAGTATCTACCGTGCTATCAGCTCTTAGACTTATTTCGTGATTTAGACTATCGCTAAAACGCAAAAGATTTGTCGCATCTACACTTAAATGCTGGTGATATGAGAAAAATGGCGTTACGATCTCGCTAAAGCCTTCATTTTCTAAAATTTCACTAGCTTTTTGCTCGATCTGCCTCTTTAGCTTTGCGCTACTGGCAAAGTATAGCTTGCTTCCATTTGGGATTTCGTGCTCATAAACATTTAAAGCATTTTCATTCATTATTTATTCGCTCCACTCAAATTTAGATCATTGTCGCATAACAAAATTGCCTCATTAGCTAAATTTATTACGTTCTCTTTGTCTATTTTTATAAGGATCGTATCTAAAATTTCAGCTAATTTTTCATTTATTATTCTGATATCATCTACTTGATCTGCTATTTCGCCTTTTAATTTTTCGCTTACTTTTTCATCGCATTTAAGCAAATTTATCAAACGAGTCATAAGCTCTTTTGCACCTACTATTTTGCAAAGCATATTGTAGTTCTCATCATCTTGAAAATTTCTTACATTTAGCTGAGATGATAGAGTGAATTTAAATTTGAGCACATCATCCAGGCTAAGCTCTGGCGCAAAAAGCCGTCCTTGAAATCTACTAAAGCCAAATCCAACAAAAATTTCAAGCATGCTTTTATCTTCTAAATTTTTTATCATGACATCAAAATCAAATGTATCTGATACATACTTTATCATGCGTATGGTCTTTAGCGCTTCTACTGAATCAAAAATTTGTTTACAAAATCTTTTATCTATATTAAATCTATTTGTTTTTAACATACCTAAAGCTTCTACCGAGCCCGAATAAGATGCAAAATCATCAAGTGAAAAGCTAACGCCTAGCTCCTTATAAGCATCAATATATCTAACAACATCATCTAAATTTACGCCACTTGCGGAGTCAACGATATCTATGATTAGCCCATTTGCATCTAGCTGCTCATCTTCTAAAAGCTTTTTAAATTTCTCAAAAAACTCAGAAGTCATTAGCTTTTTAATGCACAAATTTACTCTAACTTTTGCATTTATTCCCTCTTTTAGCCATACAGCCCTAGCTTTTAAAGCATCTTTTAGTGTAAATAATGCGATAGCAACAACTGCTTTTGAGCCTTTTGCAAGTGGCAAGAAGTCTGATGGTCTTAATATCTTATCGCCATTTTTCCATCTAATAAATGCCTCAAAACTGCTAACTTCCCCGCTTTTTATATCAATCTCAGGCTGATAAAGCAAGAACATCTCGCCAGCATCGATAGCTTCAATGATCTTTGAGTCGTCTCTATATTCATTTTTAAAGTATGTATCTTTTTTCGAATTAAATACATAATATTTATTTTTTCCATTAAGCTTTGCTTGATACATAGCCCAATCGGCTCTTTCAATTAGATCATCAACGCTAAGCGCATCGCTACTTAAGCTAATACCAATACTTACGCTAAATTTTTTCTCATCATCAATAGAAATTTTACTCTGACCCACTCTTAAGATGTTTTCAGCAGTTTCGTAAATTTCTCCCAAATTTTCATAAGGCATAGCACCTATAAACTCGTCCCCGCCTATTCTTGCAAATATTCCTTGTTTTGGAAAAATTTCATCTATTTTTTTTGAAATTTCTATTAGGATTTTATCGCCTACTTGATGTCCGTATCCGTCATTTATCGATTTAAAATTATCAAAATCAACATAAAATGCTGCTATTTTTAAGCTTTTTTTCGCTTGTTTTAGTAGATTTTCTAGCTTATTAAAAAGTAAAAATCTATTTGGTAGTCCGGTTAGCGTATCGTGATACGCGATAAATTCGAGATATTCTTTATTGTAGCAATCATCATTTGCGCTTGAAGCTAACAATATATATCCCTCTTGATCGCCAAACGTGTTTAAAAGCTTGCTTATACTTATGACTTCGAGTCTATTTCTGCTTCGAACATCATGAATAAGACCTTGCCAAAAGCTAGTTATTTTAAGTGAATTTAAAATTTCATCTTTAATATCTTTTAGTCCGTTTTTAAAATTTATTATATCTTTTGAGTAAATTTTCTCTATAAAATTTTTATCTCTAGAAATATCAAGCGTATCAAAAAAAGCGTCATTAGCATCTATGATCCTAAACTCATCATCAAGCATAATAATTTGCTCTTTTGCGTATGAGAAAATTTTTGCTAAAAGGTCTTGATAAGAAAAAAAGCTATTTTGCACACTAAGATCTTGCATTGCGCCCTTTATGACGCTTACTTCACCATCATAAAAAGCTATTGCTTTTGCTCTAATCCTTACATAAATAATCTCTTTATCAGCCCTATAAAAACGCACTTCGCCATCATATACTTCACCTTTTTTTATAAGGTCAAAAAAGTCCTTAAAGCTTACAAATTCATCTACAAATATAGTTTTTGCGCGTTCAAAATTTATACTCATATCCCCATTTAATGCATATCCGAGCGACTTGGCAATAGCATTTGGGATATAAAGGGTATCGCTTTTTTTATCCCATGAAAAGACAAGCGCTTGGCTTGCCCAAAGTATGCTTTGAAAATATTTTAATTCAGCATCATATTTTTCTTGCAACTTTGCTATATCGCTTAAGTCATTAAAAAAGTAGATGATCTTTCGCTCTTTATCAGCACCATTATCTATAAATTTTACTTTTATTTTAAATGGCGTTTTGTTGTTTTCATTTGTTTGCATATTGGCTACGAGATTTATCTCGCTATTTTTGCTACCTTTTTCAAAGAATTTTTTAGATTCATTAGAAACATTTACAGCAAACTCATCTAAACTTTCAGGGCTTATTAGATTTTTTAAATTTATAAGCTTCTTATCTTGCGGGACTTTAAAGACACTATCGATATTTTGCGTACTTCTTACGATAGAAAATGGATCGCTGTTTAATGCTTCTGCTATTACATTTGGCGATAAAAACGAATAATCATTTATTGCTTCGTTATCCTTTTTCGTAAATTTTCCATCGTCAAGTTCGTGTATAAGCATAAAATTTAGCCTAGAATCCCTTAGCTCGATCTGCGACTCTTGTAAAAATCCCTCTTTAGTGCTACCATCTTTTGTTCTTAGCTTGATTTTAAAACTCATATCGCTATTTTGAGCGTCTTGTTTCATTTGCATAAACAATGCAAAATCGCCATCTATTAAATCATTTAAATTTAGCTCTATAATCTCATCTTTTGTGTAGCCAACGGAAGATAAAAATGCATTACTAGCATCAATAATATCGCCGCTATAAGCATCATAAACTACTATTTTCAAAAAGCTTTGCTCAAAAATATAGCCGAATCTACTTTTGTATTCTTCTAGTCCATCAGTTGCTTTTTTGGTTTCTATCTTTAGCTTGTTTATTCCATTTTTTATATCTTCAAGTTCTGTTACATTAAGGCTTCGTCTTATCTCGTATTCATCGCCATCTAAAGTATCTCTTACCTCTTTTAAAGCTGGCATTATTCTATTTTTTACAAATTTTACATCTCTAACCCATAAAATTAAAGAAGATATAAAACAAAAGATCGATAGCCAAAATAACACAAACTGCATAAAGATATGAAAATGCTTCGTTGAAGCAGTAATAACAAAAATTTTATACTCTGGCATATAGCTTATGAGATAAAAGCTCATATGGCTTAAAGAAAATATTATTTTATCCTCTTTAAACTCGTCGCCAAGACTCACATAAGGTAAAAACATCGATTCATCAAATTTTTTATAAAACTCATCTCTTGATAAATTTCCATATTTATCTACCAAATAAGCATAAGTTTTACTTTTATCATCGTAATCTACATTGGTGTAACTTTGCAAAAATTTTATATCAATTTGAACTAAAATACTGCCTCCATTTTTTAGTCCATAAGATGCATAAATGTCTCTAAAACGATTGTTTTTATAAACTCGATCTGATACTGTAAATTTCCCGGCATCTGTCTCGTTTAAACTTAGCTGAGATAGATCCTTTTCGGCTATGTCATCAGCACCTAAAAATCTCTTTGAATAGATTAAATTTCTATTTTTATCAAAAACATAAAAAGCTATATAAAGATCGTTTTTTGTTGAATTTTTATCAAATAGCATATCGCTAAGACCTGCTTCAACCATTTTTGATTTTAAAAATAGATCGTTTTTTATTATAAAAAAGCTATTTGAGATTGATGATTTTATATTTGAATTAGTTGAGCTAAGATCATACTTTATATCGTTCGTGCCGGCACAAACTACAAATAATGCTAAAAATATAAATGAGAGTAAAAGTAAAATAGCCTTTGTATAAAACATTTTTACTATTTGAAGGCTGGTTTTTTGTTTCTCAAGCACGATAGACACCTCGTTAGTTTAGGTTTTGGCTCTGATTTTATCCCATTTTTACTTGATTTGGGTTTATAAAGGTAAGTATTTATTTAGAATTTATTGATTTATTTAAAATTGAGCCAAAAATTTATTTAAAATTTGGCTCAAATATCTTAATAGATCCAAGTAACGATATCAGAAATTTCTCTACGAAGTTTTTTTGGTTGTGGATTTAGGCGGTAGCCAAATGGCACCATGATGGCCACTCTTTGAAAGCTCTCATCAAGCCCTAAAAGCTCATTTAAAGCGAGTCTATCAAAGCCTTCTATCGGGCAACTATCAATGCCCAAACTTGCAGCTGCATTCATCATATTTGTGGCGATTATCATGCACTGCTCATGCGACCACTGAAATGTTAGCTCATCATCATTTTTAAAATTTGCTAGCAAAAAGTCATGATAAAATTTTTGCCTTGCAACAATGGCTTCAGGATCTTTATTGGTATTTCTAGCGATCATTTTATTAACGTATGTGCTTCCAAATTTTACCTCTTTGATCTTAGCTAAAACGACAACTAAATGCGAGCAAGATGTGATTTGTGCTTGATTCCATGAAAGAGCTTTTATTTTTTCTCTAAGCTCTTTATTTTGAACGACTAAGATATCCCACTGCTCAAGACCAGTTGAACTAGGGCTTAATCTACCAGCTTCTAGTATAAAATCAAACTCTCCAGCACCGATTTTTTTGCTTTCGTCAAAAACCTTGCAAGCATGACGAAATTTTAAAATTTCAAGATAATTCATCATTTCTCCTTTATAGTTTTTGAAATTATAGAATGGTTAAGTAAATTAAAAGATTTCTCTAACGCAATGAGATAGCATGCTATTTTTAAAAATTTATCTTAAAAATATACCAAACTCGCTCTTTGATACCGCAGAGCCAACGATAGCCGAGCTTTCATAACCTACTTCTTTTAAGCGTTTTACTGCAAGCATCGCGTCCTTTTCACCAACTGCAAGCAAAAGTCCACCTGAAGTTTGTGCATCAAATAGCAAAATATCAGCTTCTTTGTCTATAAAATGCTTTGCAAATTCGCGGTTTTTATAGCTTCCTTCTGGAATGATACCCATATTGGCAAATTCCTTTGCACTTACAATGATTGGCACGTTTTTTTCATAAATTTCAAAACTGATCTTTTCATTTAGCATTTCGCTTAAATGTCCCAAAAAGCCAAATCCAGTCACATCAGTAGCCGCATAAACTTTGATGCCATCAAGTGCCTTTAATGCATAAAAATTTAGCTGTGCCATGATAGTTGCAGCCTCTTTTATCTGCTCCATGCTTAATAAATCAGCCTTTATTGCTGTGCTTAAAATGCCGCTTCCAAGGGGCTTTGTAAGTATCAAAACATTGCCATTTATAGCTGTATTATTTGCCCAAAATTTATCAGGATGTACCCTTCCAGTGACGCTAAGCCCATAATACATCTGCTGTGTCTCGATCGTATGCCCGCCAACTATAATGCCACCACACTCTTTTACTTTATTGGCTCCGCCTTGCAAAATTTCACCTAAAATTTCAGGTGCCAAGTTACAACTATCAAAGCCTACGATGTTTAGAGCATTTATCACCTCACCACCCATTGCAAAGACGTCACTTAAGCTATTTGCAGCTGCGATCTGTCCATATATAAATGGATCGTTTACCACAGGCGTTATAAAATCAAGCGTTTGAACTAATGCAAGGTCGCTTGAAATTTTAAAAACACTTGCATCCTCATTTGAGTTAGTGCTTGAGAGTAGGTTCGAATGAGATAAATTTAAACTACTAATAGTTTTGTGTAGACCCGACGGGTCAAGCTTAGCAGCTCAGCCAGCGGCTCTAACAAACTGCGTAAGCTTTTTATCGTGATAGATCATAGGCTGATCTGCTCGTGAGTTGAAAGTATATCAATGATCTCATAGGCATTTGAAATTTCACCAATTGCAAGATCACTTACTAGTTTATATGACTCTAAGCAGCTCCCACAACTTAAAATTTGCACTCCAGCAGCTTCAAGCTCCTTAAGCGGTTTAAAGCTTGGATGTGAGCGATTTGTTGTCATTCTCACAGCGTTATTTACACATATTATTATCTTTGGTTTTTTCTCAACTTGAAGAAATGCTCCTAGGAATTTTGATAGTAAATTTATTCCCACTTCGCCACTTCCCGCGCGCTCTTCATTCAGATAGAGTACTTTATTATTTTTTGGTGTTATGTCGCAGACAAACTCATCAAAATTTGTAAGCTCAAGCGCATTTTTACCTTTTGTAGCTAAAATTTTAGTCTCGTTGCCATTGTTTTCAAGGCTAAAATTTATATTTTGATTTTTTAAAAATCTTGAGATATTCTCTTTTGGCGCTAATGCATTTACTAAAATTTCTAAGTTTTCACCCTCTTTTAAACTATCAAGCGCGTTTTTAGTCATGATGACTGGCTTTGGACATTCTAAATTTCTACAATCAATTGTTGTCATTATTTTTCCTTTTATGATTAGTATTTCAAACCTTGAAACTAGTTTTAGATTATAGCTAAAAAAATATTAATTATTTTAAAAATTTTAATGTATAAATTTGAGATAAAAGAGAGCTTTGACCTCGCTTACTAGCAAGGTCAGAGTAAAGTTAATTATTTTAAATTTGTATAAGACTTTTCATAATCAGATACTGGAATTTTATTCTCTCTAACGAGCTCTTGATACCAGTAGTGATGAAGAACATAAACTTCTTCTTCCTCTTTATATCCAGTAATCATCGACCAAATAGCACCATGAATAGCAATAGCTGCCATATAAATATGAACCAAGAAAAATACTGCACATGCGATGCCAAGACAGTTATGGATAATTACGCTGTATCTTAAAAGATCAATTTGTGTAAGACCAAACCAAGAAGCAACTGCTGGCTCTTTGAAGTCTAAGAAATACATAATCGCACCAGTAATTATCATAACGATACCACCAGGGATAGCGATCCAGTACCATGCTTTTTGACCAGCATTAAATTTACCAGCCGGAACAGGTCTCTTTTTCTTTGATAAATAGCCACCAACTATCATCATCCATCTGATATCATAAATTGCCGGAAGCATTCTCTTTGTCCAGGTAAATAACATAGGAAGCACAGAAACAGCAAAGATCACAGTTGCTATATCGTGCAAATATCTACAGAAACGCACAAATGTTCCACCGCCAAGCTCTGCACCCCACATAATGATGATACCAGTTGGCACTAAAATGATCCATGAGATAGCTGCCAAACCATGAGCTATACGTATGATCAATGAAAAAGCAAATACCTTTTTACCATCATGACTAAAATGTTTTGGTCCAATGATTAAAAAGTGTAATGCAAATGCTCCAATAACAGCCAAAATGATAGAAAGTGCTGCTATTGCAAAATAATCATTACCTTGGATAAAAGTAAATATCGGACCCCAGCTATGCCCATAAGGCTTGATATTTTCTATCCTCTGTGCTGCCCAAATGGTGCTGTCAAATTGATTGACGCCAGTTGGTCCCTCAATGGCCATTGCCGCAACAGACAATGTAAAAAGTAGAGTAAGAATTCTCGTCATTTTATTCCTTTATTTGCATAAAACTTAATGATTTGAGCTTTTAGTTAAATATGCTAAAATCACATAGTTATGCTGTTTTGGTTGCTATTATATCAGAGCTAATCACAAGTAAACCTTAGTAAAAAAAATTACTAATAATTTGATAAAATATATTTAAGTTTTGTTAATTTTTTACTAGAATATACCTAAAAATTTATTATCTAAATTTTAAAAACAATTTTCAGTTATCTCAATTTTTTAGATAAAAATTCTTTCAAAATTTATATTTTCCCCTTTATTTCTTAAAAATTTAAACTAAAATATCAAAGTATTTTTGAAATTTCTATCCAAAAGGCAGAGCGATGAATCTATTTTGTCTTCTTTTTGATGATTACGAGACACTTGATCTCATGGGTCCTGTAGAGTTTTTAGCAAGAGTACCTGGAATAAATCTAAATTTTGTATCGTTTAATGGTAAAGCAATAAAAAGTAAGCAAGGCTTTGAAGTAAAAACAAAAAAGCTGGTCACTTTACCAAAAAATAGTATTTTGCTGGTACCTGGTGGTCAGGGCACAAGGATTTTAGTAAAAGACAACGAGTTTATATCACATCTTAAAGAGTGTGTTTTGGCTTCAAATTTTTGCCTTAGTGTTTGCACTGGCTCAGCTTTGCTAGCTCGTGCCGAAGTGCTTGATGGACTAAAAGCCACATCAAATAAAAAGTCGTTTGAATGGGTAAAACAGTGCCGTGATGCCGTAAAATGGCAATCACACGCCAGGTGGGTAAAAGATGATAAATTTTACACAGCTTCAGGCGTGGCTGCCGGCATGGATATGGCTCTTGGCTTCATAAGTGATCATTTCGGTAAAGAATTAGCTCAAAGTATCGCAAATGAAACCGAATACAACTGGCAAAAGAGTGCAAAGATAGATAAATTTACCAAAATTTATGGATATTAATCTATAAAAATTTTATAGATATACATACAAACATACAAATGAACTTTTAGTATTTAGCTACCAAAAGCTAACCAAAACACTAGTGATTAGTTTCTGCGTCTATACTCTTCGTATCCAAATTCACGGATCATCTTTATCTCGCCATTTTCTTTTAAAAGCAGAAGATCAGGCAGTTTTATGCCGTTAAATGTCGTGTTTTTCACGATGGTGTAGTGAATTTGATCTTCAAAGATGACGCGGTCGCCGATTTTTAGCTCACTATCAAATTTATACTCCGCATCGCCCGCTTCAAGCCCCACTATATCGCCAGCTAGGCAGGTATTGCCGCCAAATCTATAAGCAAATTTGCCATTTTCACTCTCGCCTCTAACGGCTGGGCGGTAAGGCATGAGCACGGTATCTGGCATGTGCGCCTCGGCTGAGGTATCAAGGATGGCGATATCTTTCTCGTTGTGCACGATGTCAAGCACGCTGCTTATCAAAAAGCCAGTTTGCCAGCCCACAGCCTCGCCTGGCTCCAGATAGACCTCTACGCCGTATTTTTCGCGGAAGCGCCTAATTATTTTTATAAGCAGTTCCACATCGTAATCAGCCCTCGTGATGTGATGTCCTCCGCCCATATTTATCCATTTCATCTTTGGGATAAACTCGCCAAATTTCTCCTCAAACGCCTCTAGCACGGTCTGCAAGCTACTCGCACTCTCCTCGCAAAGCGCGTGAAAATGAAGCCCAGTGATGCCGTCAAGAAGTTCTGGCTTAAAATTTGCCCTTGTGATGCCAAGCCTGCTAAATTTACCGCATGGGTTGTAGCTATCAGTTGGGGCTAGTGAGACTTCAGGATTTACGCGCAGGCCGCAGATGATGCCGTTTTGCAGGGTAATACCTTTAAATTTTTGCCACTGAGCAAAAGAGTTAAATGTGATGTGTTTTGAAATTTTTAAAATTTCATCAAAATCCTCCTCTTTAAAGGCTGGGCTATATGTGTGGATCTCGCCTTTTACGTATTCACTTGCAAATTTTGCCTCATGAAGCCCACTACAAGTCGCTCCGTCAAGATAAGAGCCCACCATATCCATCACGCCGCTAAATGCAAAGCCCTTAAGTGCGACTAAAATTTTAGCTCCGCTTTGCTCTTTTACATACCTTAAAAGCTCTAAATTTTTACGTACTTTTGCCTCTTCACAAACGTAGGCTGGGGTTTTTATGCTCTTTAAAATTTCGTTCATTTTTGCTCGCTTTTTAAATTTTTAAATAAGTATATCTAAATTTATTTTTAAGTAAAATCAGCAAAAATCTCAAAGGATAAAACGTGATAGAGATCGAATTTCTTGGGCCTATCGGGCTTGAAAATATAAAAGTAGAGGCAAAAAATTTAGGCGAGATAAAAGAGGCTTTAAGCCAGAAAGAAGAGCTTAAAAAATGGCTAAATATCTGTGCTGTGGCTGTAAATGACGAGATCGTAAGCGATATAAATTTTGCTCTTAAATCAGGCGATAAAATTTCTATCTTACCACCAGTTTGTGGGGGCTAAGATGCAAATTTATAATGGAAGCTTGGACGTTCAAAGCATCACAAACGAGTGGTATGAACGCTTTAAGGATAAAAACTGCGGAGCGCTAATCACTTTTGTTGGAATCGTAAGAGAAGAAGGTGGCATTTCGGCGCTTAGTTTTGACATCTATGAGCCGATCCTTAAAAAATGGCTAGATGCTTGGCAGGAGCAAGCCAAAAAAGAAAATGCCTACGTGCTCTTTGCTCACTCAAAAGGCGACGTGCCGGTGCATACGAGCTCTTACGTAGCAGGTGTAGTAAGCCCTCAAAGAAAGGTCGCACTAAGGCTTATAAATGAGTTTGTCGAGGACTTTAAGGCAAATGCGCCGATCTGGAAATATGACGTGATAAATGGCGAGAGAATTTATGCAAAAGAGCGCAGCCAAACGATAAATGGTGCTGGTATTTTAGCTTAATAAGGAGATATGGTGACAACAAAAGAGAGTAAAAAAGATCTATTTTTAACATTGGCGTTTGGCGTTGGACTATTTATATTTAGCATTTTTGGCTACTTTTATCTAGCTCTTGGCACAGCGTCTCTCTTTGGCATCATCATTGGTGCTCTCTCAGCGTTCTTTTGTGTTAGAAAAATTTTTCAAAACAACTTTTTACGTATTGAAGATGATGGATTTATTATCACAAAAGGCTCAAAAAGTATAAAATTTTACTTTAAAGATATCGACGAAATCGCCATTAAGAGCTTTGGCGATAAGAAAAAAGTAGAAACTTTAAGCGTAAAATTTAAGAAAAACCGTCTTAATAGAGATGTTTGCTTTGGGTTAGTGCAACCACTAGGTGATGATTTGATCATCATTTTTGATAAATATGAACTCTCAAAATTTACCATTTCAAAAGAGCTAAGAGATAGGCTTAATAATTTTAGAGCCTAATTAAATCGACCTACGATTTAAAATTTTATATAACAATTATCAAAATTTTTATACATTTTTTCACATTAAATTTACACCATTTAGCTACTCTTGCAAAAATAAAATTAAGCATTTTATCTACAATAGACTCGTAATTATGGATTAAAAATTTAAAGGATGACTTACATCAACTTTTATAAATGGTTTTGCTACTATAATTATGATAAAAGAAATCATAATTATATCTTTAAAAGGAGTTTACATGAGGCCCATTTTAAGCCTAGCAGTTCTTTCATCACTGCTTCTAGCAAATGAAGCAAATTTAGACATTATAAAGCCTATTAGAGAATTTGCTCCGCCGCCAGTCATCACGCCAAACGTTGCACAAAGCGCCTTTGTGGAAAATCAATTTGACCGCACTCAAAGAAACGAATATCCATTTGTTACAAATTTACTTGATAACTCAGCTGATATGTTTCATATCTCGGCTGGAATGTATGGCAAAAGCTTTTACAATTCATCACTTTTTAAATATCGTGGCGCAAATTTTTACACCATCTTAAATGCAAATTTCACCAAAGCAAATAATTATAAAGACGGAAGTGGCAAAAAATGGGACTATGGCTACAACAGGCAAGGCCAAAGCGCTATCTTAGGCTTCGTGCCAAATGATCTTAGCGAGCTTAGACTTACGTTTTTAAGGGATAATATCGATAAAGACAAGCAGCCAGAGCACGTGATGGATGCCTTTAAAACGACAAGAAAAGTTGGCAAGCTAAATATTAGATTAGGCGAAGAAGATCTTTCAAATACGCTAAATTTTGAATTTATCCTAAAAAAGGTTGAGCGAAAAGCTGATAATTTTCATCTAAGAGATGCTACTCCAAATGTAAAAGTGGATTTAAAGAGAAATATATTTGAGGCAAATTTAAAGTATGACGCTGACTTTGCAAGCTTTCACAATCAAATAGGCGCTGGCTTTGAAAAAGATAAACATGACGGCAAAAGATACATGAAGCAAGGCAACAACTGGGTCTTTAACGGATACAGATTTGCTGATGTCAGAAATGATAAATTTATGCTTTTTGACACACTTGCTTATAAATTCAATGAAGCAAATGAAGCCTCTCTTGCCTTAAAATATGAAGAGCAAAGAAGTAAATTAAATGGCATCGACACTAAATTTTTTGTGCAAAATCCGATCGCACCTAATACCACTCGTAAATTAGTTCGCCAAATTTATGGTGAGGACGTAAGTGATAAGATCAAAAAAGACGCTTTTAGTGCAAGCCTAAAATATAAATTTACACCAAACGATAAGGATAGCTATTTTGCAAAACTTGAGAGTTTATCTCGCTTGCCAAGTAATATGGAGCGTTTTAACGCACTTTATGGCACAGGCGATAAAGGCTGGATAGCAAATCCAAATTTAGAGCCAGAAAGGCACAATAGAGCAGTTCTTGGCTTTAAATTTGGCAGCGAGTTTTACAAAGAGTATCTAAATTCGCTTCAAAACAAAGATGCATTTAGCTTTAGTGGGCATTTCATCGCTGATAGCGTTAAAAATTTGATCATTTTTGATAGACGCCACTCAAAAGCCCCAATGTCGCTAAACAAAAATGCTGTCATCTCAAGAAACGTTGATGCAACGCTTTATAGTGTAAATTTCAATACAGAATATAGCTTTGCAAGGCACTTTGGCTTAAAAAGCTCACTTTACTACAACTACGGACAAAACAAAACTGATGGCAGGTCACTTTATCAGATAAGGCCTTTTGAGGCAAATTTTGCATTTGACTACAAAGACTATGCAAGCTTTGGTAGCTACAACCTAGGCACTGCACTAAGGCTAGTTTCAAAGCAAACTAGAGGTGATTTTAGCAAGCAAAATGGTCTAGGCATCGATAAAAAAGAGGCCGCAAAGGGATTTGGCTTGCTTGATCTTTATGGTGGTGTAGAGTTTAAAAATAAAGTTGGCATAAGATTTGGCGTAGCAAATTTATTTGACAAAGATTATGCAGAATTTATCAGCGGCGATCACGTAGCAGCACTTGATCCGGTAGTCGTTCATGCCCCTGGCAGGACATTTTTCATTAGCTTTCACAGCAGTTTTTAAAGGAGAAAAAGATGTTAGATAGAAGAAAATTTTTAGGACTTAGCACAGCTTTAGGCGTTAGCGCATTTGCGCCAAATTTATTTGCAAAAGAGAGCTTTACTATGTGGGGCGCACCAGCGATCCCAAGCGTTATCATGGCAGTTGCTTCACTGCAAGGCGAGCTAAACAAAACTTATGATGTAAGTCTAAATATATGGAAAACACCAGATCAGCTGCGTGCAGGCGTAGCTAGTGGGGATATCAAGGTCACGATGTCACCATCAAATGTCGCTGCAAATTTAAGAAACCAAGGGCTTGATTTTGCGATGTTAAATTTGCTGACTCTTGGCGTTATGAACGCTATGGTCAAGGATGAAAAGATCAAAAATTTAGAAGATTTTTTAGGCAAAAAGCTTATCATGCCATTTCGAGGTGATATGCCTGATCTTGTTTTAAGAGCGCTTTGCAAGAAGCGAGGCATAGACGTTAGCAAAATAGACATTACCTATACAGCAACACCACCTGAGGCTCTGCTTTTATTTTTACAAAAAGATTTTGACATTTTAATAGTTCCACAACCTCTTGGCGAAGCGACTATTTTGCGCGGTAAAAAAGCAGGCGTTAGCGTGCATTATTCAGTTGATTTTCCAAAAATTTGGGGCGAGAGTTTTGGTACAAAACCTATAATCCCAATGGCTGGAATCATCGTAGAAAGAGGCTTTTACGAGAAAAACTTAAGTCTATTTGACACGCTTCATAGCGATCTTAAAAATGCACTTTCATGGATACTTGAAAACAAGCAAAGTGCAGCAAAGATAGGCTCAAGCTACTTGCCAGCTCCAGAAGTAGCACTTGCAAATGCTTTTGATAAGGCAAATCTAACAGTGACAAAAGCAAATGAACTACAAAATGAGATCATGGCATTTTTTGAAGAAATTTATCAGTTTAATCCAAAATTTCTAGGTGGCAAGATGCCAGATAAAGGTCTATTTTTATGATACTAATCGATGGCATTAAAAAAGATCGCTCAAGCTTTTTAAAAATAATTGACTATTTTTGGGGCGGATTTAGTGGATTTGCCGTAGTTTTTTTGATCTTAGCCATTTGGCAAGTGGGAAGCGAGTTTAGCTCCCCACTCTTGCTTCCGCCACCAAAAGATGTATTTTTAAAAGCCTGTGAAATTTTAAAAGATTATAAAAACAGCGAGATAAATATAACGCTTTGCAGATCACTGATCGGAGTTTGCTCGGCAACATTTTTTGGTATATTTCTAGGGCTAATAGCAGGTAGTTTTAAAAGTTTTGCAGCCTTTTTAAAGCCTGTTATTACCTTGCTTTTATCAATGCCACCAATTATTTGGATAGTACTTGCTATTTTTTGGTTTGGATTTGGAAATTTTAGCACCGTTTTTACTATCTTTATAACCGTTTTACCGCTTACTTTTGCAAGCTCAGCAGTTGCTATGAGTAGCGTAGATGAGGAGCTAAAAGAGATGTTTGACGCTTATAATCTAGGAATTTTAAAAAAGATAAGACACCTTTACATCCCGCATCTTACGAGCTACATAATAAGCTCTATTAGCGTAGCTGTCGCAATGGGTGTAAAGATAGTGATAATGGCTGAGCTACTAGGTGCAAATAACGGCATGGGAGCAAAGATAGCAAATGCAAGGGCAATGCTTGAAACAACCGAGGTAATGGCATATGTTCTTTTAAGCATCACTCTTATCATGCTTTTTGAATACCTCATCATCGAGCCACTAAAAATAGCTTTGATGCCTTGGAGAAGATGATGCTTGAGCTTAAAAATGTAGAGTATGAAATTTTAAGAGATAAGGTCGTAAGGAATTTTAGCCTAAATGTAAAAGGTGGCGAGGTAGTGACGCTTTTTGGACCATCAGGATGTGGCAAAACGACGATACTTCGGCTTATTAGCGGACTAAATGAGCCTAGAAAAGGGAAAATTGTTAATAATTTTAAAAAGATTACATATTTTTTTCAAGAAAATCGCCTGCTAACATGGAAAAATGCTCTTGAAAATGTGCTTTTAGTTATGGATAAACCAGACATTAACGCTGTTTTAGAGCTTTTTAAAAAGGTTGGATTAAGCCAAAAAGACATTTTAAAATACCCAAGCGAGCTAAGCGGTGGCATGAGACAAAGGGTCGCTTTTGTAAGGGCGGTCGTAACAAAACCTGATCTACTTTTGATGGATGAGCCTTTTTCTGGGCTTGATTATGATATGAAAGAAATTTTAATTGAGATTATTGGACAAAGAGTAAGCGAAGGTATGAGTGTGGTTCTTGTCACACACGATAGAATGGAAGCTGTAAAGATGTCAAATAGAATTTATTTCCTATCAAGTAAAGGCGCAGTCATACAAAGAGAACTTGAAATAGATAAAGATTTCAAAGAGCGTGATTTTACGTTTATTAGCAAGATGATAGATGAAAATTTCAAAGGGCAAATTTATTATGATTAATAACTTTTTTACTCATCCTATGAGGATATTTTTCTTAATGAGTGCCGCCTGTGCGGTGCTTGGCGCAAGTGTATTTTTTACTCCAACTGATTTTGTGAGTTTGCATAAATTTATATTTTTGCAACTTTTTTTAGCGCTTGCTTATGCTGGATTTTTGCTAACTGGACTAACTGATTGGACAAATTTTCAAGCATCTCTAAAAATACACGCCTATATATTATTTTCACTCTTTATCGTAAGCTTTATCTTGGCATTTTTTAGCCTATTTTTAGCACACTGCTTTATCGCTCTTTTTTGGCTTTACTTGGTTTTGCTTTGCCTTTATATGATCTGGCGAGATAAAAATGATGATCAATTTGGCGTACTTGGCTTTTTGTTTGGCATTTTAGGCTTTGAAATTTATTATCTAATAAGCGGCAACGAAAAATTTCTAAATTTACAAGTTTTTATCCACGTAATCGCTATCTTACTCATCTCCTACCGCGTTAGTGTCGTACTTGGAAAAGAAGCATTAAAAAGAGAAAAAGGCATGGATGAAGCTGTTTTTGTGCCAAATTTTATCTATAAAAATATCGCTATTTGCTGCGTTTGTGCCTTTTTACTTTTAAATATATTTTTTGAAGCAAGCATGGGCGTCTATTATGCTGCGATAGCTTGTGGAAGCGCGGTACTTGCAAAGCTTAAAGAGTGGCACTATAAAGAGCTTTTTAGGCATAGTTTTGTGCTTTTATACTATTTTATGCAGCTATTTTTAGCAGTTGGGTTTTTAGGAATCGGCTTTAGCGGTATCTTTGGGCTCCATCTTGAAACAAATTTTATGCATCTAATAGCAATAAATGCAGTAATTTTTAGCGTGATGCTTATATTTAATGTCGCAGGACTTCGTCATAGCGGACAAGAGCTTGAGTTTTTACGTCTTAGTAAGGTTGCTTTTATTTTAGTTCTTTTAGCTGGTGTTAGCAGAGGAATTTTGGCTTATTTTTGGGGTGGCTTTTACATTCATTTACCAGCGACACTCATAGCAATCGCTTTTGTTTTTTGGCTCATAAATTTTTATGTGATCTTTAAGGATAACGATTTTAGCGATGATCCAGAGTAAGAAGCTATTAAAAATTTATTCATTAATTAAAAAGAGTTTTTAAGTCTTTTTTGAAGTAAGTGGATATATAATTTGCGATATTTATTATCAATATTATAAAAAGGATTCTTTATGAACAAACTTACTTCTGTTGCTTTAGCAGCTTCATTTTTTGCAGTTTCAGCTCTTGCATTTAGTGTAGAAGGTGAACCAAAGGTAACATTTACTGGTTACAAGCTAGCAAATAAAACAGCCGTACCAGGTACTTTTAAGACGATAAATTTTAAAAGTCAAGAAAATGCAAATTTTGCTGATTTTTTAAAGAGCTTTGAATTTAAGCTAGAGCCAAAAGATATCGACACAAAGCTACCTGACCGCGATAAAAGGATTGGCATTATTTTCGATGGCAAGGCCGTAGATGGTAAGATCGTAGCAGTAAATGGCGATGATAAAGCCGGAGAAATGGATGTTGAGCTTAGCATAAATGGTAACTCAAAAATTTTTAAAACAAAATATGAAGTGCAAAATGGCAAGCTAATGGCAAAATTTTTAGTTGATCTTGTAAATGATTTGAAGCTAAATGAGAGCTTTGATAAATTTGCCGCTGCTGCCAAACCATTTCATGGTGGAAAGAGCTATCCAGATGTAGATGTTGGCTTTGAAGCAGCGATAAAATAACTTTCAAATTCGGCGCCAGTAAGTTAGCTTGCGCCGAAGTTACCTCTTTATCCTAGTTTCTTATTCTGTGATACCGAAAAATCGAAGATGGCGGGTTTTTCATACAAAAAGGCGGTAAGAATGCGAAATTTTATTTTAAAGATATCGATGAAATCGGCATCCGCGAGATAGACGCTAAGCGCAAAATTAGCGTTTTAAATGTAAAATTTAAAAAAGGCGGGCTGGAGCGCGATAGCATACGGCCTCATGCAGCCTACCGGCGATGATGACACCGTGATATACGACAAATACGAGCTCTCAAAGCACGAGATTTTTAAAATTTTAAAGCAGAAATTTGAGAAGTGTAATTAAAAATAATGAGGTTTAACAATGAAGATATCTAAAGTGCGTATACAAGAA
Organism: Campylobacter concisus; assembly: GCF_003048595.2. Lineage (NCBI taxonomy): Bacteria > Pseudomonadati > Campylobacterota > Epsilonproteobacteria > Campylobacterales > Campylobacteraceae > Campylobacter > Campylobacter concisus. The sequence goes on along the minus strand of NZ_CP049270.1, from coordinate 297,234 downwards.
TTTAAACGTTTTAAGGACTTAACTATTGATCTAGGAGATAGCCCAAAGAAAATCATTGCTCTTGTCGGCCCAAATGGTTGTGGTAAAAGTAGTGTATTGGACGCTTTTATCGCATTAGGCCCATCTTTGGGTGCATATATAGGAGCAGATCCATACGGTAGTGTTAAGGATAATTTTTTTAGATCAAATAATAAAAATTTCTATGAACTAATCGATATAGATTTTGTTGTAGATGGCATTGTTTATAGAAAGAATGAACTGCGTAATATAGAAAAATATAAAAATAGTCTAAATAGTCTATTTTCGTTTAGAAGCCCATATAGATATAACAATGATTTAAATATTAAAGAAATTAGAGCGGTCAACCCAATAGAGGAAAATAAATATGGCGCTAGCTATTCCGTTAGTATTGATGGAAAAATAGAAGAAAACTATAGGAGACTGCTTGCATATTTTAATTCATATAGAGATGACAATGATTTAAAACCATCTGAAGCCAGAAAATATGTTGTAGACCAACTAAATAATTCAATTAAAAACTGTTTAGATTTAGAAATAGTTAGTATGGGAGAAGTTGAAGGTGGCAATGGCACTTTATTTTTCAAAAAGTCTGATTCTGATGTAAAATTTTCTTTCAATAGTTTATCTTCTGGCGAAAAAGAAGTAGTTGATATACTTTTAGATTTATTTTTGAGAAAAGAAAAATATAAAGGCTCTATTTATTTGATAGACGAACCGGAGCTTCATATAAATACATGTATACAAAGAAATCTTATGAAAGAGATAAATAATCTAATCGATGATGAAGGTCAAATTTGGATAACAACGCACAGCATAGGTTTTTTAAGGGCTTTACAAAACGATTTTATAGGCAATAGTCAAATTATTAAATTTCATAAAAACATTAATCTATCCGATAAAATAGAACTAAAACCCATTGATAAAAACTATAATGAATGGAAAGAAATTTTTGAAACTGCCTTAGACGATTTAACAGGCTTAATTGCACCCAAAAGAATAATTTATTGCGAAGGGAGAGCAGAATCAAAAGATAGCTACGAAAAAGGATTGGATGCAAAGGTATTAAATAATATTTTCAATAAAAAATATCCAGATACTTTATTTGTATCAAGTGGTGGGAATACTGAGCTAGACTATAGAAGTAGAATAGCGATAGCCATACTGGGAAAAGTATTTAATGACTTGGAAATTTGGGTATTTAAAGATAGGGATATAGCTTCAGGCGGCAATGTGAGTGAATTTGATAGGCAAGAATACCTTAATGGTCAAGAAAATAGCTTTAGAGTTATGAAAAGATGGGAAATAGAAAATTATTTATTTGATAAAGAGATTTTAAAGGCTTATTGTGACAAAAATGGGCACCAATTTGATGAGAGTAGGTATGATGCTGTAGTAACAGATGTAGTAAATAACAATGTGAAGGATAATGGTGGAGAAATTAAAAAGTGTTGTGGCATAACGACGCCTATTAATATTGAAATCTTTAAAGAAAATTTATCAAATTTTATTTTATCAGATACTTTGGTTTACAAAGAGCTTGAAGATTGCATATTTAATAGAAAATAAAAGATGGTAAAGAATTTTACCATCTTGTTAGAATATTTCTTACCTTACCTCATACCTCTCGCCTGGTTTCATTTCGATTATCTCCCACGGCAAGCCCTGCTTATTTAGCTCATCCATGAAAGGCTTGGCATCGAAATTTTCCATATTAAAGACGCCCTTGCCGCTCCAAATGCCCTTTGCAACCATCATCGAGCCGATCATCGCAGGCACGCCAGTCGTGTAGCTTACTGCCTGCGCGCCCGTCTCGGCGTAGCAAGCCTCGTGGTCGCAGACGTTGTAGATGTAGACTTGACGCTCTTTGCCGTCTTTTAAGCCGCGTATCACGCAGCCGATGTTGGTTTTACCTTTCGTGCGAGGGCCTAGCGACGCAGGATCAGGCAGTAAGGTCTTTAGAAACTGTATCGGCACGATTTTTACGCCGTTGTGTTCTACCTCGTCGATGCGCAGCATACCGACGTTTTCTAGGCATTTCATGTGGGTTAGGTAGCTCTGTCCAAAGGTCATGAAAAAGCGGATTCTCTTTAGCCCCTTGATGTTTTTTACTAAGCTTTCTAGCTCCTCATGATAGAGCAGGTAGCTATCTTTGACGCCCACTTTCGGATAGTCCCATTTGAACATTATCTGCATCGGCTCGGTCTCTTTCCACTCGCCGCGCTCCCAGTAGCGACCCTTTGCGCTAACTTCGCGTAAATTTATCTCTGGGTTGAAATTTGTCGCAAACGGATAGCCGTGATCTCCTGCGTTGCAGTCTAGGATGTCGATCTCATGGATCTCGTCAAAGAGATTTTGCTGTGCGTAGGCGCAAAATACGTTCGTTACGCCCGGATCAAAGCCGCTTCCCAGCAGCGCCATCGTGTTTGCGGCTTTAAACTCGCCGTCCTTCGCCCACTGCAGCTTGTATTCAAATTTGGCGGTGTCCGGGTGCTCGTAGTTTGCGGTGTCGATGTATGGGATACCGGCGCGAGAGCACGCGTCCATGAGGGTTAGGTCTTGATACGGTAGCGCGACGTTTAGCAGTAGCTCGGCGCCCGTTTTTTTGATTAAATTTACGACCGCGTCGGTGTCGTCCGCGTCAATCTGGGCGGTGCCAATTTGCACGCCTAGGCGATCTTTTATAAATTTAGCGATCGCGTCGCACTTGCTTTTTGTGCGGCTTGCAAGGGTGATATTTGTAAAAACGTCCGAGTTCATCGCACATTTTACGGTTGCGACTTGGCTAACGCCACCTGCTCCGATGATTAAGATATTTGACATTTTTGGCTCCTTAAAATTTTAGTGATTTTAGCGAAGTTAATATAAATTTCTCGCTTTAAAAGGTAAAATAAGGCAAAAATTTAAAGGTAAAAAGATGAAGAAAATTTTGCCATTTTTAGCGCCTATTTGCCTCTTTGCAAGTAGCTGTGACGAGCTAATACAAGAGAGTGTGAGGGAGTTTTATAAAAGCGATAGAAATTTGGAGAGAGCCATAAATTTAGCCGAGCAAGCGACTGATGTCTGCTTAAAAGAGGGCAACACTGAGCAGGCGATCACTTCGCTCATAAATGGCGCTAGCATGTGCATGGTAAATAAAGAGCCACAAAAGACGCTAGAGCTCTCGCAAAAAGCCCTAGAGCTCGCAGCAAACGTTAGTGACAAACTTCTGCTAGCGCGCTCTTATCACAGCCTAGGTGCGGCACAAAAGGCGCTAGGCAGATACTACGAGGCGCTTGCTAATTTTCAAGAAGCTCTAAAAATTTATGACGACGTGCCAAATGCTCCGATGCACGACGAACTCATCTGTATAAAAGGCATCGCTAGCACCTACTACCTAAAAAACGACTTTGACAAAGCCCATGAAAACCACCTTCTAGCGCTAAATTTACTTGATATCACGCCAGAGTTAAGCAGCAACGAGCTTGTGCGATCAGAGCTTTTAGTAGAGCTTGCTAACGACCTAGCAAAGCTTAAGCAAAAGGACGAAGCCGCCAAAAACTACAAAAAAGTGCTTGAAATTTTAAATGGAAAAGAGCAAAATCCTCGCGCACGGGATCTTTTAGAGCGAGCCAACAAAGGACTAAAAGAGCTTAACTAAAGTTTTTCTTTAGACTTTTTAGCACAAAATTTGCAAGCTCAAGTCCCTTTGAACGGTGAGAAATTTTAAGCTTCGTCTCATTATCTAGCTCGCCAAGCGTTTTAGTAAAGCCATCTGGGATAAAAAGTGCGTCATAGCCAAAGCCATTTGTACCACGCTCCTCATCTATCGCTTTGCCATACATAAAGCCATGAGTTGTGTAGTCGCCAAATTTCGAGCTAATAGCGATACAGGCAGTATAGTGCGCTGATGAACTCTTTAAATTTAGAACCTTTAGCTTGCTAATGAGTTTTGCTCTATTGTTTGCGTCATTTGCGTTTTTGCCGCATACTTTGCCATTTTCATCAAGGTCAAAATAACGAGCTGAGTAAATTCCTGGCTCGCCACCAAGTGCATCCACGCTGATGCCACTATCATCACTAAGTGCGATAAACTCACTATCAAGTCCCTGCTCTTTAAGCTTTGCAAAGACGGCTCTTGACTTTATGAGTGCATTTTGCTGAAAAGTGCTGCCATCTTCAACGATCTCAAATGGCTTTATAACCTCGCTTAAGGCGTAAATTTCATAGCCTTTTAAATACTCTTTTATCTCTTTTACTTTGTCTAGATTTGACGTCGCAAGCACGATCTTCATTGCAAGAGCTCCTTAATTTTTGGGCGTATTTTACAAAAAAGTAGATTAAATTTTTAAATTTAAATTAGCGTTAAAATGATAAACTTAGTCCTTTTAAAAATAAGGAAAATTTTATGTTAAAAAGCGTTTTACCATTATCTTTTATCATAGCAAGTAGGTTTTTAGGTCTTTTTATAGTTTTGCCAGTGCTTAGCCTTTATGCCTTAAATTTACGCGGAGCAAACGAGTTTTTAGTAGGGCTAATAGTAGGCGTCTATGCGATCTCACAGATGATATTTCAAGTGCCTTTTGGAGCGCTCTCGGATAGGATAGGACGCAAAAAAACATTAACGATCGGACTTTTGGTTTTTATCATCGGCTCAATAATTTGTGCACTTACAAGCGATATTTTTACCATGCTATTTGGTAGATTTTTACAAGGCGTAGGTGCTATCGGAGCAGTTGCAACTGCGATGATAAGTGACTATATAACAGAAGAAAAACGCTCAAAAGCTATGGCGATAATGGGTGCTTTTATAGGGCTTAGTTTCACACTTTCTATGGTACTTGGGCCGCTTCTTGCCAAAGACTATGGACTTTCAAGCCTCTTTTACCTAAGTGCCGCTCTTAGCCTACTTTGCATTGTACTTCTTTACACCGTTGTGCCAAAAGAGATAAAAGTGAGTGCTAAAAGTGAAAAAGTGCCATTTGGTAAGCTTTTTTTACAAAAAGACTACATGATCATAAATTTCACCTCTTTTATGCAAAAGATGCTAGCAAGCATCGCATTTTTGGTGATCCCTATCGTTTTGGTAAAAGAGTATGGTTACGAAAGTAGTGAGCTTTACAAGATCTATTCGCTTGGTGCCGTACTTGGCTTTTTGGCTATGGGGCTAGCTGGCGCCTTGGGCGATGGCAAGGGACTTAGCAAGGTTATCTTGATATCTGGTACGCTACTTTTTGCCCTAACCTACACTATTTTTGCCATTAGCTTTACACTTTTTATCTTCGTTTTGGGAGTTGCTATATTTTTTATAGGATTTAACCTTCACGAGCCCATCATGCAATCAACCGCAACAAAATTTGTAAAATCCTCACAAAAAGGCTCAGCCCTTGGTGTCTTTAATTCATTTGGCTATCTAGGAAGCTTTGTTGGAGGTGCATTTGGTGGGTATATCTTGCACGCCTTTGGCTTTAAAGTACTCGCAATCATCTGCGTGGTGCTTTGCGTGATCTGGCTTGTTTTGCTCTTTAGCCTAAGCGATCCAAGAATTTTTAAAAATATCTATTTAAGCCCTGAAGTAAGCTTAAATTTAGAGTTACTAAATAGCCAAAAAGGCGTGGTGGATTATTACAAAAACGAGAAAAATCAAGTAATCAAATTTGACTCTCGCCTAACAAGCGAGGCGGCTTTAAAAGAGAGCTTGAAGTTTTGATCTACGACGTCATCATCGTTGGTGCTGGCGCTAGTGGGCTCTTTTTAGGGACAAATTTAAAGGGTAAAAAGGTTGCCATCTTAGAAAAAAATAGCAGCGCTGGCAAAAAGATCCTAGCAAGCGGTGGAGGCAGATGCAACATCACAAACCGCTTCATAAGCGCTAAAAACTACCTTGGCAAGCAAAAATTTATAGAGCAAATTTTAAAAGTGCTGACTCCAGATCAAGTTTTAAATTTTTTTTGCGAGCTTAGATTTAGTGAGCAAAAGCAAAATCAATTTTTCTGTGATAGCGGCGCAAAGAGCGTCTTGAGCGTACTTTTAAAAAGGCAAAATGCAGATATTTTTTATAACAAAGAAGTTCTTGGCGCTAAAAAAATAGATGAAATTTTTGAAATTTTGACAAAAGATGAGAAATTTAGAGCTATAAATTTAGTCATCGCAAGTGGCGGACTAAGCTACAAAGCCCTTGGCGCAAGCGATATTGGCTATAAAATAGCAAATGATTTTGGCATTGAAACATCAACTCTCGCGCCTGCACTTGTTGGATTTAGCGTACAAAAAGATGAGTTTTGGTTTAAAGAGCTTAGTGGCATCAGCCTAAACGCCGAGGTGGAGATAAATAGCAAAAATGAAAGCCATAATTTTAGTGACAATCTGCTTTTTACGCATAGGGGCATAAGCGGACCAGCGATACTAAATGCCTCGCTATTTTGGCAAAAGGGGCGAATTTGCATAAATTTTTTGTCCAAATTTAGTGAGAAAAATTTAATAAATGGCAAAAAGCAGCTTAGTTCGGTTTTGCCCTTACCAAAGAGATTTGTGCTGGAGTTTTTAAGAAATTTTGGCTTAAAAGATAGAGCTTATTATGAATTTAGTGATGATGAAAAAAGTATCATAAAAAGGCTTTTTGCTTACGAATTTGCCCCAGCTGGGACATTTGGCTTTGAAAGGGCTGAAGTTACAAAAGGTGGCGTAAAAACTAATTTTTTAGATGAAAATTTAGAGTACAAAAGCGTAAAAGGGCTTTACTTTATAGGTGAAGTTTTAGATATCACTGGTATGCTTGGTGGATACAACTTGCATTTTGCATTTGCGAGCGCTCTAAAAGTGGCTAGGGTCTTAAATCTATGATCTCCTAAAATTAGCTAATTTTAGATAAATTTTCATATTTTAAATAAAATAGATTTAATATGAAAGGAAAGTAGGCTTTTAAGAAAATCAATTTAAGTAATTTAGATGTTAAAAATTCATAATAAATACTTTAAAAAGATTTTATGCCAAACAAAAGCAACGAATTTTTGGAATAAATTTTATAGCTAAGCAAGCTAAACGTTATGTTGAATTTAATTTAAAATATAAGCAGCTCGGGAATATTAGATTATCAAACTTCTTTTATAAAGCTAACGGCTTCAAATGGGTTTGAGAAAATATGTTTACTAAATTTCTCCAAATCACTCTTTTGACCATATCCACAAGTTAGACCTACGCCTGTAACAAAAGCAGCTTGTGCAGCCATTAGATCCATAATGGTGTCACCTACCATAAATGCATTATTTTTATCTTTATTAAGTCTACCTAAAGCCAAATTTATTGGCTCTGGATTTGGTTTTGGATCAGTAACATCGTCTCTTCCAATAACAGTTTTTATATATTTCATAACTCCTAAATGCTCAAGCAAGATAATAGAAAATTTTGAAGTTTTCGTAGTAACTATACCAACATTAGCAAAGCTACTTGCCTCCTTCAATGCTTCACTTGCATAATCTAAGAGTACCGTCTCATCAAGATAAATTTTTTCGTAGCAAGCTTTATACTCTTTTATATAGCTATCAATTAAATTTTTGCTTGCACCAAGTCTTTCAAACATTATTTCAAGCGGATGACCAACCAAAGACTTTAATGCATTATGGTCTGGCTCTTTTTTACCATGAGACAAGAAAGCTCTATCAAATCCTTTTAAAATAGCAGAAGTTGAATCAATAAGCGTACCGTCCAAATCAAAAAGTATGGTTTTTTTCATCATTTTCTCCGTAGAAATAAAAAAGGGCCTAGCCGAAGCTAAGCCCCAAAAAGAAGTAACTTTAAATAATAAGATTATTTATTGAAAGTAGCTTCAACGCGTCTATTTTGAGCGCGGCCTTCTTTAGTTTTGTTTGTAGCAATTGGTTTAAGCTCACCGTAGCCAACTGTTGAAATTTTATCCTCGCTTACGCCATAGCCGGCAAGAACATCAGCTACAGCTTTTGCTCTTTTTTCAGATAGTTTTTGGTTATAAGCTTCTGCACCTACGCTATCAGTGTGACCAGCAAGTACAACTTTATAATCTGGGTGTTCGCCCATGAAGTCAGCTACTTTTTTGATCTCAGCTGCATATTTTGGTCCGACTTTGTAGCTATCAAATGCGAAGTTAACATCTAGATCTCTAAGAACGATAACTTTTTCACATCCTCTTTCATCAACAACTACACCAGCTGGAGTGTTAGGGCATTGATCGATATCGTTTGGCACGCCATCGTTGTCATCATCAAGAACTACAACAGCTACTTGCTCAACTACAACAGGAGCAGCTGCAACTACTGGAGCTGCTTTTGAATCAAGACCGATGCCAAAGCCTAGTGAGTAGAATAGGTTGTGATCAGCATGCTCAAATTTGATAGCATCTCTTGCCTCTGCTTTAAGAGCAAATCTATCAGTTACTTGATATCTTAAACCAAGACCATATTGACCAAAACCACCATCTTCATTTTTAACAAAAATAGCTGGAACATCTTCATAACCAGCACCAACTAAGCCATACAGACTAACTGGTCCAAAATCAACTATATCTTTTACAAGATTTGCATGATATCTAAGAACTCTTCCTTCTCTTGTTAAGCTACCTGTTTTTTCTTTTGCTTTTTGAGTGTAATCAACACCAAGTTCTACTTGATCAAAGAAAAAATCTTCAAGATTTCTAGCAGCTCTAACACCAACGAAGTTATGGTCTTTTACACGTAGATTTCCCTCTGGGTGAACACCACCAATAGTTGGAGTAACTTCATAATTATATGCTGCGTTAGACGCAAAAACCGCTGTTGCGGCAACCATAGCTAAAGCAATCTTTTTCATATTTAGAATTCCTTTCTTAGGATTTATTTTAAAGTGGTTACATTTTAACTGAATAAAATTTAACCGACTCTAAATCATAATTTAATTAACAATGTAAATTTGAAATTTACACAACTTAAATTTTGCAAATGCAAAAGCACTTGCAAAAATTCATTAACGTTTAGAGAATTGTGGGCTTCTTCTTGCCTTTCTTCTACCAAATTTCTTACGTTCAACAACACGAGAATCTCTAGTTAACAAGCCTTTTGGTTTAAGTGCTGCTCTAAAATCAGCATCCATATCAGCTAAAGCACGTGAAATGCCGTGTCTTAGAGCCTCTGCTTGTGCTGAATAACCACCACCTAAAGTTGTGGCTACTACATCTATTAAACTCTCTTGTTTAGTAACTAGAAGTGGCTGAATTACTTTAAGCTTTATAGCTTCATGTCCGCCAAGCCAAGTATTAAGATCCATACCATTTACTACGATTTTACCGCTTCCAGACTTTATCCAAACCTTTGCTACGGCAGTTTTTCTTTTACCAGTTGCATAAACTTTTGCCATAATTATTTTCCTTCTTTTTTAGCTATTTGTGCCGTATGAGGATGCTCACTGCCAGCATAAACTTTTAGTTTTTTTATCATCTCTCTTCCAAGTTTAGTTTTTGGAAGCATTCCACGAACAGCTAATTTAAATAGTTTTTCTGGCTTATTTGCTATCAAATCGCCAAATTTTTCACTCTTTACACTACCAAAGTATCCTGAGTGTCTGTGATAAAGTTTATCTTCAGCTTTGTTATTACCAGTAAATTCTACTTTTGAAGCATTTATGATGATAACATAGTCGCCACAATCTACGTTTGGCGTGAAGCATGGTTTGTTTTTGCCACGAAGTATAGTTGCTACCTCAGTTAGCAATCTACCAAAACGTTTACCAGCTGCATCAACAACGATCCAGTCTCGCTTAACTTCGTTTGGCTTTGTTATTTTTGTCATTTTCTTACCTTTGCCAAGTTAATTTTTGAGTTGTGATTGTATTTAAACAATGCTTTTATAAAGCTTAAATTAAGTAGCATTTAAACTTCAATATATGAAATTTTTCCATCAAGAGCGTAGAAGATGACGGCGATTATACTATGCTTTGGATAAAATTTACTTAATGCCTCTTTGTATTCTCCAACTTGTTTTTTATTTTCCTCAATATTTTTATCTGTCGTTTTATAGTCAATCACACGAATTTCGCTCTCTCCAATACAAAATAAGTCCATCTGTTTTAGTTCATTTTTTACTTTAAATGGCTGCTCTTTGTAAATTTCTTTATCTTTTATGCACTCTATAAATTTTGGCTCATTTATTAGCATTTTTGCCCGTTTAAAGGCATCTTCAAGCCTATCAGGTGAGAGAAATTTGTAAAATTTATTTAGCATTAAACTCTTGGCTTTTAAAAGCGAATTTTCATCAAATTTCTCACTCATCTCAAGCAAATAGTGAAACGCTAAGCCAAAATAAATTGCCTCTAAATTTTTACCGCTCGTTTTTTGCTCTCTTGCCTCTACATCTTGCCTTTCTATCTTTAAAATTTCAGGCATTTTTTCATCTTTTATAGCCTCTTTTTGCTCGCTCTTGCTAGGTAAAATTTTACCAAAGCTAAACTCTTTTAGATCAAGATAGTCGTTTACTTCGCTTTTATCACTTCTAGTATAAAAAGAAAAAAAGCTAGGACTATTTCCACTTGGAGCGGCTTGTTTAATGATAATAAGCGACTTTGTAGCCCTAGTGAAAGCGACGTAAATTTTATTGATATTTTCTTGCTTCTCAAGCTCTTTTATTTGCTCTAACACACCAGCATACTCAGGGTCAAAATTTTCTCTGCCAGAAATTCGGCTTTTTACTATCCACTCGCCTTTTTCGCTATATTCGGTTATAAAGCTTGAGTCATCGCTCCTGCCCTTACTCATCATATCGCAAACTATCACGTGAGCAAACTCGAGCCCTTTTGACTTATGAACAGTCATTATCTTTACGCCATCAGCATTTTTAGGACTGATTTTAGAACTAAAATTTTCAAGATTAAAGATAAAATCGCTTAAATTTTTATAGCCACTGCTTAACTCAAAAAGCCTTAAAATATCAACATCAGCCATATTTATATATAAATTTTTAGCTAGATAAAATAGGCTTTTTGTTGCACTATCTTCGGCTTTTATTTTTAATTTTTTAGGATTTGTATTTACAAGTGCTTTTACATTTTTTTCATAAATTTCTTCACCAAAAAGACAAAATTTCGCATACTCAATGATCGCTGCAACAAACGGCGTTCGCTTTAGCTCCAAGGTGCCTTCATTTATGCTTTTTATCCCCTCACTGCTAAGCACTTCTGAGATGAGGCTAATGTCACTATTTTTCCAGCAAAGCACAGTTATCTCGCTTGCATTTACGCCAGCAGCAAGTAGCTCTTTTACTTGTGAAACGACTGCACCCGCGATATCTTCGTAACTTAGCACACGCAAGTAGCCGTAGTCATCTTCATTGACCTCAAAATAAGGACACTCGCCATTTACTTTGTAGCTTAGTTCCTTATCTTTTTTAGCTGGTTTTTGTGGCTCAAAACTAAGCCCATATCTATGATAAATTTCTTCAAAAACAGCGTTATTAAATTTCACTAGAGCCTTTAAACTGCGGTAGTTACTAGGTAAATTTTCCACAAAAATTTGCTCAAATTTCTCTCCAAGCTTATCAAAAAGCTCTTTTTTACCGCCCCTAAATTTATAGATACTCTGCTTCGTATCTCCAACGTAAAAAAAGCTTCCAAGCCCGTTTTGTCCGTATCCCGAAACAATTTCATTGATAATTGGCAAGATGATCTCATATTGGATCACATTTGTATCTTGAAACTCATCTATCAAAAGGTGATTTATGCGGCCATCAAGCCTGAAATAAAGCACATCTTTATCAAAATTTTCAACCAAAAGCTTAAAGACCAGCTTATTTATATCAGCAAAACTTAAAGCGTTTATCTCTTTATTTAGCTCTAAATTTGAGTATTTATAAACGTTTAAGAGCTTGCTAAAGCCGCTAAGTCTGTATCTTTCAACCTCCAAAATATACTCTTTTGCCGCCTCTTTTAGCTCGTTAAAGAGCCTATCAAGCTCACTTGTATAAATTTTGCTAAAAGTGCGGTAATCCAGGCTCTCTCTTTCAAAGACCTTATTTTTAAAAAGCTCAAACAAATTTTGCTCTTTAAATGTCTTTTTGGCCGTATCGCTAGCACCATTTTGCAAGGCTATATACTCATTTATCTCCTTTTGCGCTGCTCTTACCTTGCTATCATCTGGATAGCTTGCACCACTATCCTTTAGCTCACCACCAAAGCTCTCATAAAATTTAGCCAAAGTCTGCGAAAAGCTCGCCTCTTTTTGACTTGAGATTATCATCATGAGTGCAAGCTCACTAAGAAGCTTTTGATCTTTACTTGCCTCTTTTACAAATTTTTTCCACGCCAGATCTTGCAGACTATCTTGCACGCTGTAATCAGGACTAAGCCCTAAATTTTGACTAAATTTCTTTAGGATTCCAGAGAAAAATGCATCAAATGTATAAATTTTTAACTCACTTTGCAAAAACCTATAAAGCTTCTCATCGCGTCTTTTTATGACCTCATCTTGGCTCAAACTAAGCTCTTTGCAAAGCTTATCAAGCTCGTCTTTTTTGTTTTGCAAGTCCAAAAAAGTTGCGATTATGCGCTCTTTCATCTCATTGGCCGCTTTTTTGGTAAAGGTTAGAGCGATGATCTCGTTTATATTTTCGCCTCTAAGTACCAAAGCGATATAACGAACGCTTAAAGCGAATGTTTTCCCGCTTCCAGCGCTTGCTTTTAGGGCTAAAAAATCTTTCATAACTCTCTCCTACAAAGTATGGCATACTCGCAAAATTTACAAGCTCCGCTTTTTCTTTCAAAATTTATCTTAGTGTTATTTATGCTCTTTAGATTTTCTATCTCGACCTTTAGATCATCTACGCTTTTTTTTGAGCTAATAAGCACAGGTTCATTCTTTAGAGCAAAATAAGCACTTTTTACCTCGCTACCATAAAGCGCTTCATAAAATGCAAGCTGAAGTGAGTTCGCATTTGCATCACCAGTTTTATAATCAAGTATAAAAGGTTCACCATCAGGGCTAGCATCGATCCTATCGATAATGCCTTTTATCTTTGCATCACAAAAACTGCTCTCTATGTCTTTTTCGCACTCAAGCACTCTAAAGCCAGCACTTAAACGTTCATTTTCAAACTCTGCGTATTCTTTAAATTTCTGCGACCAAATCTCAAGCTCAAGCGAAGAAAAATCTTGCTTTGCAAGTATTTCTTTAAAAATAGCCAAATCAAATATATTTTTTTGTCTATAAAAATCACTCGTGTAGTATTCATAAAGCGCCTTATGCACGCTATTTCCTTGCTTAGATCCTGGCTCAGTTGCTACGCCTTTTGCAGGCCTTATGCCAGCTATCTTTGCATAATAATACTTTCTTGGGCAAGTTAGAAATAAATTTAGCGTCGAAAATGATAGCGGTTTAGTGAAAAAATCATGCTCCAAGATGATCTCGTCATCGCTTAAATTTAGGCTTGTACTTCCTTTTAAAAATAATTTTAAATACGCCTCATCACTAAATTTCTCGTCTTTTATTGTTTTGAAATTTTTTAGAAATCTTGAAGGAATACCCTCTTCGTTTAAAACACAGCTTATGGCGACCTTTTTGGCATTGTTTATAAGACTTTCATAGTAAAATCTCTGCAAATTTTCACGCTCAAGGTAGCTTATAAGTCCTGCTTTTTGCCTCACTTTCGAGTTTAAAAACATCTCATTTGTACTTCTTGCTGGGATGAAGTTATCATTAAAATCAACTATGATCACACCATCAAATTTCATTCCACGGCTCTCTAGCATGCCCATGACGCTGATCTTTCCGCCACCCACATCATCGATGCTAAGACGCGAGATATTTAGCAAAAAAATTTCACTTAACTGCTTTAAGCTAAAGCTAAAATACCTACATAAATTCTCGATCCTAAAAAGCTCAAGTGCGAGCTTCTCTTCGCATCTTGGCTCATTTTCAAGCACCAAAAGCTCATCTATTAGCTCTTTAAATTTAGCAAAGTCGCAAAGATCAAAATAGCTTGATTTAAATTTATTAAAAAGCTCTTCATTTACGCCAAGCGTGCTCAAGATAAAGCCAAGCTCCTCGTAGCTCTCACACTTGCTTTGATCAAAAACCGGCCTTACCTCTTCGTTTATCGCTCTTGTAATGTAAAAAAGTGCCTCATAAAATCTTGTATTTTTAAAGCTCTCGCCCATAGCGTAGTTAAAAATTTTATCTCTATCATGAAACCTTAAAATTTCACTAAAACTCTCATCTGGCAATATAACAGCGATGTTTTCAGGCTTTATGCCCTCACGCACAAACTCGCTCGCCTTTGCCATAGCATAGGCACATTGCAGGCTTCTAGTGGCAAATCGCTTCTCTAAGACTGGCTCAAATTTTTTGATATTTTCTAAGCAAATTAGCTCATTTGTCTTTAAATTTAACTCATATTTTTTGTAACTTTCAATCTCGCTAATAGCTGAAATTTGCTTTATTTTATTGATTAGCTTTGCATTGAAAACACTGGTTTGAAAGATAATTTTTAGCGTAGTTAGCTTTGAGATTTTCTCTAAAATTTCCCACTCAAATTCACTTAAAATTCCATCTATATGCAGTGAAATTTCACTAAAGCTTTTGATGTAAGCTTCATTTATGTTATAAATTTTTGGCAAGGTTATATCATCGTAGAGATTTTCTCTATCAAGTAAGCTCTCATACTCTTTTAAAACCGCTTCAAGTATGTTTAAATGCTCCTCAAAATTAGCGTAAATATCGTTAAATTTGATCTCAGAGATACTCTTTTTACTAATAGCTAGCTCTTTAAAAAATGAAAAAAGATAGTCATTATTTTTCAAAAATTCAAAAAACTCAGTTGGGATTTTAAGCACCGAGTTTGCCTTTTTGACACTGGCACAGGCTCTATTCATAAGCACTAAAGCATAGGTGCTATCAATCTCAAATCTACCATCTACATAAACTATCTTTTTATAAAACTCGGCAATACTTAGGCTTTTTGGGATTAGCTCATCATTAAAACTTGCATTAAATTCACGAATCTTACGCGAGTTCGTAAAGACAAAAAGTTGGTTTAGGTTATGCATTTTTCTCTCTTAAATTTTTAAGCAATGATAGCTAAATGCTGATAAAAGAGCGCTTTTTACGCTTAGCCAAAGCTTTAAATTTTCATCTAAATACATTAAAATTTTAAGCCTTAAAGAGCCAAAAGCTACAATCACAAAAAAAGGAGCAAAAATGCATAAAGAGTTAAACAGACAAGGTTTTTACTACGGCTTTCCGGTTTTGCTAGCCACTACAAAAGATAAAAATGCAAACGATGATATCACGGTGCTTTCATCTTCTTGGACGTTAGGAAATACAGTAGTGCTTGGCATAGGCATTGAAAATCAAGGCTTTAAAAATATTAAAAACGGTTCAGATATCACGCTAAATTTATGTGATGAAAGCCTGCTAGAAGCTGTGCAAAAAATGGAAAAACTAACTGGTGATAGTGACGTGCCAGAAGAAAAAAAGAATCTTGGCTACACCTACGAGCACGATAAATTTAAGGTAGCAAATCTCAGCAAAGAACCTGGCATAAATGCAAAAACCGTCAGGATAAAAGAGTGTAAGATACAGATAGAAACGGTTGTAGAAAAGATAGAGTTAAAAGAGTGGTTTAGCATAGTTACTTGCAAGATTACAGGCATTTTTGTAGATGAAAATTTACTAAAAGATAAAAAGATAGATACGCAAAAATGGCATCCATTAATCTATAAATTTAAAGAATATGTCGGTACTTGTGAGCGTTTGGGATTAAATTTTGGATTTAAAGAGATTTGATTTATAGTTTTATTTGATAAAAACTTAGTATTTTGGTTTTAGATTTAGCTAAAAAGATTAGTTTATTAAAATTTAAACTCGGCTTTGAAATCTTTTCCAGATGCCAAAGCTGCGATTTTAAGATCATTTTGTGACATTAAGATCAAATTTATAATACCTTGTATCATTAGTGTCACTTAGCCTTAAAAGTAGCTGCCATCTACCTTCTCTTAGACTTGTTTCTTCACTTACTAGATCATTTTCTTGCCATGAAGCTCTTAAAATTTTATTTTCTTTATTTGTCTGTGGGCGAGTAAGTAAAATTTCATATTTTAAAGCTGAAATTTCTCCTTTTTGGGGAGTTAGATGAAATTTAAACTTAGCATTTAGGGCATTAAAATTTGGCTCAAATTTTAGATCAAATTTCTCATCAAAGCGTTTTTCACTCTCTTTGATAAAGGTTATATTTTCATCGACATTTTGGTAGCTTTGCATATAAGAGCTATCCATCTCGACTGGATATTTCAGTGCTATGATGATCGTTACTGCGCAAGCGATAATGATAGCAATGAAGCTAAGCACGATAGCATAAGGCCAAAAGGTTTTTTTATCCATTTTTTACCTTTTTATAAAAGATAACAACTATAAAAAATGCAACCAAGCCATAGATGAAAAATCTTAAAAAATTTAACGTAGTTTTGTTTGAATTTCCAACACTACTTTCAAGCTGTAAATTTAAGCTAGATGCGATTTGCTCGGCAATATCAGCGTAGCCATTTAATATAGCGGCATTATAGATATCTTTGCCATTTTTAGAAACTAAAATAGGAATTATCGTTCCTGATTCTGGATTTACACTTAAAATTTGTTCTTTATTAAAAAGCTTTGAAGTATTAGAATCGGCAAAAATTTCTACTTTCTTTTTATCCTTTATAAGCAGTAAAAAAGCATAAGGTGAGCTAAGGTTTTGCTCTTTAAAAAGAGCTTCTAGCTCACCATCTTTATATACGCCAACTACTAAATTTATACCGCTTTTTGCGTAAAGCTCACTGCCGATCTCATTTAGCTTTACACTTACTTTTTGGCTTAAAATTTCATCATTATTTATCACAAAATTTGCTCCCAAAGCCAAACTTTGTGAGAGCAAAAATATAAAAATGAGTATAAATTTTCTCACACCTAGCCTACAAAAAGGTGGTTTGATGTAAGCACTGACCACGCACAAATAGCTCCTGCAACAACTATCAGCAAGATTATGGCTTTTTCTATTATGCCTAGCATCACTACTCCTTTATAATGACGTGTTTAGCGTTGTCAACGCTCTTCATCTCAATGCTACTTGCATCTTTTAATGAGTAAGGTTTGGTTGCTACATCTTTTTGCAAGCCAATACCAATATAAGTAAGTACGCCAAGGATAGATAGCAAAAGCAAAACTGCCACCAAATAACCGCTAATGCCATTTAAAGCAAAGATATTTCTATTTTTATTTTCCATTATTCGCCCTTTGATAGCGATATGACATATTCGCCAACTGCTTTTTGTTGTATCTCGTTTAATCTGCCATCATTAAATTTAGGCATAACACCGATGTTGCCGTTTTTACCACGATTTAGTACATCTACGATGAACTCACTTGAACCATATTTACTAAGATCAGCCGACATACCATCCATGCCTTTGCCATCATCTCCGTGACAAGCAGCACAAGCTACGTAAAGCTCTTTTCCCATAGCTACTAAATTTTCATTTTTTGTACTTTTTATAGCACTTATCTCTTTTGCAACATAAGCTGCAATGGCCTTTGCTCCATCAGCATCAGCTAGACCTGCTGGCATCTCGCCCATAGGATAATCAAGTCCCTTTGAGCCATTTAGTATCGTATCAACTATTCCTTGTTCGCTACCCCAAATTTGTAAATTTGCAGCTTTGCCACCAATGCCATCGCCTGTGATGCCATGACATGCTGAGCATTGCACCAAAAATACGCTCTCTCCCATAGCATGAAGCGTTTCTTTGCTTGGGTTTGCATACTCTTTTTCAAATTTAGCGTTTGCTTCTTTTACTTCTTTATTATATTCACCGATTTGTGAGTAAGAATTTAGTGGATAACCAAGTAAATAATACCAAATAGCCCAAACAAGAGTTAGTAAAAAAACTATCGCCCAACCAAATGGAACTGGGTTTTTATACTCGCCTATCCCATCCCAGTTGTGCTCGCTAAGCTCTACGCTTTCATCTTTTTTAACTTTCATTTGACCAACATACTTGCCAGCTACAACGACAGTTAGTACGATAATTAAGATGGCACCTATTAACGCAAGTAAATTTATATTATCTTCTAAATTTAGCCATTGCATACGCTCTCCTTTGTAGCCTTTTGCTCTAAAATTTTACTTCCGATCTCATCATCTAGGGCTAATTTCGAATATTTCTCATAATTTCTTCTACCTTGCTTTTCACTTTTGTAAAGATGAAAAAAATAAGCATACAAAGTGATAGCTAAGAATGCTGTCAAAATAAAATAGCCATAAGCTTGAAGTTCTCTAATATCCATTATTAACTCCTATTTTAGGCTATTTAGATAGGCGATAAGTGCCACGATCTGGCGAATTTCACCCTTTGCAAAGGCACTTTTTACTTGCTCATCTTTCATACTTTCAACGATACTTGCAGCCTGCTCTTTCACGTTGGCATTTGCTTGCTCAAAAGTACCAAGAGCTGGCATATCTTTCTCATCATAAGGCGTGTTAAAGACCTTTTTAACAGTTAGTGCTTCAGCGTAAGCGGTCTCTATGTCAGCATTTTTCTTAAATAAAAATGGATATGCTGGCATGATCGAACCTGGCACAACAGAGGCTGGGTTTAACATATGATTTTCATGCCAATCTGTCGTTCTATAATTACCCACACGCATAAGATCTGGGCCCGTTCTTTTTGAACCCCAAAGATGCGGACGATCATAAGCAAATTCGCCACTTAGCGAATACATGCCATATCTATCAGTCTCAGCTTTAAACGGACGTATCATCTGTGAGTGGCAGGTGTTGCAACCATTTTGTATATATATATTTTTTCCAGCAAGCTCTAAAACTGTATAAGGTTTTGTACCCTCGAGTGGTCTAGCTCTATTTGCGAAATCAGGTAAAATTTCTACCACGCCAGCATAAGCTATGACGATAAAGACGCAAACTGCAAAAAAGAATGGATTTTTTTCTAACCAAGCAAACATCACATCACCTCCGCATTGGCTTTAGCACCGCCCATAGGCGTTGCACTTTTTGGCTCTGCCAAAATAGCTTTAGCAGAAGTTGATTTATAAATATTGTAAGCAAACATCAAAAAGCCAATCAAATACAAAAGCCCACCAATAGCTCTAATATAATAATAAGGTATAAGCACTACAACAGTATCAATAAATGAGTAGAGTAAATTTCCATAACTATCAGTCGCTCTCCACATCATACCTTGCGTAATACCAGCAATCCACATAGAAGCAAAGTATAAAACGATACCTGTTGTTTGTATCCAAAATTGAGCTTCCATTAAGGATTTTGAATAAATTTCACGCTTAAAGACACGTGGCGTCATATGATAAAGTGCTGCCATAGTCATAAAACCAACCCAGCCAAGTGCGCCATCATGTACGTGTCCTGGCACCCAGTCAGTATAGTGAGCTAGTGCATTTACAGATTTGATAGCTAAGATAGGGCCTTCAAGAGTTGAAAACATATAAAAAGTTGAAGCTAGAATCATAAATTTAATAAGCGGGCTCTCGCGAAGTTGTGTCCATTCGCCTTTCATTGTAAGAAGCATATTAATAGCTGAACCCCAAGAAGGTAAAATCAAAACAATAGAAAAAACCGAACCCATAGTCTGCATCCAATCAGGCACAGCAGTATATATTAGGTGGTGACCGCCAGCCCAAAGATAGATAAACATAAGGCCCCAGAATGAAAATAACGAAAGCTTATAAGAAAATATTGGCTGTCCGCTCTCTTTTGGTAAGAAATAATAAATTTGGGCAATGATCGCTACTGTAAATACAAATGCAACTGCGTTGTGACCGTACCACCACTGAACCAAAGCATCATTAGAGCCAGCATACATCGAAACTGAGTGTAGCCATGAGCCATATCCACTAACTAGCCTTGTTGGAATTTCCATGTTATTAAATAGATAAAGCATGGCAACGCCAAGAAATGTAGCAATGTAATACCAAACTGAGATGTAAAGTGTTTTCTCGCGGCGTATACCAATAAGTCCAAATATACTAACGCCCCAAAGCACCCAGACTACTACTACTGCAATATCTATTGGCCACTCGAGCTCGGCATACTCCTTAGATGTACTCTCGCCCATAAAAAGCGTCACAACAGCTAGAATCATAACAAATATATAAAGCCAAAAATGAAGCTTACCAATGAACATCAAAAATGGCGACTCACTCATTGAAACTTTTAAAACACGCTGTCCGATATAGTACCAAGTAGAAAAAATACCTGAAAGCATAAAACCAAATATAATGCCATTGGTATGAAGAGGACGCAACCTTCCAAAGGCCGAATACTCACCAGCTATATAGTTTAGATCAGGACAGGCAAGCTGAAAAGCCACCAAAACACCAATAGCCATGCCAACAATACCAAAAAATATTGTGGAAAACATAAAGAGTTTTGCCACACTATAATCATAATGTAGCAACTGGGATGGTCGCATAAATTTTCCTCCTAGTTAAATTTATATTAATTTTCGGTTATTTTAGAGTAGAAAAACTATAAAAAGACTTAATTAATATAAATTATCTTTTACTAAGAGAGTCTTCTATCTATTTTGTAACCAAGTCCAGGAACATTTTTTATAAAATTACTACCGACTTTATCTCTAACACGTTTAACAAAGGTCCTAATAGCAGCCTCTGTCACGCTCTCACCAACCCAAACAACATTTTTTATTTCATCGTGAAGCACAAGCGTACCAAGTCTTTTTATGAGTAAAGATATAAAAGCAAGTTCTTTTTTTGTAAGAGAAATTTCAACACCATCTCTGATAAGCACACGTTTTATTTTATTAAAACTATATCCATTTGTAACCTGAATAATATTTGCTGTTTCTATCTTATTTTTAGCGACATTTTCTAACGTAACTAAAAAATCATCAAGATCAATCGGCTTTAAAACGTATTTATCAATACCAACATCTATCGCTTTTAGAAGTGTTTCTTTTTCACTATTTGTACTAAAAACTATAATAGGTGTATCTTTTGAAATTTCTTTAATGCATTTAGCCATATCAAGGCCATTCATTATAGGCATAAAAACGTCTGTTATAACCATATTTGGATTATATTTTTTAAATTTCTTAAGTCCTTCATCGCCATTTTGAGCAGTGATAACTTTTTCGAATTTATCTCGCATAACTTCTTGTACTATTTTTTTACCATCTCCCTCATTCTCAACGATAAGAACAGTTAGATTATTAAGAATCTTGCTCATTTATTCTTCCTTTTTGGTTATATTTATCAAACATCATAAATTTTGACGTAATTAACAATTATCTCTCTTACTTTAACTATCTTAAGCATTTGCTCTATATCCTAAAAATGATAGATAAATTCCATTTATTATCATTATGCTAGCTGAGATCTTAAACATTATGTCTTTAAATTTTTCATTTAAAATTCCAAATACAAAGCTAGCTAAAAGCATAGCTGGCAATGTACAAAGACCAAATACAAGCATTATAAAAACCGAATCAATAAAATTTGCACTTAAAATCCCAAGTGCCAAAAAATAATAAACCACACCACAAGGCAAAAAGCCATTTAAAAAACCAAGTAATAAAAAATTTGTTAAATTTTTCTTTTGAATCCTTGTTTTTGCAATTCTTGCTACAAAATTAAGCGCCTTTTGATTCTCTACAAATTTTAAAAGTTCACCCCTAAAAAGTAAGGCAATGCCGATAAACGCGATCATTAAGCCAACTATGAAAAATATCACGCCTCTTGCTTGCATGTTAAAGCTAATAACAGCTCCAAAGGTGCCAAGTAAAGCTCCTAAAACTACATAAGCAAAAATTCTAGCTAGACTATAAAGCGTACTTAGCATTAAAATTTCTATTTTATTCTTACCTTTAAAAAATAGAGTCTGTAAACTCAAAAATCCGCTGCACATACCTACACAATGACTAAAGCTACTTAAAAATGCAACTGAGATAATCATGTAAAGGTTTATGTTTTGCATCTTATAAAATTTCTAAAAACTGCTTAAATATATATTTACTCTCGCTTGGACCACCACTTGCTTCTGGGTGGTGCTGAACTGAAAAGATCGGATATTCTTTGTATCTCACACCTTCGATCGTGTTGTCAAATAAATTTCTATGCGTCACAACTGCTACTTCTGCGATACTTTCAGGTACGTTGTAGTTGTGATTTTGTGTTGTTATCTCGATCGCCTTTGTCTCTAAATTTAGCACTGGGTGATTTGCTCCATGCTGACCAAATTTAAGCTTATATGTCTCGTATCCAAAGGCGTTTGATAGTAGCTGATGTCCAAGACAAATGCCAAATATAGGTATCCTAGCCTCAATCATCTTTTTGATCTCGCCTATTTCGGCCTTTAAATTTTTTGGCTCACCAGGACCATTTGATAAGAATACCCCATTTATCTCGCCATTTTTAAATTTTTCTATCAAAATTTCAGCCTTAGTGTCGTGTGGCACGACAATGACTTCAAGACCAGTTTCACATAGCTCATTTAAGATATTTCTCTTTACACCAAAGTCAAAAACAGCTATCTTTTTACCAATACTTTTTAACGGCTTATATGACTTTAAATTTCTATCCCATGCACCTCTTTTGTGCTCATATTCATCCATCGCACTAACTGTTTTTACGTAGTTTATATTTTCGATGCGCCCGCTACTTTCAAGCCTGCGTTTTAGCTCATCTTTGTCGCTTATCTGCGTTGAGATATAGGCCATAAGCGCACCCTCGTCACGTAGCATCTTTGTGAGGTATCTAGTATCAACGTCATAAACGCCAAATTTACCTTGCTCTTCGAAAAATTTTCCCAAAGATTTTTGCGAGCGGTAGTTTGACGGGGTCTCGTTGTAGCTTCTCATTATAACGCCACTTGCATGAATTCTAAGGCTCTCCATATCATCTTCATTTATACCTACTATGCCTATTTCTGGCATAGTAAAGACGATAAACTGACCAGCATAGCTTGGATCGCTCATGATCTCTTCATAGCCAGTCATTGAGGTATTAAAAACGAGCTCACCTGCACACTCGCCGTGAGTACCAAAAGCTTTTGCTTCTAAAAAAACACCATTTTCAATATAAATGTAAGCTTTCATTAAAGCATGCCTCTTTTTTTAAGCTCATCTTGATACAAACGCTCAAAAACAAGATCATATTCATCAGTTCCTGGGATTAGCTTATGTTTATAATTTTGTATCATTTCATAAACATCATCTTCTATCTTCTCATAGCTTTTTAAGTACTCGTCTATTGAGTTATAAATCACATTTTTTACGCGATTTTCAGATACATTATAATCAACAAGACCGCTCTTCCAAATAGTTTCAAGCACTTTGTGAGCGATATTGCTAAATCTATCTTCGTGGGTTAAGATTACATCAAATTCGCCTGCGAGCTTCTTTTTAACGAGCCAAAACATATTTTTGCGGTCAATTTGCATAGTTTGCATCTCGTCTTCATTTTTCTCCAAAAGCTCATTTACTCGCTCATCTAAAGCTCTTTCTTTTTGAACATCGACTGTTAAAATTTCACTTGTTTTTGCTACGATTGGCTCAATGCCTTTATTTAGTCTTACGAAACCACAATTTAGAAGATCTATTGCTATTTTATGTGAAATATACGGAACGTGTGGGAGTTTTAAACGCATTTTAAACCTTTAAATTTTTATGCCATTTTAACTAAATAAAGGTAAAACTTTACTTTGAAATTTTAACGACTTTATTATTATCGCTTCTTAAAAAATAAATTTCTCTTCGTCCTTCATAAAGTATCTTTCCATCAGTCTTTTGCTCATTTTCTAAATTTGATGAAATATCTAAAGATAGCGATTTGCTCATAAAATAATTTTCTCCTAAAGTGCGTCCAAAGTCAGGATACCAACTAAAAGCACAAACTATTAGCAAAACTAAATAAAAGGCTCTAAAAATTTTTCTAAAAGGTGCGTAAAAAAAGCAATACCCAAATATAAAAAATACGGGCAAAAGCCATAAGAAAGGCACGTTATCAACAAAAATAACATTAAAATACTCGCTTATACCATAGTAAGAAAAGTAGTTGTTGTAAATTCCAACAAATAACGTAAAAATAGGAGCAAGGACAAATATAATACCCGTAAAAAAAGCATTTAAAATTTTCATAATCTCTCCTTTTGAGTGAGATTATATTAAACATAAGCTTTAATATTACTAGATTAATGAAAGCTAGACTAAAATTCAAAGCAAAATGCCATATATGGACATCTATTGCTTCTAATAATACTTTAAAAAATAGTTTAGCTATAAGCTAAACTGCCTTAAATTTATTACTTTTTAGATAAATACTCTTGCAAGCTTTTTACCTCAAGTGCTTTGCCAGTTTGAACTGCACTTAGCGACTTAGCAGCAGCAAGTGCTGCACGGATCGTTGTAAAGTAAGGTATCTTGAATCTAACCAAATTTTAAGCTGTCTAGCAACTTTATATCACTAAATTTATCTCTAAATTTTATAGAATTTGCTTCTAGCTCAGCCTTTCGCTTAAGTGCTATATCCATAAATCCCTGCTCTTTTTCGATACCAACAAAATCTCTACCTAACAAATTTGCAGCTATGCCAGTTGTTGCAGAGCCTGCAAATGGATCACAAATGACACTATTTTCATTACTTGCCATCAAAATAAGCCTTATCAAAAGCGAAAGTGGTTTTTGTGTAGGGTGCTTACCGCATGCTTTCTCCCAAGGAGAAATCGCAGCAAAACTCCACACATCTTTCATCTGTTTATCTCCATTTATTCGCTTCATAAGCTCATAGTTAAAGATGTGTTTATGTCTCTCATCTTTTCTAGCCCAAATGATCTGCTCAGTACTATGCGTTAGATACCTACAGCTAAAATTTGGCGGAGGATTAGTCTTTTGCCATGTAATGATGTTTAAAATTTTATAATCAAGCTTTTGAAGCGCTCTACCTATAGAAAAGATGTTGTGATATGTCCCACTTATCATCACGCTGCCGTTATTACTAAGTGCGTTTTTAGCGAGTTTGAGCCATTCTAGGTTAAACTCATCAATTTCATCGATATTTGTGCCCTCATCCCACTTGCCTTTATTTACGCTAACTATCTGCCCGTTTTGGATGCTAAGTCCGCCATTTGAAAGAAAATATGGTGGATCCGCAAAGATAAGATCAAACTCTCCCTTAAATTTAGCTAGTTCGCTAAAGCAGTCGCCATTTATGAGCCTGAAATCGTTATGCATTTTTAAGCTCATTTATAAAAAGGTGCAAATTTGCAAGGTTATAAATCCTCACACACTTATAGGCCTCTTGTAGCTTATTTCTAGCATCGTGCCAACCCCAGCCATCAGTGATCCAGATAAATTTATACTCTGGCAAATAGGAGATCCTTTTGGCTATTTCGATGTAAGCTCTTGCTACTTCGTTTAATTTTGAGCCACCGGCACTATAAAAATTTGCTTCGATTAGATAAGTGATATTTTCTATGCGAGTCGCAAAATCAAATATCTTCACATCACTACCTAAATTTAATGAAAAATTTGAGCTTGATACTTCAGCTTGAAAGCAGATATTTTCAGAATGAAACCTTTCTGAAATTAAATTCGCAAAATTTGCTCCACTGCGGTTTTTTCTAGCGTTTGTATCAAGTCCAACTTCCACGCCAAATACATAATCACATAAATTTTTAATTTTTCTATCCTTGAAAACTTCATCAAGCCCAGTCTCTAAAAGAAAGCTGTAAATTTTCTCTGGCTCATCAAAATAACTCTTTAGCTCAAGTAAATTACCGCTTGAGCTCACAACTTTTCTACCACTTTCTCGAACGGCAATTAGTAAATTTAGTACCTCAAAGCAGCTTCGATATTCTCTAAAAAGTGTGAAAATATCTGTTTTCAAATCTTTTGAACCAAGCAAAGAATTTAAAGCATTAAGTTTGATAGCGACCTTCGCAAGGTTCTTAGAACATTTTTCAAAATCACAAAAGTAGCCAAGTGTAGCATTTGTCTCTTTTAAACTTGCCATAAATTCATCAAAAGGAGTTATATTATTCATTTTTTACCTTGATCTTTTGGCTTACTTGTGGACAAGATTTAAATTTCACCTCAGTAAAATCATCAGCTCCAAGCACGATCTCACTCTTTTCATAAGCCTTTTTGGCGATCTTACATGCCTCATGCTGATCTTTTGCTTTAAACTTTATTTTTTTACTTAAAATTTCAGTTATCTCAACTTCAAATTCACTCATTAAATCCCCATTTTTATAGATGCTTGCTCGCTCTCTCTCTTTCAAGCTGCCTTGATATATCTTCATAACTAGCAAATTTTACCTTTTGGGCTATCTGCTCGTAGATGCTAGCTCTTAAAACGCTTTCATACTCTCTTTGCCTCTTTTTGTATGCGACTATAAACATCCTAGCATTAGAGTCTTGAAGCTCAAAAAATTTGTTTAGTGAGTTTTTAAAGTCTGTGCTATGTTCAACTTCATAAAATGAGTTTGGTAAATTTCTTTCATTAAACCATATTGCATCTATTGTTTTTGCTCTTTTAACGATATCTTCATAACTAAATTTATATATCTCACTCAAGCTCGCAAGTTCGCAAAGTTTCTTATCTGATTTATAAATTTTGTTCTTATCTTGAGCTGGGATGAATGTTTGAAAATGTCTTAAATTTCCTATCTCAACGATAACGCCTTGAAAATAAGAATGTGTAAATTTCTCATTTTGCTCACTCTTACTATCACCTGTTTTGGCTAAATTTTTATCTCTAAACTCACAAAGTCCCCAAAGTCCGGCTCTGATCTTATAAAATTCTTTATTAGTCTGCACTATCCGTCTTATACTAGCAAATGGAGTTTTGCTACCCCAAGTGCTAACATCAGTTTTATGATAAAGATCAAAAAGCGTTGCCATCCCACCAAGGCTAGCCAACGCTTCTACTACGCGCTCTTTTTGATTCATTTCTCGCTTAGATACTCTTGTAGACTTTTTACCTCAAGTGCTTTACCAGTTTGAACTGTGCTTAGCGACTTAGCAGCTGCGAGTGCTGCGCGGATCGTTGTAAAATATGGAATTTTAAATCTAAGTACATTTTGGCGGATCTTTTTGCCATCATCCACACTTGATTTTGTATCGCTTGTATTGATGACAAGTGCGATATCGCCGTTTTTGAGCCTATCTTCGACGTTTGGTCTGCCCTCACTTATCTTATAGACAAACTCAGCCTCAACGCCAGCTTCGCTTAAAATTTTATGCGTACCGCCAGTTGCGATGATACTAAAACCAAGTGCTATTAGCTCTTTTGCAAGATCAGGCGCGTAAGATTTATCAGCGTCAGCTAGCGTTAAAAATACCCTGCCCTTGCTTGGCAAAGTGTTGCTAGCAGCGATCTGGCTCTTTGCAAATGAGCTTGCAAAATCGTGGCTTATGCCCATTACCTCGCCAGTGCTTTTCATCTCAGGGCCAAGGATGAGATCGGCGCCACTTAGCTTGTTAAATGGCAACACACACTCTTTTACACAAATATGCGAACTTACGCGAGGTTTTAAGATGTCGCCCTCTTCATAAACAACTCTGTAATCATCATAAAATTTAAGCGCCTCACGTAAATTTCCCTGCCACATAACTCTTGTCGCCACCTTTGCCATAGGCACGCCAGTAGCCTTGCTCACAAATGGCACAGTCCTGCTCGCGCGAGGATTTACCTCGATCATGTAAAGCTCGTTTTCATAGATGGCAAACTGGATATTCATAAGGCCGACAACACCTAAATTTAGCGCGATATCTCTAGTTTGCTTCTCCACTTTTTTTATCATTTCTGCGCTTAAACTCATCGGTGGCAGTATGCAAGCTGAGTCACCAGAGTGAATTCCAGCCTCCTCGATATGCTCCATTATCGCGCCAATATAGACCTCTTTGCCATCACATATCGCGTCTACGTCGAGCTCTTTTGCATCTTGTAAAAATTTATCAAGTAGTACTGGTGAGTGATTACTAACTTTGACCGCTTCGCTCATATACTCTTTTAGCTCGCTCTCGTTATGCACCCTTCTCATCGCCCTGCCACCAAGGACGTAGCTTGGGCGAACTAGCACTGGATAGCCGATAGTAGCAGCTTTTTGCAAAGCTTCTTCTAGGCTAGTGGCGGTGTCATTTTTAGGCTGAAGAACGCCTATTTTATTTATAAATTCGCTAAATTTCTTTCTATCCTCGGCCACATCGATCACTCTCGCAGTTGTTCCGATGATCTTAGCGCCGATCACGCTTAGGCGTTTTGCAAATTTAAGCGGAGTTTGGCCGCCGAAATGCACGATCACGCCGTCTGGCTTTTCACGCTCGATGACTGATCTAACATGCTCAAAATCAATCGGCTCAAAGTACAAAATATCGCTCGTGTCGTAGTCGGTTGAGACAGTTTCTGGGTTGCAGTTGTACATTATCGTTTTTATGCCAAGGTCTCTTAGAGCATAGCTTGCATGCACGCAGCAGTAGTCAAACTCTATACCCTGGCCGATCCTATTTGGACCGCCGCCTATTATCATTACCTTTTTAGCGTCTTTTGCTAGCTCTTTTTTAGGAAATTTAGTGATATTTGTGGTTGAGTAAAGATACGGCGTTAGCGCCTTAAACTCGCCCGCACAAGTATCAACCTCGTTGTATTCAAGCTCGATGCCAAGCTTTTGCCTAGCAAAATAGATATCATTTTGGCTAAGCTCAAGATCGTCTTTTTCATTTATAAGCACAGCTATCATCTTGTCTGAAAAGCCCATACTTTTGGCCTCTCGCAGCAGCTCTTCGTTATTTAAGATATCCATGTCGATCTTATCTTCAAATTTAACTATCTCATAAATTTGCTCTAAAAACCATGGATCGATCTTACTAAACTCATGCACCTCAGCCACGCTAAAGCCATCTCTAAAGGCTTGTGCTAGATATAAAATTCTCCTCTCATTTGCATTTCTGATGCCATAAATGAAAGCGTTTTTCTCTAGGCTAAGGCTATTAAATCCGCAAAGATCACGCTCTAGGCTGCAAAGAGCCTTTTGGATACTCTCTTTAAATGTCCTGCCTATCGCCATGACCTCGCCGACTGACTTCATCGCAGTGCCTAGATATGGGTTTGATCCTGGGAATTTCTCAAATGTAAAACGCGGGATCTTTGTCACGATGTAGTCGATCACCGGCTCAAAGCTAGCAGGCGTGCCTGTGATGTCGTTTTTGATCTCATCTAGGCTAAAACCAACTGCAAGTAGTGTCGCGACCTTTGCGATCGGATAGCCAGTAGCTTTACTAGCAAGTGCAGAGCTTCGGCTAACGCGTGGGTTCATCTCGATAACGATCATACGGCCTGTTTTTGGGTCTATGGCAAACTGCACGTTGCTGCCGCCCGTATCAACGCCGATCTCACGAAGTATGGCAAAGCTAGCGTCACGCATAGCCTGATACTCTTTATCTGTGAGTGTTAGTGCTGGTGCGACCGTGATACTATCGCCTGTATGCACGCCCATTGGGTCAAAATTTTCAATAGAGCAGACGATGATGCAGTTATCATTTCTATCTCTAATAACCTCCATCTCGTACTCTTTCCAGCCAAGCAAACTCTCTTCTATCAAAATTTCATGTATCGGGCTTGCGTCAAGGCCGGTGTTGGCTAGCTCTTTAAACTCATCCATATTATAAGCCACGCCACTTCCTGCACCACCAAGCGTATAGCTAGCTCTTATGATGAGCGGAAAGCCTATCTCGTTTGCCGCATTTAGCGCGTCGTCCATGTTGTAGGCATATCTACTCTCAGGTAAGTCCATGCCGATCTTTTGCATAGTCGCTTTAAAAATTTGCCTATCTTCGCCCTTTTTTATCGCTTCTGGGTTTGCACCAAGAAATTTTACGTCCTTTAAAAGTCCGCTCTCAAAGACCTCCATCGCAGCATTTAGCGCTACTTGACCACCCATCGTTGGCAAGATGGCATCAATGCTTTCTTTTTCGATGATCTTTAAAATGCTATCTTTTGTGATCGGCTCAATATACGTTGCATCAGCAAAATTTGGGTCAGTCATGATGGTGGCTGGGTTTGAGTTGATAAGCACTACGCGGTATCCAAGCTCTTTTAGCGTCTTGGCTGCTTGCGTGCCTGAGTAGTCAAATTCGCAGGCTTGACCGATGACGATAGGGCCTGAGCCGATTAGCAAAATGGTATTTATATCTGTTCTTTTTGGCATCATTTTTCCTTTGTTACAACGTATAGATAGTTTGGTATGTTTAGCTTCGCATAGGGCTCAACTATCACGCTTTGATAGGAGCTCTCTTTTAAAATTTTACTCACACGCCCTACTGGCACCCCACTAAAAAATATCCCGTCAAGCCCGCTCGTAAAGACCTCGTCGCCCTCTTTTGGGCTGAGCCATTGTGGGATAAATTTCACCATTATTTGGCCTTGATTTCCATGCGCGACGCCTGGAATTTTGTCATTTCCTATATAAACTGCAAATATACTTTTTGGGTCATTTTGCAAGTAAGCTAGTGGCTTGCCATCTTTTGCGATGACGATACCAGCGCTATTTCCTTGATAGATGAGCCCGTAAATTTTATTTGGATCGTATCCTTCAAACTCGCTTATCCAAATTTTATTATAATCCCCAATATGCACGTAGCTAAGCCCTTTTACTAGCTTTATGGCTGGGGCGTAGGCAGTTGAGTTTTTATCTTTTAAAATTTGATTTAGCTCGTTCGCAAAAGTAGAAAGAAGCGTGGCTGAGCGCTCTAGCTCTTCATTTTGCGCTCTTAGTTTTTCTATCTCGCTAGCCTGCCTAAAATATTCGTTTATATAGTCTTTCACGCTTTTAGCAAAATTGTCGTATGAATTTGTAGCATAGTTACTAAACCCAATAGAAAGATTACTTAAAATTTCTCCCTTGAAAACTGAGGCCATAGCAAGCAATGCTATAAAAACAAAAAGAACAATCTTACTCTTCATTTGTCAGCTGTTGTAAAAGCCCAATCTCTTCAAGTGCCTTGCCCGTTCCTCTAGCAACCGCGAGAAGTGGCTCATCTGCTACAAAAACTGGAAGTTTAACGATATCAGATAAAAATTTATCAAGTCCTCTAATAAGCGCTCCACCACCAGTTAGTACGATACCAGTCTCCACGATATCGCCCGCAAGATCAGGCGGCATCATCTCAAGCACGGTTTTAAGCGCATCTGCGATCTCTTTTAGTGGTTCTCTCATCGCCTCTCTTACATCTTCGCTTGTTAGCTCGACTCTACTCAAAAGGCCACTCACTTGGTCGCGACCTTTTACCACTACGCTTAGCTCTTTTTCAAGCTGCACAGCAGAACCTACGGCAATCTTTATCTCCTCGCCAGTTCGCTCGCCTATTAGTAGGTTATATTTCTCTTTTATGTAATTAACAATGCTAATATCAATCTTATCGCCAGCTGTGCGGATTGATTTTGAGATGACTAGACCACCAAGCGAGACAACACCTATCTCAGTCGTACCACCACCGATATCAACTACTAGGTTACCTTGTGGCTCACGAACTGGTAAATTTGCACCAATCGCTGCTGCCATAGGCTCTTCGATCAAAAATACCTCTCTTGCACCAGCACTTAAGGCACTCTCTCTAACGGCCTTTCTTTCGACCTGAGTAAGTCCATAAGGAACTGAGATGATGATCCTTGGGCGTAAAAAGCTTTTTCTTTTATGAGTCTTTTCTATAAAATAGCGTATCATGCGCTCAGTCATATCAAAATCAGCAATAACACCATCTCTCATCGGCCTTATCGCCTCAATATCGCCTGGAGTTTTTCCTACCATCTCTTTTGCAGCATGTCCGACCGCTAAAATTTTTTGTTTGCCATATTTCTCACGCCTTACCGCAACAACAGAAGGCTCATTTATTATTATGCCTTTATCCTTTACCAAAACAAGTGTATTTGCCGTACCGAGATCTATGCCCATATCACTTGAGAAAAAACCTATAACCTGATCTAAAAACATCTATTTCCTTTACGCTATTTTCTTATCGTGCTTTATTAAAATTGGCTTTGCCTTATCTTTTACAGTCTCTTTTGAGATAACAATATCATATTCTTTTAGCTCTGGCAACTCATACATTATGTCTGTCATAAGCTCTTCCATTATACTTCTAAGCCCTCTGGCTCCAGTCTTTCGCTCAATAGCTAGACTTGCTATCTCTTCAAGCGCTTCATCATCAAATTTAAGCGTAGCGCCGTCAATCGCACAAAGCTTTTGGTATTGTTTTAATATCGCATTTTTTGGCTCGGTTAAAATTTTTACCATATCTTCTTTTGTTATCTCGTTCAAAGTAGCTACTACGTGAAGTCTGCCAATAAGCTCTGGAATGAGGCCATATCTTACAAGATCGTCTGGCTCAAGTAGGCTTAGTAAATTTTCTTTTTCATTTTTGCCACGTTTTTCTTGGTTAAATCCAAGTACGTTTTTACCAACTCTTCTCTCGATGATATCAAGAAGTCCATCAAATGCGCCGCCACAAACAAATAAAATATTTGTCGTATCTATCTGGATGAAGTCTTGGTTTGGATGTTTTCTGCCACCTTTTGGTGGGATATTTACAACACTTCCTTCGATGATCTTTAAAAGTGCTTGCTGTACGCCTTCACCTGAAACATCCCTTGTAATGCTTCTATTTTCACTCATTCTAGCGATCTTATCGATCTCATCTACAAAAACAATGCCCTGCTCCGCCTTTTTCACGTCACCATTTGCGGCTTGCAAGAGCCTTGTTAGGATATTTTCAACATCCTCACCGACATATCCAGCCTCAGTTAGGCTTGTTGCATCGCAAATCGCGATAGGCACATCAAGAAATCTCGCTAAAGTCTGAGCCATCAACGTCTTACCACTTCCAGTTGGGCCAACAAGTAAGATATTTGATTTTGAAATTTCAGTATCGTCTTTGATGTCGCTTTGTTTAAAAATTCTCTTATAGTGGTTATATACGCCGACGCTAAAGACCTTTTTAGCCCTGTCTTGACCGATCACATAGTTATCAAGTACCGCTTTTAGCTCCTTTGGTGTGAGCTTTTGATACTCTATCGTTTCGTCATTTTTACTCTCTTCTACGCTAGTATCTCCATGTATCATATCGTATGCAGCAGCGATACAGTACTCGCATATATAGGCGTTTCCTTCGATATCAGCGAGTAATCTTCTCTCAGCAGACTCAGCCTCGCCACAAAAATTACACTTTCTAGCCATTAATCTCTTCCTTTTGCAAGTGGAATTCCTCTTGTCGTTTCTAATATAAATTTACACATTTTTTTAACATTTTCGTCGCTGGTTTTTGCGATCAGCTCGTTTGCTTGATCTTTTAGGCTGATGCCTTGATTAAACAAAAATTTATAAGCGCGAACAAGCTCTTCAACCTGCTCTTTGTCAAATCTACGCCTAATGCCAACTAAATTTAAGCTTCTTATATAGGCTCTGTTGCCCTCAGCTAGGCAAAATGGCACTACATCTTGGCTGAGCGCACTAGCCCCTGCGACCATGCAGCTCTCACCCACTCTAACAAACTGGTGAATAGGTGTAAGGCCGCCTACAACAGCGTAGTCGCCAAGCTCGACGTGGCCTGCTAGAGTTGCGTTATTTGCCAAAATGACGTTACTGCCTATTATGCAGTCGTGTGCAATGTGAGAATACGCCATGATAAAAGCATTATCGCCGATCCTTGTTATGCCATCACCCTTGTGTGTACCAGAATTTATCGTGCAAAACTCACGTATAGTTGCGTGCTCACCGATAATGACACCAGTATCGACCTCATCTTTATAACTAATATCTTGTGGGATGTCACCTACTATCGCGTAGCTAAATACACGAGAGTTATCGCCAATCTTGGTCTTGCCAAGCACTCTTGCGCCTTGCTTTATCGTGACATTGTTGCCAAGGACTGCATCTTTGCTAACAAATGCATAGGCCTCGATGTTTGCGTCATCTCCGATTATCGCTCCATCTTCTATTACAGCTGTTTGGTGGATGTTTTTCATTGTTTCTCTTTTTCTTAAGCAAAAGCCTATTTATCGACTATCATCGCTTTTAGTTCAGCTTCGGCACAAAGTACTTCATCGACGTATGCTTTGCCTTCAAGTACCCAGATATTTCCTTTGTGTTTTAGCACATTTAGTCTATACTCTAGTCTATCTCCAGGGCGGACAGGATGGCGAAATTTTGCTCCGTCTATACTCATAAAATAGACCACTTTATTCTCGATACCAGCTTGGTGCTCGTCGCTCATGCTCTTAAACGCTAGCACGCCGCCAGCTTGCGCCATGCCTTCGATTATCATAACACCAGGATATATTGGGTGACCTGGGAAATGCCCCTGAAATATCGGCTCACCAATGGTTACATTTTTATAAGCAACGATGTTTTTAGCTGGCTCTAGCTCAACAACTCTATCTATAAGTAAAAATGGAAATCTATGTGGGAGAATTTTTTGAATTTCTACGACGTCTATCACGTTTTAGCCTTAGTAATGTAAATTTTTGGCGATTGTAACAAATTTATACTAAGAAAAAAATTATTAGCTTCTTTTAAAAATCTCTGAAATTTAGCTTTGATTAATTTAAATTTAGTGCTCTAAAACCAAAATTTCTTCGCTGTCATAATAAAAAACAGCCTTTGCATAAATTTCGTAGCTACCCTTTTTGATCTCATCTAAAATGATAATAGGATTTTGTGAAAATTCCCCACTTATATCGCGACGAAATTTCATCTCATCACTAAGCTCAAGCGGTCTTTTGCAAAGCTCATCTATGCTTGCAAAATTACTATTTGTAAATTTATTAAATCGATTTAAGCTCATAAAAACCACGCCCTCTTTTAGCTCATCGTCCATTTCGCAGTCGCGCTCCACATTTAGCTTTAAATTCTCTCTTTTAAAGCCAGAGTAGAGCACAAAGTAGCTTGGCACCACAACTGCTTCAAATTTAACACTAGCGCGCAAAAGTCTGTAGTTTAAAAATCGCCTTCTAAAAATGTGAAATTTCTCACCTCTCGCCTCGCAAATGCGCACCTTTTTGTAAAGCTCAAGCCTAGCTTCAATGCTGCCATAAAGTGCCCTTGCGTGCAGCTCGCTCATTAGCTCACTTTGGGGCAAATTTTGAGAGTCGCGCTGTTTTTTTAGCGCAAAGACGCAGCCGCAGTAGTTTTGGTGATAGAGCTTGTCTTTTTTAGCGAGGATAAACTGCTCGCTTGTGCCACCATTTTTTCTATAATCAACCGCAACCGCCTCTAAATTTGAGCCAGCCACCGCCTCATCAAGCGCCTTTTTAAGCTGAGAAAAGTCCTTTTTTGGGCTCATCAAAAGCGTTGTCGTGATCTTACTAAGTCCTAGCTCAAGCGCCTTTTTAGCAGAGTCTTTCATACGAAAATCAAAGCAGTATTCGCACCTTTTGCCCTTTTCTGGCTCATCTTCAAGCCCCTTTGTGCCACCAAGCCACGCTTCGTAGTCGTATTCGCCACATATTAGCTCGATACCTAGCTTCTCGCAGCTTCGCTTCACGTCCTCAAAACGCAGTAAAAATTCGCTATATGGATGTATGTTTGGATCGTAAAAATAGCCTACTATTCGTTCATTTGGATAGTCTTTTCGTAGGCGCTGTAAAAAGTAGTGGCTATCGACCGAGCAGCAGATATGAACTAGCAAATTTGACCTTTTTTGCTCGCATTATATCAAAGATTATTTTTATAAATTTTTGCAGCATTGAGGTATTTTTTAAGGACATTTTGGCTTATGAGATCTTCAAATTTACCCCACGCCACCTGCTTGCCAGCCTCGATTATTAGCACTTTTTGTGCTATCTTCATCGCACTTAAAATATCGTGCGTGATAAAAATTATGCTGATCTTTTCATCTAAGCTTAAAAGCAAATTTATGATCTTTTGCTTCGTCTCGTTGTCAAGTCCGCTTGTTATCTCATCGCAGATTAAGATTTTTGGCTTTGAAAGAAGCGCTAGCAGTATCCCGACCCTCGTCGCCTCGCCGCCACTTAGCTGAGATGGATATTTTTCTAAAATTTCATCTTTTAAATTTAAATTTATTAAAAGCTCTTTGAGCTCGTTTTCGCTAAAGCTAAGCTTAAGATACGACCTCACATGAGCGATGGCGGTTTTTACTTTTAGCGCTGGATTTAGGGCTTGTTTTTGGTTTTGCAAGATATATCTGATATCTTTTTTGAGCTCATTTTTGTCTGTGATCTCTTCATTATTTATATAAATTTTGCCCCCACTTTTTGGCTCGCTAAATGATATGAGCTTTGCAAGCGTGCTTTTGCCACTGCCACTTTGCCCCAAAATGGCTAAATTTTCGCCATCATCAAGCTCGCAACTTATCCCCTCTAAAAGGTGCAGCACTTCAGCTCTAGCGTTAAAATGCTCCTTAAAGCTTAAACTTTTTGAGACGTTTTCAAGCCTGATTTTCACGCATTTTCCTTTAAATTTAGCCGCCCATCTCTCATCTGCCAAATTTCATCACTAAGATAGTTTGTTAGCGCCTCATCGTGCGAGATAAAAACGACGCTCATCTTGCCCTTTAAACTCTCCAAGATGCCCGCCACGTGGCTACCGCTAATGCTATCAAGCCCGCTTGTTATCTCATCGCAGATTAAAATTTTTGGCTTCAGGCAAAGCGCCAGAGCGATCTGCACACGGCTCGCCTCGCCGCCACTTAGCTCGTATGAGTATTTGTGCCAGATGAGATTGGCATTACCCAGCCCAAACTCCCTAAAATAAGCAAATGCAAGCTCTTTATTTGATTTATTATCGCCGCTAAGATAGGCATTAAAGTGATCACCCACGTTTAAGAGCGGATGAAGGCTTGCAACGGAGTTTTGAAAAACGAGCGCAGCGACCTTTTTTCGGTGCTCTTTTAGCTCATTTTGGCTAAGTTTTAAGATATCTTTTTTATAAATGCTAAATTTATCCGCTCTCACTCTAAAATCATCATCAAAAAGCCTTATTAAGCTCTTTGCAAAGAGCGATTTGCCACTGCCACTTGCACCCGTGATACCTATAAATTTACCCTCACTCATGGCAAAATCAAGCTCACGCAAAAGCTTCTTATCCTTATAAAAAACGTTTAAATTTTTAATCTCTATCATATTTTTATATTGCCATTTTTTGAATTTGACGTGATGATCGAGGTTGCAAGGATGAGCAAAAAGAGCGTCACACCAGGGAAAAGCACCATCCACCAAGAGCCAAGAAAAAGTGCCTCTTTGCTCTCATTTAGCATGATGCCAAGGCTTATTTTATTTGCGTCGCTACCCACGCCAAAAAAGCCAAGCGTGGCCTCCATGACGACTGCGTTTATCGCGTTTATGCCAAAGATACTAACTATTAGATGCTTTAAATTTGGCAAAATTTCAAAGCAGATAAGGCTAAATTTGCTAGCCCCATTTATCACGGCCTGCTCGGCGTAGTCGCACTTTTTATTAAGTCTAAAATTTTGCATAAAAACTTTTGCGCCCTGCATAAACGAGCAAATGGCGATGATAAAAGAGGTGATAAGTAGATCTCCGCTACTAAATGAGCTAAAAAGCATGATAAAAACGATGTTTGGGATGCTTAAAAATGCATCAAGTCCCTTGTCAAAAAGGCTCTCACAAACTCTGCTCTTGCTTGTGCCAAGATATGCGTAGATGAGCGAGAAAAGCGTCGTTAAAAAGCCAGCTAAAAGCAAGATAATAAGCGAGTTTTTAAGCGCGTAGGCCACTCTTATGAGATTGTCCCTGCCTAGGATGTCAGTGCCAAAGATATGTTCGCTACTTGGGGCTAAATTTACCGCCATAAAGTCAGTGAAATTTGGATCAAATTTAGAAAAAAATGGCGTAACAAAGGCAAATGTGACAAGAGCTAAAAAGACAAAACAGGCTAGGAAAAATATGACTTTTCTCATAAATTTCTCTTATCTGCCAAGATGGCAAAAATTTTAGCCAGTAAATTTGCAAAAACGACAAAAACAGCCGTTAGCAAAATGGTCGCAAGTGCAACTGGATAGTCTTTGGCGATGACCGCATCAAGGCTAAGCTTGCCTATGCCAGGAAATGAAAAAATGCTCTCAATGACGTATGAGCCAGCAAAAACGCCAGCCACAAGTGTGGCAA
Organism: Campylobacter concisus; assembly: GCF_003048595.2. Taxonomy (NCBI): domain Bacteria; kingdom Pseudomonadati; phylum Campylobacterota; class Epsilonproteobacteria; order Campylobacterales; family Campylobacteraceae; genus Campylobacter; species Campylobacter concisus. Next base: position 259,082 of record NZ_CP049270.1, on the reverse strand, counting down.
AATAATAGACTATATCGGTGCTTGCGTGCTTTATCGCAAAGAGATAAATTTTGCCACGCCCCAAGCCTCTAGCGTGAGCTGTCTGAATAAAATCAGCATTTAGGCTTTGATTTAGCCTGTCTCTTACAAATTTCACGTTTGCGCCAAGGTGTGGCAATATGATGGCAAGCGTTGGCAAGATGATAAATTTTGCTCCTACTCCGCTAGATCCTAGCTCGTTTGCGCCAGAGCTTGGCAGCACGTTTAGATAGACGCTAAAGATCGCTATTAGCACAAGTGCGATGTAAAAATGTGGCAATGAAGCTAGCAAAAAGGAGCTAAAATTTATAAAGATATCGGCAAATTTATTCTTATAAATGGCGCTTAAAAGTCCCAAGAAAAATGACAAAAAAACTATCAGAAAAAACGAAGCAAAAAACAAAATAAGCGAGTTTAAAAGTCTCTCTTTAATGAGTAAAAAAATGCTTGCTCCACTTACAAAGCTAGTGCCAAAGTCCCCCGTGACAAAGTGAGCCAGCCATCTAAAATACTGCACGAAAAAGTTATCTTTTAGCCCCAAATTTTCTAAAATTTGCTCTTTTACAGCCACGCTCACCGCCTCACTTCGCAAAAACATCGCATCAGTGACATTGCCTGGCAAAAAATATATGAGCAAAAATAGAAAAAATGAGATAAAAAACAGCAACCCAAGGCTTGAGATCGCTGTTTTTAAAATGGCTCTAAACAAAGTTTTTATCCACTATTTTACTTGCCACTCTCTTATGTTCCATAAAAATCCAGCCCCATGGTGGCCTAAAATTTGCGTCTTTATGCCTGAAATTTTGTTGTTAAAGGCAAGCGGATAGTCAAGATAGGCTATAAAAATGTAAGGTGGATTTTCAAAAAGCGCTTTTAGAAATTCTTTGTAGTATTTTTTTCTAAGCTCCACGTCCTTTGTATATCTTGCGTTTTTTAGGGCAAGATCGACGTTTGCGTCCTTGTAGTGGCTAAAATTCCAGCCATTTTCATTGAGATCGATGTCGGCAAATCCGCCAAAAATTCTATATGTGTGAAAGTCTGGATCAAATGGGCTTCCCCAGCCAATAATAAAGCTATCAACCTCGCTTATGCTAAAGGCTGTTCTTGGCTTTGCGTAGGCTTTGGCTCTCACGCCAAATTTATTTAGCTCGCTGCTTAAAATTTTGGCTAGATTGACCCTTAAAATGTCGTTATTAAAGGCGTAGATATCGAAGCCAAGCTCTTTGCCGTCCTTTTCAAAAAAGCCAGCCTTGTTTTTCTTAAAGCCGCTTTTTTCAAGCAGCTCCCTAGCCTTTTGCGGATCGTAGCTAAATTTAAACTCGCCGTCGTTTGCAAAGCTTTTTTCTATCGGATTGTTCGCCACACTTGCATATCCGTGAAATAAATTTTTAACTATTTCATCTTTATTTACCGCGTAATTTAGGGCTATCCTTACATTTTTATCTTGAAAGATAGGATTTTCAAAGTTAAACATCAATGCCCGATAATCCGCACTTTTAAATTTAAGCAGGCTTAATTTTTTATCATCTTTTATAAAATTTACGCCAGTTGGAGAAATGAGAGCAACGTCTATCTCACCACTTTTAAGCCCAACGAGCCTTAAATTTTCATCACCAACAATTTTAAAAAATACCTTTTTTATCTTTGGCTCACCCTTGTAAAATTTCTCATTTGCCGCGAATTCCAAGCTCTCATCTTTTTTCCACTTTACAAGCTTGTATGCGCCAGTTCCTACTGGAGCCTCATTAAATTTATCGGTTGAGATATCTTTGCCCTTTAAAATGTGCTCAGGCAAAACACCAAAACTAAGTGCGTCAAGAAATGGCGGAAACGGCTCATTAAGCGTAATCTTTACTTTGTAATCGCCTAAAATTTCAACGCTTTTTACGACTTCATAATTTGAGATAGCAGGCGCGTTTAGCTTCTTATCTTGAGCCGCTTCAATGGTAAATTTCACATCTTTTGAGCTAAATTTTACCCCGTCATGCCAAAAGGCATCATCTCTTAGCTCAAAAATATACTCCAACCCATCGTTGCTTACTTGCCAAGACTTCGTAAGCTCTGGCACGACATGGCTATTTTCATCGTGGCTTGTAAGGCCAGAGAAAACCAACGAAAGCGTAGGATCGTGATCCTCGTCGTAAAGTGGATTTATACGAGGTGTTTGCTCCTCGATAGCGACCACAACGGCATTTTCATTTGCATAAGAAAGAGTACCAAACAACAAAAAAAAGACAAGCAAAATTTTCTTCATCACAATCCCCTTTGTTTAAAAATATTTCTGCATAGTAATACGAATCGTATAAAAGTGTTATTAAGCTAAATGTAAATTTATAGTATAGAAGTTCTAAATTTCTAACTATCTTTTAACCTTTTTTGAAGTAAAATCTCTCCCTATTTTAGATAACAACAAGGCAAATTTTACAATGAATAAAAATAAAAAAACAGCACTTATTTCAGCCATCTGCGTAGTTTCACTTTTAGTTATTTATACTATTCTTGGATTTTTTGGAGTACCTTATGGCATTAAAAATATCGCTCCAAAATATCTAAAAGACTACAACGCAACGCTTTTTGTAGAGAGCGCTAAATTTAATCCATTTACCTTTGAGTTTAATGCCACAAATGCTGAGCTAAACACTACTTCGCCACTTTTTAGCACAAAGCAAATCGACATCAAGCTAAAGCCATTTTCTATCTTTAAAAAATTAGTTGAAGTTGATATTTTTAGGCTTCAAGAGCCAAATGTCAAAATTTTACGATATAAAAATTCAAAATTTAACTTTAGTAATTTTATAAGCGACGATAACGCAACTACCGAAGATAACAGCACTAGCTCTATAAATTTTGCCCTAAATAACGCAAAAATCATCAAAGGCATATTTTCATATAGCGATCAAAATTTAACAAAACCATTTAACGTAAATTTCGATGATATAAACTACGAGCTAAGCTCGCTAAATACAAAGAAAAATAGTGCAGGCAGCCATATTTTTGACTCAAACTCGACTCTAGCTCACAAGATAGATCTAAATGGCGATATCAAGCTAAATCCACTAAAAATTGAGGGCAATATCAGCATAAAGGATTTTAGTATCGACCCAGTCGCGATTAGCTTTATCGATAACGACACACTAAATCTTAAAAATGCGGTCATAAATTTAGGAATAAATTACGCTTTAATTGCCGATGAAAACGCTACAAATATAAATTTAAAGGATAGCTTTTTAAATGTAAAATCACTAAACATAGATGAGGACAAAAACGAACTAAGCCTTGGTGAGCTAGAGCTTCCAAAATTTGATCTATCAAGTAAAATAGCAGACAAGATAGATGCTAAATTAGAGTTAAATGCCATACATTTAAGCGATGTGTCATTTAAAAATGCAATAACAGCAAGCTTAAAATCACTAAATTTAAGCAATATTTCGTTTTTAGCAAATTTAAATGAAAAAAGTGAGCTAAATGCGACAGCTGCGCTAAATAGTATAAATGCAAACGCCCTAAAAATAGACGAAACCAGTAAAAATTTAGTAAATCTAAAAGATATAAATGCCTCAAATTTAAATGCAAATTTAGCAAATAACAAAACAGCTCTCACACTTGAAAAAATAACGTTTGATGGCATCAATGCCCCGCTTAGTAAAAATGCGAATGCAAATGTGGCAGGGGCTAAAATCTCAAACATTAGCTTCGCTCAAGATGCCAATAAAAGCCTTGCAACTCTTAATGAGATTAATGTAAATGGTATAAATTTAAAGGCAAAAAATAAAGAGATTTTAGGTATCGCTAATGTGCTTACAAAAACGATCAAATTTGATATTTTAAATATGGCTTTAAGTGCTGAGAATATCGATATAAATAGACCAAAATTTAACTCAGAGTTAAATGATAGCGGCTTAAGCGCGATAAACCAGCTTGGACTTGGTGAGAAAGAGCCGGCAAAAACAGCCAATCATCGCAATAAAATCAAAAAAGAGAATACACCAGCTTCAAAAAGTAAAGAAAATGAGTTTAAATTTGACATAAAAAATATCAATGTAAATAATGCTAGTATCGCTTTGACGCATCTTTTTGAAGGCGAGAAGATCGCTCATAAATTTGATAATCTTTTTGTAAAAGTAGCAAATTTAAGTAGTGATTTTAGTAAGCCATTTGACGCAAAAGTGGATATGAAAAGCTCGCAAAAGCTAAATTTAGACCTAACTTCAAAGATCAAACTTGAACCACTTGATATAACTGCTAAAATAAAACTTGAAGATAAAAATTTGCCAAAATATTTTGCCTACGCAAAGCCATTTTTAGAGGCAGACCTTTCAAGTGGAGAGATGAGCGCAAATGCCGAACTTCACTATGCAAAAGATATAAAAGCGGATGCGAAGCTTAGCGTAAAAGATATTAGATTAGATGATAAAAATAAAGAAAAGCTAATCGCATTTAAAAGTTTAGATGTAGATAAAATTTCACTTTTTAAAAATAATCTTGAAATTACTGGAGTTGCTCTAAATTCGCCATTTATCAAGGCTCATCTAAGCAAAGAGCGCGAATTTAATCTAAGCAAAATCGTAAAAGAAGATAAAAACAAAGCCCAAAATGAGCAAAAAGCTGAGAGCAAAAAGATAGCTAGTAAAAAAGATGACGAGCTAAATTTTAGTATCAAAAATTTCTCACTTAACAACGGCGAGGTTGATTTTTCAGATGCATCACTATTTATGCCATTTGCTACAAAAATTTCAAATCTAAACGGCAAGCTAACTGACATCGATAAAAAACGTCCAAGTTCGGGCGAGTTTAAAGGCACAGTTGGCAAAAATGGCTTTTCTCAGATTACAGCAAAATTATTTCCTTTTGAATTAAAGCAAAATACCAATATTAAGCTTGATTTTAAAGACATCGATCTAATCGACATAACACCATACAGCGGGCAATTTTTGGGCTATAAAATAAAAAAAGGTAAGTTAAATTTAAATCTAAATTATAGCGTTGTTGATTCAAAACTAAACGGCTCAAATCTTATAAATTTTGACGCACTCACACTTGGAGAAAAGGTTGATTCAAAAGATGCTGTAAATTTGCCACTTTCGCTTGCTATATCGATATTAAGCGATCAAAATAATCAAATAAATATCGACCTTCCAGTTGAAGGAAATTTAGACGATCCTGACTTTAAATATGGCGGTGTCATTTGGGCTGCTGTTAAAAAGCTCTTTGCAGACATCACGTTAGCTCCATTTAGATTTTTGGGTAATGCTCTAGGACTTGGTAGCAAGGATCTTAGCTCTATTGATTTTCTTGCTGGAAGTAGCGAGCTGATAAGCTCAGAAGCACCAAAAATAGCTGATTTTATAAAATTAACTACTGCAAAGCCTATGATGAAACTTAGCATCACACCTACTTACTCTGAAATAGATGTGCTCTACTTTAAAGAAAAAAAGCTTGATCAAAAGATAAATCAAATAATTGCCTCAAGTGGCAAAGATTATATCACTGTGCTAAATTCTCTCGTTCCAAATGCTAAAGATAAAAGCGATAAAGCCTTAAGAGAAGAGGCGCTAAAGGGCATCGAAGTCGATAAAGCAAAGCTAGTAGAGCTTGCAAATGAGCGTGCAAATGCGGTAAAAGAGGCGCTTATAAAAGCTGGGCTTGAGGCTGGCCGCATAAATATAAACGATGCAACAAGCTCAGAGCCTAAGCAAAACACCTACACAAGCGTGCTAATGGGAGTGGCGAACTAAATTTCATTTATTTCGCTGCTTCTTGCATTATAGACAAACCAGCTAAGAAGCATAAGCATCATAAATGCCCCAAAAATAAGGCTTGCGTAAAAATATAAATTAAAATCAGCTCCGAGCAAATTTGCGTTGTGAAGGGCGATCATAACGCCAGCTAAAGCGATTAAGTAGCCAATTAGCTTGATGATGAAAATTTTAGGATTTACAAGGATCAGTAAAAGACCACAAAGTATGATGCCAAGGGCTATTTGTAAATTTGAAACGTCAGCTTGAGCACTTGAGCCAAATGTCAAAAAACCAAGCAAAAATATGACTAAAACCATCAAAACAGCATAAACCGCTCTGTTTCGTCCAAAGCTATACATAAAGCAAACAAAGCCTTTGTTATGTTTGTTGTAGTCCATTTTTCGCTCCTAGTAACAAGTTTTTGTATTTTAATGCCAAATTCTTAAATAAAGGCTTTAATCTGAAATTTCACTCATTTTGGCTAATATTTTGCATCTTAAAAAGGAGCAAAAATGCCTTATGTTAATATCAAAATAGCAGGCCCAGAGCCGACAAAAGAACAAAAAGATCAAGTTTTTAAAGAGGTGACTGAGACGCTTGTAAGAGTGCTTGGCAAGAAAAAAGAAGCAGTTATGATTTTCATAGAAACTCACGACGCTAACAACATCGGTGTAGGCGGCGAGAGCGTAGAAGATAAGAGAAAGGGGATAAAATGAGCGAATTTAGCAAAGCAGATATTGAACGAAAAATAACGCTTGAAGTTGGCGATAAAGCACCAGAGTTTGAGGCGCTAAATCAAGACGGCGTAAAGGTCGCACTAAAGGACTTTGTGGGTAAAAATGTAGTGCTTTATTTTTATCCAAAAGACAACACTCCAGGCTGCACGACTGAGGCTTGCGAATTTAGCGCGAACTACGATCAGTTTATCAAAAATGACACTGTTATCATCGGCGTTAGCCCAGATAGTGTGAAGTCACACGTTGGCTTTATCGCAAAGCAAAATTTAAAGCACATTCTATTAAGCGATGAGAATAAAGAAATTTCAAAGCTTTATGGCGTTTGGCAAGTTAAGAAAAACTACGGCAAAGAGTATCTTGGCATCACTAGAAGTACATTTGTGATCGGCAAAGACGGCAAAATAGTAAAAATTTACAAAAGCGTAAAAGCTAAAGACCATGCCGCAAAAGTGCTAGCTGATCTGGTGAAGTAAGGTAAAAAATGACTAAATTTTTTAACACACTTATAAAAAGTCCATTTATAAATATATTTGTGATTACGACGCTTGTAATGTTTATCGCAAATATCTATAAAATTTACTTTTTTGAAGGAACTGACCGCATAGCTCTTATGCATATGGCTAGAAGCCTTACTACTATATTTTTATTAAATTTAGTTATCACACACGTTCTTTATTTGCTAAGTCGTAGGCTTTTTAAAGGAGTTTATTTATTTTATGCACTTATTATTTTGGTGCTATGTTTTATAAACTTTTTTACACTAACTAGTTTAAAAACAGATATAAATATAGCAATAATAGATAGTGTACTACACACAAATCCGGATGAAGCCGGTGAGTTTTTTCAGACATTTTTTGAAGCTAAATATCTAGTAGTTGCTATACTTTTATGCATCATCTTTTATTTTATGACAAGATATAAAAGATCTAGCACAAAAGAATTTAGCCGAAAAACCATCATTGTCCTTTCGGTAATTTATATAGCCTTTGCAGCTGTATTTTTTACAAAATCAGCAATGAGAATATCGTCTAATAAAACTGATAGAGCTATAAGCAAGCTCTCAGAACACATCCTGATAAACTACGCTTTTGTTTTAAAAAAGTATCTTTTAGATGATAATTTTTTAGCTAGCAATAAACAAATTTTAAAAGACTATGACGTATCTAAAGCAGCAAATCAAAACATAAAAGCTGAGCAAAAAGTAGCAAATGTAGTCTTTGTGATCGGTGAAAGCTTGCAAAGAAACGAGATGAGCGTTTATGGATTTGGCTTGCCAACTACACCAAATTTAATGGCTTTAAAGCAAAGTAGCAATGCTATAGTCTATACAGATACTACCGCTCCTGATACATATACAAATGGTTCTCTTTCAAAGGTTTTGAATTTCTCAAACTATGAAAGCAAAGAGCCTTGGAGCAAGAGTTTAAACATCGTTGATATGTTTAGTCTAGTAGGATACAAAACAGCATGGATAAGCAATCAAAGCAATATCGGCGGATACTCCACAACACAAAAAAGTGTTGCAGATAGAAGTGATATCACATTTTTTACACAAAAATTTGCATCAGCTACAAATTATGCCGGCAGAGAAACAGATGGTATACTTTTGCCAGGAATTTCAAAGATAAAACAAAGCCTTGGAGAGTCAAATTTTTATATCATTCACCTAATGGGAAACCACTTTAAATACAACCTAAGGTATCCAAAAGATTTTGCAAAATTTACAGCTAATGATCTACAAAATAAAATGAATCCTGGACAAAAAGAGAGCTTTGCTTGGTATCTAAATAGCGTACTTTATAATGACTACGTGATAAATGAAATTTATAAAATTTTCAAAGACGATGAGGCTTTGATAGTCTATCTCTCAGACCATGGTGAGGCTCTTTTTGAGATAGATAGCATAAGAGGCCATGGCATGACAAACCGCTTTGTTTTAGAAATTCCGCTCATTTTTATAGGCACTGATAAATTTAAAGCAAAATATCCACAAATTTGGCAAAAACTAGAAGTGGCAAAAGATTATAAATTTATGAGCGATGACATCATTAATACTTTTGCTGACATCGTAGGTACAAAACCACTTGAATATAATGCCTCAAGAAGCTTAATAAGTGGTGAATTTAATGTAAGTAGAAAGCGCCTAGTAAATGGTACTGACTACGAAAATATCAAAAATGTAAAGCCGCAATGGTAAATAACAAAATAATAAGGAGCAAAGATGAAGCTTATAAAAATGCTAATTTTAAGTGCGTTTTTTGCGCTAAATTTATCAGCACTAACTGAAGGTGTGGAGTATCAAACTCTAGCAAAATCGCTTAATGTGCCTAAAAACTCGGTAGTTAAGGTCTTTAGCTACGACTGCCCACACTGCTATAAATTTGACCGAACGATCACAAGAAAGCTGATGTCAAAGCTTGATGGGGTTAAATTTATCCCATATCACCTAAGCACTAAAGGCAAGCTTGGCGAGACAACAAGTAAAATTTTCGCCGCTCTTATATCGATAGATGAGGCAAATGGCACTGATCTACTAAGCGATGAGTCAAAATTTAAGCAAGCAAAATTTGCGATCTATAAAGCAAGACATGATGAAAAAGATGATTTTAGTGATGGCAAAGACAAAGAGAAATTTATAAATTTAGCCCTTAAAGCAGCTCACGTGAGCAAGGACGACTACGAAAAAGCACTAAATAGCGAAAGAGCAAAAGAGCTTTTAGACGCATGGTTCGCCTCTTATGATGTTGCAAGTATCAGCGGTGTGCCAGCTTTTGTAGTAAGCGGCAAATACTTAATAAATTTAAACGCAGCTTCATCAATAGATGAGATGGCAAAGATCATACAAGAGCTTTTAGATAAGTAGTTTTGGCGGGTAATATCTGCAAATTTTGGTCTTAGAAATGTAAATTTAAAGCAATTTTAGATAAACTCAGACCAAAATTTCTAAGAAAAAAGAAAGGTTTAACAATGAATGCTTCAGAATTTATCTGGATGGATGGAAAATTAGTTAAATGGGACGATGCAAAAGTACACGTTCTGACTCACTCTTTGCACTACGCTAATGCCGTATTTGAGGGCACAAGAGCTTATAAAACAAAAAAAGGTCTAGCTATTTTTAGACTCCAAGATCACACAAAAAGGCTTTTAAGATCAGCAAAAATGACTGTTTTAAATGTACCTTACACTGAGGAAGAGCTTGAAAAAGCGCAAATAGAGCTTCTTCGCGCAAACAAATATGACGGCAATGTTTATATCCGCCCACTTATATTTTTAGGATACGGCGTAATGGGCGTAGCTCACACAAAAGCACCAGTGCAAACCGCTATCGCCTCATGGGAATGGGGTGCTTATCTTGGCGATGAAGGCCTAGAAAAAGGTATCAGAGTTAAAATTTCAAGCTTTGCCAAACTTGCACCTGCTGCCCAAATGAATAGAGCAAAAGCTAGCTCAAACTACCTAAGCTCACAAATGGCAAACTACGAGGCAAAAGAGGCTGGATACGACGAGGCACTACTTCTTGATAGCGAGGGCTTTGTGGCTGAAGGTCCAGGCGAGTGCTTCTTTATCGTTGAAAACGGCGTTTTAATCACTCCACCAAACGACAACAGCCTACTTAGCATCACTCAAGATACAGTCATAAGACTAGCTCACGATCTTGACATCGAAGTAAGAAGAGAGCGCATCACAAGAGATCAGGCATACACAGCTGACGAGGCATTTTTTACTGGCACTGCAGCTGAAGTAACACCGATAAATAGCATAGATAACCGCATTATCGGCAACGGAGCTAGAGGCGAAGTGACAAAGAGACTACAAAAAGCTTATTTTGACGTAGTTTATGGACTAAATAAAAAATATGAATCATTTTTAACATATATTTAAAAATTTAAAGGAACGAAATGCCCGCTGATTTAAACGATTATTTCAATAAAAAAAAGCCAGGTAATGACAACAGAGGCTCTAGTCAAAATAGCGACAAAGAGCCGCCTTTCAAAAAGGACTTTAAAATGCCAAATTTACCAAGTGGATTTGGTAAATTTGGAGCACTTGCCTACATTGTAATTGCAATTATTGCTATTTTTGCTATCACTCAGCCATTTAAAGTGATTCACTCAGGTGAAGTTGGCATCAAGTCTACAGCAGGTAAATATGAGCCAAATCCTTTACAACCAGGCTTTCACTTCTTTTTACCTTTTATCCAAGATATCATCATCGTGGACACCAGAGTTAGGATCATAAACTATACTTCTGGCGAGGATATGGGCGAATCAATGCAAAAATCATATCAAGGTGTTGGTGCTGGAATTTTACGTAAAAATTCTATTTCAGTGCTTGATGCTAGAAATTTACCAGTTAGCATTGATATTACTGTGCAATACCGTTTAAATCCAGAAAATGCCCCTCAAACTATTGCCTCTTGGGGTCTTAGCTGGGAGAGCAAGATAGTTGATCCTGTCGTTCGTGACGTAGTTCGCAGTATCGCTGGTAAATATACAGCAGAAGAGCTTCCAACAAAGAGAAACGATCTAGCAAGACAAATCGATGATGGCATAAGAAAAGACATCGACTCTCAGCCAAATAAGCCAGTTGAGCTTTTAACAGTGCAACTTCGTGAGATCATCTTGCCTTCAAAGGTAAAAGAGCAAATCGAGCGCGTCCAAATCGCAAAACAAGAAGCTGAAAGAACAAAATACGAAGTAGAAAGAGCAAATCAAGAAGCCTTAAAACAAGCTGCACTTGCAGAAGGTACCGCTAAAGCTGCGATCATTGAAGCAAAAGGTAAGGCTGATGCCATTAAAATCGAGGCTGACGCAACCGCGTATGCAAATAAAGAGGTTGCAAAAAGCGTTGATCAAAATCTACTAAATTTAAAGCAGATCGAGACGCAAAACAAATTTAACGAGGCTCTAAAAGAAAACAAAGATGCTAAAATTTTCTTAACACCTGGTGGAGCTGTGCCAAACATCTGGCTAGATGCAAAAGATAAAGCAAGAGCTAGCTCAGTAAGCGAGAGATAAAAATGAATAGCGTAACAAAAAGTATAGACTGGCAAAAGGTTGGTGGATTACTTCCAGTAGTGGTTTGCGATCATGCCACAAATGAAGTTTTAATGCTTGCTTACATGAACGAAGAAGCATTAAATTTAAGTCTATCTAGCCGTTACGCTCACTACTTTTCACGCACCAAAAATAGAATTTGGAAAAAAGGCGAAGAAAGTGGCAACACTCAGGAGATAAAGGCTGCTTTTTTAGACTGCGACAACGATACTTTGCTTTTAAAAGTGATTCAAAACGGAAGCGCTGCTTGTCACACTGGAGCAAGGTCGTGCTTTTTTAATGAGATAAATTTGCATGACGGCAAAATTTTAGATACAAAAGTTGAAGTCAAAAAAATAAATTATGGTGTGCTTGATGAGCTTTACCATGTGATAGAAGATAGAAAGCTAAATGCCAACCCTGAAACTTCATACGTAGCAAATCTTTTTAAAAAAGGTGAAAATCAAATTTTAAAGAAAGTTGGCGAAGAGGCTGGAGAATTTATAATGGCCGCAAAGGATCTTAGTTTCGCGGAAAACTCAAAGCAAGATGAGCAAAAAGCAAAAGATGATCTGATCTATGAAGCAGCCGATCTTTGCTTTCATGCACTTGTAGCACTTTCGGCCCATAATATCCATCCAGATGCTGTAAAAAACGAACTTGCAAGGCGTTTTGGCATAAGCGGCATTGAAGAGAAAAGATCGCGAGATGTTAAATAGCATTAAGCACAACTTGCTTTTTGTATTGCAAAATGCAAAGCTCATTGATTTTCTAACCTATGGCTGGATATTTTTAGCATTTATACTAATTGTGCTTTTAGGGATTTTTATAGCGATAAAGTCATGGTGGCAGATAGGATTTTTATTTATTTTGGCTGATTTTTTTGGACTTTTTATAGGTAATTACTACGCGAACAAATATATAAATGAAAATTTAAGACCAGTTAGCATAAGCAAAATAACTACCAAACAGCTTCAATATGTCGATGCGCTAATGGTTGATTTTAATATTACAAATAATTCAAATAATGCACTTAGTATCTGTAAAATCGAGCTTGACTTCTATCTAAGCTCGAGGCAAAATACGAAAGACTTTTTTAACTCACTTAATCCATTTGCTAGAAAAAGAATCATCTTAAACGAGGAATTTTTACCAAAGCAAAGCATAGAGGTTAAAGAATTTGTCAATGATTTTGCATTTATAGACTACAATATTTCTAAAAAAGTGGAGTGTTTTTGATGAGTTCAGCATATTTTACGATCGTTCATATTATCGTTCTTTTTGCGATTGCTCTGCTTTCTATTTTATTTCTTGTTCTCTCGCTTAGAGCTGAGCGAAAGTTATTTTTATCACTATTTTTTACAAACATTCTAGTCTCAACTACACTTGCAGTATTTTTAATGCTAGTGCTTGACAAATATACAAAAAAAGGCATGCTCGAAAATGTAAAAAGTGAGCGAATTTTACGAAATGAGAGTATCGTTTTTAAAGGGCAAGTGAGAAATATCGGTAAATTTACAATTAGTAACTGCACACTGACAGTCAAACTAATCAATCAACCACTAAATAAAAATGACCTTGGTGGGGAAGCATTTTTTAAGCCAAGTGGGCTTTCATTTTTCTCATGGGTTCTTGGCACAGATAAGGACGAGAGGCCAAATACAGTTGAATATAAATTTGATGTAGCCAAAAATTTACCAAAGCAAAAAAGCACACCATTTACCGTATATATGCCATATCCGCCTTATTTTAAAAACGGCATGAATATCACAAAACTAAATTGCTACTAATCAAATTTAAAGCAAATTTTTATAAATTTTATAGGATAAAACATTAAGTATTAGTTTGATTTTAGAGTAAATTTTATCTTTTTAGTATCTGCAATGAACACTAATTTTTAAGATAAAGATTTAAAAAGTACAAAGTATATCAAGTAGCCTTCCCAATTTTTGTAAGTCATTTAAAAAAAGCTGCTTTGTCTTTTGCGTAAATTCTTTTGCTTCTTTTAGGGTTTTAGCCTCAGCTATATTATAAACAAACTCTTTTTTTAATATCTTTGTACCTTTTTTATAAAAGAAATTTGCCTCTATTAAGCTTGCAAAAAAACTATCATCTCTTAAATAGTAGTTTGTTGCTACATTTACATGCACTGACTTTTGTAACAAAAAATCGCCACAAACACTATTTTGTGAGCTAAATTTAACACTCTCAAGCACATCAGGCCTTATCTCATAAAATTTTATCTCATTAGTTTTTTTTAAAGCCAGAATATCACTTGATTTATTTAAATTTATAGAGTTGTTATTTACTTCAAGTACGTTTATAGTACCCTTTGCAAGCGAATAAGCATTTAAAATTTTATCTTCTGCTAAAAAATTTACTACACCAAAAAATGGCACACTAGCATTTTGTTCTGCGAAATTTTGAACGGTTTTTATTTGTAGCTGCTGTTTTGTGCCATTTATCTCATAGTAGCTTACGTAAATAGAAATTTCATCTTTTTTGCTTGGACTCTTTTGTGAGCAACCACTAAAAAATATTGCAACAAGCAAAAAAATGGCTAAATTTTTCACTTTATGAAATAGTCACCATCAAAGCTTACAAGCGAATATTTTCGCTCATTGCCGATACTTTCTTTAAGTTCATCTATGCTTAAAAATTCTAAGCTATCTGCACCGATATATTCTCTTACTTCTTCTGCATTTTTTTTAGAGCTTATTAACTCTTCAAAGCTTGGCGTATCGATACCATATCGCTCAGGGTATTTAAGCTCAGGACAAGCGACTCTAAAATGAATCTCTTTAGCGCCCGCATGTCTTAAAAGATCAACCACCTTTTTTGAAGTAGTACCGCGAACGATACTATCGTCGATAACAACGATACTTTTACCTTTTAGAACCGATGACATCGGGTTAAGTTTTAGTTTGACTTTTAAATTCCTCATCTCTTGGCTTGGCTCGATGAAGGTTCTACCCACATAGTGGTTTCTAGTGATAGCTAGCTCAAATGGGATTTTGCTCTCATTTGCGTACCCAAGCGCTGCTGGTACTCCGCTATCTGGTACAGGTACGACGAAATCTGCTTTAATTTTGCTCTTTTTAGCTAGTACTTCACCCATTTTTTTTCTAACTTCATAGACGCTTTTACCTTCTATCACGCTATCTGGGCGAGCAAAATAGATATATTCAAATGCGCATATTCTAGGATCTGGCTCATAAATTTGAATGCTTTGAAACTCACTTTTTCCATGTTCAAAGACTATCATCTCACCAGGCCTAATATCTCTTATAAAACTAGCCTCCACAAGATCAAAAGCGCAAGTCTCGCTAGCTACGATATATCCACCATCTTTTAGCTTGCCAAGACTTAGTGGCCTAACACCCCAGCGATCTCTTATGGCAAAGGTTTTATGGCGTGATTGGATAAGCAGACAATAAGCGCCTTTTATCTTATCAAGTGCCGCGATAATACGGTCCTGCAAGTGTTTGCTATGGTTTCTTGCGATTAGATGGATGATATTTTCAGTATCCATATTTGTCTGAAATATCGCGCCATCTTTAATAAGCTCATCTCTAACCTCATCTTTATTTACCAAATTTCCATTATGGACGATCGAAATTTGTCCCAAAGAGTAGTTAGCGGCTATTGGCTGGGCATCACGACCCGAGTTTTTACCAGCAGTTGCATATCGGTTGTGACCAATAGCCATATCGCCTTTTAGTGATCTTAAAATTTCTTCATTAAAGACCTCTGTAACCAGACCATTACCCTTGTGAGTAGAAATTTCTCCATCATCACAAACGCTAATACCACTCGCCTCTTGGCCGCGATGCTGCATAGAAAATAACGCATAATAGGCAGTCTTTGCTGCATCTTTAGAATTTATAATACCAACTATTGCACACATTTTTTTCCTTTAGTTTTCATCATCTTTGTAAATTTCAAGAACATTTTTGTAGTTAAACTTGATCTCATCGCCAGCATTTAAATAGCCTTTTGTAAATGGTTCATTGTCTAAAATGCCGGTAAATTCGCCGTTATTTGTCTCACTAACGACCACCCACATGCGCTCAACCTGAGCAAATTCATCATCTTCAAATCTAAATATAAGCTTTACTATATCGCCAGTTCTTAAATTTTGACGCTTTTCACGCTCCGGCAAGTAGAATTTATCACCAAATTCTAGCTTATAGTTCTCTACATCATCAAGCACAAATTTAATCATCAAGCCCTAAACTATCATCTATCGAGTAAAGGCCACTATTTTGATCTTTTAGCCAAATGGCAGCCCTGATCGCGCCTTTTGAAAAGGTTGCCCTACTCGTTGCGGTGTGATTTAGCTCAATAAATTCGCCGTCATTATAAAAGCCAACCGTATGGCGACCGACTACATCGCCACCACGAAGCGCCATGACTGCGATCTCGTCTTTGCTCCTAGCCCCTACCATGCCGGCTCTACCAGTTACTAAAACATCTTTTAAATTTAAATCTCTTGCCTCAGCTACACTTCCTGCAAGTGTCATCGCAGTGCCACTTGGAGCATCTTTTTTATGCCTGTGGTGTTGCTCTACGATCTCTATGTCAAATTCTCTTAATGTTTTTGAAGCAATCCTTGCAAGGCGGTTTAGTACAGCCACACCCAAACTCATATTTGTTGCGTAAAGAATAGGCATAGTTCCTGATGCTAGGTGGAGCAAATTTTTCTCGTCATCATCTAGCCCGGTCGTACCGATAACTAATGGTTTTGGATTGGTTCTAGCGTAGTTTAGCAGTGCCATGGTCGCCTCTTTTTGACTAAAGTCGATTATCACATCGCACGCTTCAAAAAATTTAGCAAGGTCATTTGTTAAAAGTTCGCTATTTAAATTTTCAACCTGATTTTTTTGGCTAAAAGCGATGCTTAAAGTGGCATCTTTTTCATCTTTTAAACAAGAAATGATACTTTGAGCCATCTTTCCACTAGCACCATAAAGGCCTATTTTTACCAAAATTTATCCTTTGATTTTTGGTTGAAATTTAACATAAAATTTATTATAGATAGATTACAAATAGGCTTTAAAAATGCGTATAAAATCAAAAATTTGATAGAAAAAAAGAAGAGAAATTTAGCCAAAAAATTGGCTAAATTTGAGTATTAATGCAAGCTTTCTATGTAGCTCATAGCGCTAAGTGCAGCCACTGCGCCATCACCTGCTGCTACTATAACTTGCTTTGGAGCGTCCTCTCTGATGTCACCTGCTACAAAGAGCCCATTCAGGCTGGTTTGCATCTTAAGATTTGTTTTTACTTGTCCACCATCGACCATATCGCAGATAAATTTGCCGTTTTCATCTTTTAAAATTTCATTATTTACATTTAGTCCGACAAAGGTAAAAATTCCTGGCACATCAAGCACACGCTCACCATTTTTGGTATCAAGCACGATCTTTGTGAGACCCATTTTATCGCCAAGTGCTTCTTTTATCGTTGCACTTGTTATAAATTCAATCTTTTCATTTTTTCTAGCTTTTTCAACCGTAGTTGGTGCCGCTCTAAACTCGTCACGTCTATGCACTAGATAAACTTTTGAGCAGATATTTGCTAGATAAAGTGCCTCTTCAACAGCTGTGTCGCCACCGCCAAGAACGGCTACCTCTTTGTTTTTGTAAAAGAAGCCATCGCATGTTGCGCATGTGCTAACGCCTTTGCCAAAGAACTCGTCCTCGCCTTTAAAGCCAGCACGTCTTGGGATTGAGCCAGTCGCTACAATGACAGCCTTTGCCTGCTCGCTTTTGCCGCCTTCAAGTAAAATTTCAAAGCTACCGTTGCTATTTTTTCTAACGCCAATGACGTTTGCCCATTTGTGAACTAGCCCAAATGCGCTACACTGCTTCCACCAAGTACTCATAAAGTCAAAGCCACTCTCGCCAGGGGCTTTTTGGCCTGGGTAGTTTTCTATCTCTGAGCTAGAGGTGATCTGACCGCCAGGCTCGCCTTTTTCAAACATTACAACATTTTTTAGTCCGCCTCTAGTGGCGTAAAGTCCGGCGCTTAGTCCTGCCGGACCGCCTCCGATGATCGCTAAATCAAGCATAAATTTCCTTTATTCTAAAACATTTATGGACGAATTTTGTTTATAAATTTCGCCCCTTTGATGAACTATCTCAACACTACTTGGCAGCTTTGTGATACTCAAATTTCGCATCAGCTCCAAGACTGTATTTATATCTGAGCTTATATACTTTAGTGTCGAGTTTGACTCATATCTTTTTTGAAAGATATCAATTGCCACAACTGTTTCATTTTTGGGTGTTAAAATTTCATCTAATTTTGATTGATTTGAACTGAAGATTAAAAGCGTATATTTTGGCTCTTTTGGAGTGAAAATTTCGCTTTTTTCGTAGAAAACCAGCTTCGCAAAATCAACAAATTTATATTGTGAAAAACGATAGTTACTATACGCAAATGCAGCTGCTATCATAGCTGCACCAAAAAATGAACCAAATATATAGGTAAGAGGAAGTAGGCTTCCTCTTCTTTTTTCGCTCATTAAAGAAGCGAATTTAGTTTGTCAGTTAGGGCTTGTTTTGACTGTGCACCGACCATTTGCTCAACTAGCTCGCCATTTTTGAAAAATAGCAATGTTGGGATCGATCTGATGCCAAACTCAACTGCAAGATCTTGCACTTCATCAGTGTTTACCTTGCAAATTTTTGCTTTGCCGTCAAAGTCTTCAGCAAGCTCTTCAATCACTGGAGCTAGCATACGGCAAGGTCCGCACCATGGAGCCCAAAAATCTACTAAAGCAACTCCTTCTTTTGTAACATCAAAATTTTCTTTTGTAAGTTCGATGTATTTTCCCATTTTTTCTCCTTATTTTTAAAATGTGGCAATTATACAAATTAAATTTAAATTTTATCTAAATAATAAATTTTATTATAAACTAATATTTTCTATCAGTTCTAAATCTTCATTTTTTATGACGAGCAAATCAACTTGGAAATCTCTTTTTGACTCATTTTTCATCATATAAAAATTTATAGTTTTTAAAATTTTTATATATTTTGTCTTATTTAATCGGTATTCTACTTCATATTCTCCGCTAGTTGCTTTTACCTCTATGAAGTGTAAAATTTTATCACTACTTAACGCGATAATGTCGATCTCGCCAAATTTAGAGTAAAAATTTCTCTCTAAAATGACAAAACCAAGCTTTTGTAAAAATTCACACGCCCTATCTTCTGAGTTTTTACCGAAGAGATACTCTTTTAACCCCAAGCTACTCCTCGATCCTCATCATAAATGGCTCTTCTTTTATATACTCTTGCTCTTTTAAAATTTCAATTGTCCTTCTTACATCAGCCTCAAGACTCGTATGTGTCGTAAAAAACAATACCGCAAATTCGCTCTCATCTTTTGGTTTTTGAAGTATGCTATCAATCGATAAATTATTTTCGCTCATTAAATTTGTAATCTTTGCTAGCACACCCATTTTATCTTCGACTTTTAATCTAAAGTAATACTTTGTCTTTATCCTATCGCGGTCAAGTAGCTCAAGCGTATTTAATTCAAATGGTGCTTTATATCCTAGCATCGGCGATTTGCTATCTCTTGCGATGTCGATAAGATCGCTGATCACCGCGCTTGCCGTTGCATCGCCGCCAGCTCCAGGTCCATAGTACATCGTCTCACCAACGACCTCGCCAACGACACTGATCGCATTTGTCACGCCACTTGCCTTTGCTATCATTTTATTTTGTGGCACAAGTGCTGGATGTACGCGTAGCTCGATTTTACCCTCACTTTTTTTGGCAATGGCCAGAAGTTTTATTGAGTATTCAAAATCTTTTGCAAAAAATATATCTTCAGGTGTAATACCTTTTATTCCTTCGATCAAAATATCCTCTGGATCGCCATGCACACCGTATGCGATGCTTGCTAAGATAAGTAGCTTATGAGCCGTATCAAAGCCTCCCACGTCAAAAGTAGGATCAGCCTCAGCGTATCCGAGCTCTTGCGCCTTTTTAAGTGCGTCTTTAAAATTTGAGCCCTCGTCCATCATCGAGGTTAGGATAAAGTTACTAGTTCCGTTTAGTATGCCATTTATACTAACGATATGGTTTGCGCTTAAGCCTTCCCTTAAGGCTCTAATGATCGGCACGCCACCAGCTACACTTGCCTCAAAACCAAATGGTATATTTTTGGCTAAATTTTGTAGGGCGTATCTATGATAGGCCAGAAGTGCTTTGTTTGCGGTCACAACTGCTTTTTTTCGCTTTAAAATTTCACTCACAACTCTAAAAGGCTCTTTCACACCACCCATAAGTTCGACAAAAACGTCGATATCATCGCGGTTTATGACGCTATTTATATCGTCAGTTAAAGGGATGTCAGCATCTCTTTTTTTATTTAAATTTCTAACCACTCCGATGACTGGCACTATCTCTTCGCCACTTCTTGCTGCGATTAGCTTTTTATTTTTTAGTAAAATTTTAGCAACTGACTCACCGACGGTTCCAACGCCTAATATCGCTACATTCATTCAAATTCTTTCAAATATTTTTTTATATTTCTTGCTGCTTGTCTTATTCTATTTTCATTTTCGATAAGAGCTAGACGCACATAGTCGTTTCCGCCCTCGCCAAAACCAATACCCGGGCTAACGGCAACCGATGCTTTTGTAAGAAGCTGCTTTGAAAACTCAAGGCTGCCCAGATGACTAACTTTTGATGGTAGCTTTGCCCAGATAAACATACTAGAGCTTGGTTTTTTAAGCTCCCAGCCAGCCTGGGCAAAGGCCTCTATCATCACATCTCTTCTTTTTTCATAAATTTGGCGTATCTCTTCAACGCAGCTTTGATCGCCATCAAGTGCAACTGTGGCAGCCACCTGTATCGGCGTAAACATACCGTAATCAACCCATGATTTTATCTTTTTAAGTGCAGCACAAAGCCTTTTATTTCCGCACATAAAGCCAACTCTCCAGCCAGCCATGTTATAGCTTTTTGAAAGTGTGTAGCACTCGACTGCGACATCTTTTGCGCCATCTACTTCAAAGATACTTGGCGTTTTGTAACCATCAAATGTAAGATCAGCGTAGGCGATGTCAGATATGACGTAAAATCTCTCTTGTTTTGCGATGCTTACAAGGCGCTCGTAAAAGCTCTTTTGCACTGTCACGGTCGTTGGATTGTGAGGGAAATTTACAACTACATATTTTGGCTTTGGTGAGCTTGCATGTATAGTTTGGATCAAATTTTCAAAAAATTTATTCTCATCTAGCTCAAATTTATCATTGTAGTGAAGTGGCATCTTTGCGACACTTCCGCCAGCAAATAAAAACGCTTGCGTGTGTATCGGATAAGCAGGATCAGGCACGATAGCCACATCGCCTGGGTTTATCACGGCTTGAGCTAAGTGAACAAAGCCCTCTTTGCTACCCATCGTGGCGACTGCTTCGGTATCTGGGTCTAAATTTACGCCGTATTTTCTTTTGTACCAGTTGCAAATGGCAAGGCGGAGCTTGTAAATTCCAGCACTGGCTGAGTAGCCGTGAGTCTTGTCCTTTTGCGCGCTTTCACATAGTTTATCGACAATGTGCTGTGGCGTTCTACCCTCAGGATTACCCATAGAAAAGTCGATGATGTCCTCGCCAGCTCTTCGTGCAGCCATTTTTATTGCATTTACTTCGGCAAAAACGTAGTTTGGCAAACGCTCAATTGTATTAAATCTTATCTCATCAAACACTGCTTACTCCTATTTTATAAGCTTAATAATTATCTCATTTTTTATATTATTTATATCAACATTGTCGCTAATTAATGCGTATTTTGCGCCTATTGCTAAATTTATAGAAATGGCGGTTTTTGCTTGCTCTTCTTTTATAGAGTCGATCTGATTTAAATTTTTATCATAAATCCTAACAAGTGGCATCCATCTATTTGACTCTTTTGATGCGATATCCAGACTACTTGCACCCTCAACATCAACAAAATAAGTACCACCGCTTTTTAAAAGTGGCGTCTCTTCGTCAAAATTTACCTTTGTAGCCTTAAGAATCATATTCTGAGCATCTAAAAATATCTCTAAATTACCATCAACTCTATCAAATCCTAAAATTTTAAAACCGTTTTGACTAAGCGCTAAGCTTAATAAACTTGGATCTATTCCGCCATTTTTTATGGCTGAAATTCCATAAAAAATTTGATCTCCATTTTTTAGAGAATTTATCCTTGAGATACTTATGTTGGCATCATCCAGAGTTGAATTTATTGATTTTACAAATAATATAGAAGGAACTTTTTGCTCGCTTATAAATTTTAAATTCAAACTATTTGAACCAAATGAAATGCTATCGTAACTTGAGTTTTGTTTTAATCTTAATACTAGCTCATTGACATTGAGTGAGCCATTTTGGTCTAAATTTTCTAAAGAGATTTGCACATTTTCAACATTGCTTAAAGCACTTGCACTAGTTTGTAAGCTAAAAGCATAGGCAAATACACTAAAAGCGGTGAAAATCGCTATTTTTCTTACCAAGATTTACCCTTGTTAAGTTCTACAAACTCATCATAGCTCACAAATTTCATCTCTCCATTTTCCACTAAAAATCTAGCTGGACGACTTGGATTATATTTTGTTACCTTATCGCCGATCTTTAGCTCAATGTTGCCATTTCCACAAACTACGAGCTGTCTTTGGTCTAAATTTATATTTATGCTTTTACTTGTGTCGTTTGATACTTTTTGACCATTTTCAAGATTAATTATCCCTATCCAGACACGTTGTTTTGGTGTAATAACCGCCTCATTTAGTGGCTTTGTAATGTTTTGCTCTATCTTAGGAGCTGGCTGAGCTACCATGCTTGGCTTCACAACATTTTGCTCCATGTTTGCAGGACTTGTTGTCACATTTTGCTCAACTGGAGCTGAAATTTTTACGTTTGATATGTTTGCTTCTATTTTAGGGCTATTTTGAGAGATGGTGATATTTGTATCGATGATATTTTTCTTCACCTCATTTACTATACTTGACTGCGAATAGCTCACGCTTTTATTCTCGTCATTTAAAAACGATAAAAAATTCTCGATATATTTGTAAGCATCAAAATGATATGCCCCACCAGCGATAATAGCTAAAATGATGAGCCAAAATAAAAATCCAGCACCGCCACTACCGCTTTGTTTTTGTATGGTAATATCTTTTGGAGTGTAAGAAGAAATTTTTGGAGTAACTTTAGTTTTGTGACTCTCATCTGGAGTGTTTTCTTGCATAAAGGCATCATATTCAGCGAGCAATTCGCTCAAATCAACATCATATTCACGTTGTAAAATTTTGGCATAACCTCTAATGTTTAAACGTGATAATTTTTCAAAATTTTTATCAAAAATATATTGTAAAAATGTAGGCTCAATATGCGTTTTACGTGAAATTTCCTTTATACCTATCTCTTTTAAATTCTCTAATTCATTCATCTATCATCCTGTCACAAATTATTGCAAAAGCTGCACTTACATTTAAGGAGTCCCAGCCCTCTTTTAACTTTATACCAATACACTCATCACACTTTGCTAGAGCTTTTTGCGGTATGCCTTCGCCCTCTGAGCCCATCACCAAAGCTCTTTTACCGGCAAACTTCATCTCTTTTACGTTTTTGCCATTACTTGCTGTTGCATAAATTTTAAAGCCAAATTGCTTTAGTTCATTTAGCAAACTAAGCCCATCTTCAAAAATCGCTATTGGTATCTCATAGGCAGCGCCGCTACTTGATCTTAAAACGCCTTGCATATTTATACTTTTTGCCACTATCACAAGACCTTCGCAGCCTAGAGCATAAGCACTTCTAGCGATAGCACCGATATTGCCAACATCGCTTATGCCGTAAAGAATGGCGATAAAATTTAGCTTTTTAAGCTCAGTAATATCTGAAAATTCAAACTCACTAACATTCGCTAAAAAACCTTGATGGTTTCCACCGCGAGCTAAAGACTGCGCTTTTTGATTATCCACGCGAATAATTTTTTTGCCCGTACCACAAATTTTATAGAAGAGTTTTTTGTCACACTCTTTTGATAGATATATCTCTTCTAATATCTGTGGTCGCTTGTTCAAAATATGTAAAAATAGTTGTTTTCCGTATATTATCATGGTAACTTATGGTAGCTAAAGTCAATTAAAATTTAACTTATTTTTGTATGTAACTAGAGTAAATTTTACACTTTCGTTTCAATGTCACTTAGTAGTTTTGCGGCCTATAATTTAAGCTTTCGTAAGTTCATCATATATCTTTTTTACATCTTCTCCAGTTATTTTGTTAAGCAATTTTGCTTTTACTTTTGGAGCAAGATCAAGCAAAAGTATCTCATCTTTTGTGATATTTTGAGTGGCTGTTTTGTCACTTTTTGAGATGACAATCGCCCACTCTCCACTTAAATTTGCTTTTTCTAAAATTTGGACTAAATTTTTAGCACTATCTTTAAACTTACTCTCAAATTTTTTTGTGGCCTCTTTTATGGCAAAAATTTCTCTCTCAGGCTCTAGATTTGCGATACTTTGTACTAAGCCTAGTATGCGTTTTGGGCTTTCATAGATCACGGCTGGATAGGCTAAATTTAAAGCATTTTGTATAGCTAAAGCTCTGTCTCTGCCGGTATTTGGTAAAAAGCCTAGGAAAACAAATTCTTTATCGCAAAGCCCGCTTGCGACCACGCTTAGAAGTGCGGCGTTTGCTCCGCTTAAAATTTCGTATTTGATATCATTTTTTTGAGCGTATCTTACTAGACTTACTCCAGGATCGCTGATACCTGGCATACCAGCATCGCTCATGTAGGCTACATTTCTGCTAAAAAAATCATCACTTAAATTTGTGAAAAAGTCATCTTCGTTATGGGTGTGAAGTGGAATAAATTTTGATATATTTATACTTGCGTCAAAACGTTCATTTAGCAAGTTTATAAGACTTTTGCAGACTCTTGTATCTTCGCAAATAGCTATCTCGCATTCACGCAAAATTCTAATCGCACGAAGCGAGATATCTTCTAAATTTCCTATTGGAGTAGGAATAAAGTAGAGCAAGGCTTATTTTTGAGCGTATTTTTTCTTAAATTTCTCAACACGGCCAGCACTATCAACTATCTTTTCGCTGCCTGTGAAAAATGGGTGGCACTTGTCGCAAATGTCAATCCTGATCTCGCTTTTGTTTGACTTTGTTTTAAAAGTGTTTCCGCAAGCACAAGTTACAGTGCAATCTACGTATTCTGGATGGATATCTTTTTTCATCATTTTTCCTTTATTATTTTTGGGCTAATTATCTACATTAAAAGTTGCTGATTATATAAAAAGAAATCTAAAAATCAAATAAATTAAGCTAGGAATTTTGCCGCTACTGAGATAACCGCAGTCTGTGATCTTAAGATATTTTTAGTATTTAGGCAGTAGCTATTTTTAAATTTAGCCGTCTCATCCTCGCTAAATCCACCCTCTGGACCGATTATTAAAAGCTCATCATCTTTTTTCTCATTTAAACTTTTACCACCAAAATTTATAGCTGAGACATTTTTATAAACACTCATTAGCTCGTCCAAATTTTTATAAACTTCAAACTCCATTAGTGAAGTTCGCCCACACTGCTCGCAAGAGAGAGCATTTATGTAGTTTAGCCTCTCGATATCTATCTTAAAATTTGCCTGAGAAAATTTAGTATAGACAAAAGCTATTTTACCAACACCAAGTTCGTTTAAAAATGGCAATGTCTTTTCAATCGTCTTTGGATCGACGATAGCCCAAGCGATCGTAAAGTCGAATTTTTGCTCGCCATTTAAGCTGGCAAAGACAAGACTTAAGCTCGCACTTCGCCTATCAATCTCATCAATTTCATAAATATACTCTTTAAAATCTCGTAAATTTCTAACACTTATTCGCTCACCAGCTTGCATTCTTCTAGCTTTTAGGTGCAAAAAGGCTTCATTTACTATCTTTAAGCTTTCATTACCTGCATTTTTATCATATAAAAATTTCATCTAAATCCCTGCAACTATAACTAAAACAAGATCAAAAAATCCCTTAATAAGGGCGAATTTTTTAAATTTTTCTAAGTCGCCATTAGCTGCATAAATTTTTAGCCTTTTAAAACCTATGGCACTAAGTGCGATTAAAATTATTAAGATGACTAACATTTTTATGGCATTAAATTTAAACCCATATCCATAATACGCCCATAAAATAAGTCCAGTAAGCGTAAGAAAACTAAGTAGCATATGATAAATCGGTAAAAAATATCTTATACGAAGCACATAGTTTTTACTATTGCTACCAAACTGACTAATGAGCAAATAAAGTACATTGCAAGCAATAAGCATATAAAAAAATGTCACATGAAAAGGTAAAGTGTATGCAAAAAGTGAGGAGAGATGTTCGTTCATTTTTTATCTTTAGAAGGCTCGTTCTCTTCAACGACTGGCTCAGGCGGGAGTTGTTCATCGATTGTGACATTTGCGTCTGGTTGGGCTATGGTCACGTCACTCGGCACTGGCTCGCTAATATCATTTTTAGCCTCATCTTTATCTCCACAACCAACAAATAGACCGGCTATAAATAAAAAAGAAGTTATAATTTTTTTCATCAAACGTCCTTTGGAATTTCTATTTTTAACCTATTTTTCATTTTCTCGAATAAATTTTTATCTTCCCACTCTTCTATGATAGCGTCTGAAAATTTGATCTCATCTAGCCTTATCTCGCCCATTTGTGCATTTACGGCGTCCTCTTTAAAGCACTGCGCATAGCCCGTATCAGTCTCATGCACGATAATGCTATGAAGCTTCACTTCACGCTCGCCGTTGTTCATCACGCTAAGCTCAAGCAGTCTTTCTATGAGTACAAAAAATATACGACAAAACTGCTCTGCACTTGGATTTAGCGGGATCTCGATCCATCTTGCCGAGTGCTTTTTTAGATCATTTTTATACTCATCATTATCGCCTGAAAATATTGTCGTAGCGTGATCAAAACTATCAATGATCGTTTTTATATTTTGCTTCATTAAGCCAAAGTCATAAACCATGCCGGCGTTATCAAGAAAATTTGAGCTAAGTAAAATTTCAGCCACATAGCTGTGTCCGTGGATGCTAGTCCTGCAACGCTTTGAGCTACAAAATCTCACAATATGTGCATTTTCAAATCTAAAAAGCTTTCTAATAATCATCAAACACCTTCTTTATCGCTCCAAAGCCTGATGTGGATACGCTCCGAGTAGTTAAATCCATACTTTATGGCAAATTCTGCTGTTTTTAAAGCATTTTCGTTTAGCTCAGCTCTATTCGCCCCTATTGCCATACACCAAACTGGCAAATCAACTTGATTTTTTATATTTATAATTTCGTCTAACTCGCTTTTGTCAAAGTGTGATAGGACAAATTTTAAAAAGCTACTTCTTGCATTATTTTTAATAGCCAAAATAGCATCTAAATTTATGCGTTTTTGCTCGCTAACTCCGCTATTTGCTAGTTTTACACCAAGTGCAAAATGGCATTTTTTATAAATTTCATATTTAGTAAAATCAACTAAAATCGTGCCATTTGTCTCAAAATGCACTTCATAATCTTCAAGCAATTTCTTTACCAAATTTATAAAATTTTCATTTTCATGCCAGATGAGCGGTTCACCACCTGTCAAAACAATGATAGGTTTTTGCTTTAGGCCTTTGCAAAGCCCATCAACTAAGCTTAAAATTTCATCTGCGTTGTATGTTTTGTGATCAAAATGCCCTTTAAAAACAGCCCTTATACTATCGCATCCTAGTAGGCTTTCACCGGTTTTTAAAGACTTTGTTTGCACGCCAAAGCCAGAGCAGTTTAGGTTGCAACCTAAAAAGCGTAAAAATATGGCGAGCCTGCCTTGGTAAGCTCCCTCGCCTTGAATACTTAAAAACGCCTCAACTAGCTCTAGCTCTTTGCTCATCAACCACCAGTTTGATAAAAGGCACGCGAAGAGGTTTCATTGCTAGCACCTATTGCCCATTTGTTCTCTTTTGGTTTGTTTGCTAGTACTTGCCTTAAAATTTCACTTGCAGCTACGATATCACCTTTTTCAACCGCTTTTTTGATGCTAAGAGCCTCTTCAAAGTAAAGGCAAGGTATCAAAAGTCCCTCGGCACTTAGTCTGATGCGGTTGCAACTCTCGCAAAAGTCGTGCTTGTGCGGATCAATGATACCAAATTTATAACCATCATCAAGTCTATAAATAGACGCAGGCGCATTTGGTAGTTTTCCATCTTTCGTGACATTATATTTTTGTGAGATGATTTTTAAAATTTCATCGCTACTTAGCCCTTTTAGATCATCTTTAGCGTGTGAATTTTCCATATACTCAATAAATCTGATCTGAGAATCTCTAAATTTAGCAAACTCAAGCAAATTTATAAGCTCATCATCATTTACACCTTTTAGTGCGACAGTGTTGATTTTTACCTTTAATCCAGCATCATGAGCCGCTTCAAAGCCAGCTAGAACTTCGTGTAAAACGCTTTTTTGTGCTATAAATTTAGCCTTTTGCTCATTTAGTGTATCAAGCGACATATTTATGCGCTTTAGTCCAGCGTCTTTTAGCCTTTTGGCAAAGTGTGAAAGCATATAGCCATTTGTAGTAAGCGCTAGATCAATTTCTGGATTATAATCGCTTATCATCTTTATAAAAACGTCTAAATCCTTACGTACAAGCGGTTCACCACCAGTGATTCTTATCTTTTTTATACCTTCATCGATAGCCACTTTTACAAATAAAAATAGCTCTTCAAAGGTTAATAAATTCTCTCTTGGCGTCCAGCTAAATGGCGTTGTAGGCATGCAATACCTACACCTAAAGTTGCAACGCTGAGTTACAGAAATCCTTAAATAATCAACAACCCGACCATATTTATCGATTAGCATAAAGCACCTTCTTAAGCTTGGTTAGAGCTTTTTATAATTTTTTCAATTATATGTTAAAAGATTTAAATCAAAATAAAAATTTAAGCCAATTTTTGTAGTTTAAGAGTAGATTAGTCTTTTTAAAATTAGCCTGTAAATTTAGGCTAATTTATGAAATTTAAGCACAAATTCGACTCGCCCCATTCCAACATGAAGGTCTTTTGCGATCATAGCTGCACTCTTTCCATCTTTAAACATTTTTAAAATTTGCTCTTCTTCATTGATGACACTTGGTGCGATTTTATTAATATCTCTTGTTCGCTCTTCAAGACTAACTATCCTATCTTTTTGCTCTGTTGCAAAATCATCAATTACTCGCTCGATGCTCTTAATCGCACGAATTATTGGCACAATCTTCTCATTTATTTGCAAATCAATATTTTCTTTTATCTGTTTTTTAAGTGGCTCATATTGTTCACTATTTTTAAACGCCTCGCCCTCAAGCATTGAAATTTGCTTTTTTAGATTGAAATTGTCTTGCATAACGCTTTCTATCGCTCGCTCAAATCTCGCAAATTTTTTATTTGTCTCACTATCTTTTATCAACATCAAAGCTACTATTATCGCCAAAACGATACCAAAGCCTAAAAAAATATAAATTTCCATATTTTTCCTTTACGAATTCGCTCTCATTTCTCTTATCATTACACGCTCTCTAGCTGTTACGTAAGCGTTCCAGTCAGCCTCATCCTCTTCGTGCATATTTTCTATCTTTGCTAAGTTTTCACTAACAGCTCTTAAATAAAGACTCAAATTTCTCTTTGGAAAGATAGGCATAGCAATCCTTGCATAATAAATTTCATCTTTTATAAATTTTTCTTCGCTTATTTTTATATGTGTAAAGCCGATTTCTTCGATACTTGCCCTCTCTTTTAGTGGCAAATATTGCTTATGCTCGTTTTTAATATAATCACTCAGCGCATCAATTTTTCTGTGAAGCTCGATCAGCAAAGTTAATAAAACTTGATCACTCTCTTTGGTTTCGCCACGTGATTTAGCTCGTTTTAGCCAAGCCCCAAGCGCGTCCTCTTCGCCCGGCAAGATAGAGTCAAACTCTCTTTTAAATTTCTCGCTCCCATCTTTATCAGACTCAAATTCCATATCAAGAGGTGCTTTAAACAGCTTAATCTCACTCATAATACGCTAATCCAAACAAAGATAAAAAATAAAATTCCCAAATAGCCATTTAATGTAAAAAATGCTCTATCTATCTTGCTAAAGTCGCGTCTTACGATCCTATGCTCAAAAAATAAAATAACGCCACTTACTAAAATTCCAAAAAATGTCATCGCTCCAAGCCCAGCTGCCCAAGCAAAAAGTAGCCAAAATATAAAAGCTAAAGCGTGAAAAATAGCCGATAGAAACAGCGTAGCCTTGTCGCCGTAAATAGCTGGTATGCTAAAGAGCTTGTTTTCTTTATCAAATTTCATATCCTGAAGTGAGTAAAGCAAGTCAAATCCAGCTACCCAAAATGTCACACCAAGGCAAAGTAGCACGCTCCAAAGCGGTATAGCAGCGCTCACTGCGACCACGCCAGCGATGGGAGCAAGACCTAGGCTAAGTCCAAGCACCAAGTGTGCTAGCTCGCTAAAGCGTTTAAATAGCGAATATCCACCAAGAACAGCTAAAATAGGAAAACTTAGCCAAAATGCGAGCGAATTTATAAAATAAGCGCATACAATAAAAATAAACGCATTTACCGCAATAAAAAGCTGCATATTGCTCCTGCCGATACGACCATCAACGCTCGGGCGGCTCGCGGTTCGCGGATTTAGTTTATCTATATCTTCGTCTTTATATCTATTAAAAGCCATAGCAAAATTTCTAGCACTAACAGCACAAAAAGTACCTAAGATAAGCAGTTTTAAGCCAAACCAAGCAGAGCCACTTTCTATCTTGCTAGCAACTATCATCGCAACAAAAATAAAAGGCAAAGCAAAAACAGAATGCTTAAAAACGATAAGTTCAGCAATAATTTTTAATTTTTCTATCATTTGACAAATTTCCATTTTCTTTAAAAATGGTTGATTTTACACCATTTTGCTTTAAATTTGAATTTATATTATCATTACAAGAATAATTTAAAACAAAGGGTTATTATGGGCAAAGTAGCGATTATTGGAGATAGTTTTAGTGCGTTATTTACGGCTTACGAATTAGCTAAAAAGGGTGAAGAAATTTTAATTATTAGCAGCCAAAAAGATGATTTTACAAATGGAATTTTAGCACCCTTTGGCACACACGCTCTTGCAAAAGATGGAGCAATATCTAGCTCATTTATGGGGCTAGTTAGCAAAAAAAGCAAGCTTGATATAAGTATTTGCTTAAATGAAAATTTTAGAGCTTGGATGACAAATTTTACACTTAAATCAACCAAAGCTCACGACAAAAAGATGCAAATTTTGTTTTCAAAATTTGGTAAGAAAAGCTTTGAAATTTTAAGAGAGCTAAACAACAAATATCCGCAGATAAATTTCGATGAAAGCGGCGTTTATCTACTTTTTAGCAATGACGAAAGCTTTAAAAAAAGACTTGATGAGATAAAGGTTGCCCATAGCGAGCAAGAAATTTTAAGCGTAGATAAAGAGCTTGCAAATTTTGGGCTAATAAATAAAAACATAAAAGGCGCTATAAATTTAGCCAACAACGCAAGCATTGATACAAATGAGCTCAAAAAAGCTTTGATAAACGAGCTAAATTCTCTTGGGGTAAAATTTATAAATGATGAAATTTATGAGCTAAAAACGCAAGGACAAATAGTGCAAAAAGCTACCGGCAATAACGGCGAATATGAGGCCGATAACTTTGTGATCGCTTCAAAAAATTTAGAGCTTTCAAATAAGCTAGGCACGAGCTTAAATGCGATTTTGGCTAAATTTTACACCATTGATCTTAGCCTAAACGAAGGGCAAATCCCTAAAAAACCAATCATTTTAAATGATCTATTTGCCAAAATTTATCCAACTAAAAATGGCGTTATGATTATTACAAATTTACAAGTCGGCGCTATCGATACGCTTGTTAAAACTGAAAAGATTAATGCATTTTTAAATGAACTAAAGATACATCTTGGTATAAGCGAGCTAAAAGAGCCTAGCTTTAGGGCAAACTACGTACTTCTTAGCTCAAACGATAAACCAGCTCTTGGACGCGATAACATATATAGTAACTTGATCTATAACCAAGCTTATGGACTAAATGAACTTAGCTTTGCTCCGTATTTTGCCGGTGTTTTGGCTAGTCTTATAAAAGATAGCAAAAATAACGAGGAAAATGATGAAATTTTACTCTTTAGCTCGTTTTACGAGGGCTAGACTTGTTTAAAGAATTTGCAATAATTGGCACCACGGCAAGTGGCAAAAGCGATCTTGCATTTGAGCTTGCAAAGAAGCTTAATGGCGTCATCTTAAGTCTTGATTCACTTGCACTTTATAAAGAGATAGATATCGCCAGTGCAAAGCCAAATAAAGAGCAGCTTGAAGCCATAAAACACTTTGGTGTAGATGAAATTTATCCTGATGAAGAATTTAGCGTTGGGGCATTTTTTGAAATTTATAAAAATGCAAAGAATTTTGCGCGCTTACAAGACTGCCCACTCATCATTACAGGAGGCAGTGGCTTTTATCTAAAATCAATGCTTAGCGGACTTGCACCAGATGTGCCAAAATGTGAGCCAAATTTAAGCAATGAAGAAATTTATGAGCTAGCTGTAAAAATCGATCCTGAGTTTGCAAGCAAATTTAGCCAAAACGACTCTTATCGCCTCGAAAAGTGGTATCAAATTTATAAATTTAGTAGCCAAATTCCAAGCATTTGGCTAAGAGAAAATACTAAAGAGAGTATCATAAAAGAGCTAGCGATATTTGAAATTTTATGGGACAAAGATGAGCTTAGAACTCGCATCGCAAAGCGAACGAAAAATATGCTAGATGAGGGCTTGATAGATGAGGCGAAGTTTTTATTTGACAAGTATAAAAGCGAGCCAAAGCCATTAAAATCAATAGGTCTAAAAGAGTGCAAGCAGTTTTTGGAGGGTGAAATTTCAAAAAGTGAGCTAGAAACGCTTATCGCCACGCACACAGCCCAGCTTGCTAAGCGTCAGAGAACCTTTAACCGATCGCAGTTTGAGAAGAAATTTGTGGGCGATTTGAATCAAATTAGAAGTGAAATTTTAAAATTCTTAAGAGAATAAAAACTAGCCCACAAGGGCTAGTTGATAAATCAAATAGGCATAACCCTAATTTTTGGGCTTAAGCTCTCTTGTAAGACATTTTCAATCGCGTAAAGAGTGCCAGTTGAGCCACTCGCACAGCCTGAGCAAGCACCAAGATAGCGGATATAAATATCAGTATTTTCGCCGTTATCATTTCTGATATCTAAAATTTCTAAATTTCCGCCATCCATCTCGAGCATTGGGCGAATTTCCTTATCTATGACAGACTCTACCGCTTTTAACTGCCCTACCATCGTCATATTTTCAAAGCTAATGTCGCCTAAAGTGTGATTTGCTTGGGCATTTGCCTGAGCTTCGATCTTCTCACGCTCCATCTCAGCCCTAGTATCACGCAAAATATCTACCAAATAATATTCTCTTTTTTCATGGCCACCAGGCTTTACACAAGACTTGCAAAATGCACCAGCTTTGGTGTATTGCGTGATTTCCTCAACTGTGTGAAGGTCATTTAGCCTTATCACTTCTTTAATCGTACCAAGGCTTACTCTAGCGCACTCGCAAACGATGATCTCATCTTCAAAATGCTCTGGGTCTATGCCTTTATAGCTTGCAGCTGCTGCTTTTATAACGTCATATGCCATAACTGAGCAGTGCATCTTTTGAGGCGGGACAGCCGGTGTTTCTGGATTATCGCGCATAGCCTTTTCGACATCAAGGTTTGTGATCTTGACAGCTTCATCAACTGTTTTGCCGATACAAAGCTCAGCCATCGTATCAGAGCTAGCTATCGCTGTGCCACAGCCAAAGCTTTTAAATTTAGCATCTATTATTTTGTCTGTCTTTTCATCAACAAGCCAGTATAGCCTAACCGCATCACCGCAGCTTTCTGCACCAAAGTCAGCCACAATAAGCTTTGCGTTTGCCTTTTTAGCATCTTCTTCGGTTATCTCTCCCATAAATTTAGGATTATTCATCCTGTCTTGTACTACCTTAGAATACTCATCCCAGATAGAGCCTCCGATCAAATTATTCTTTGCCATGTTATTTTCCTTTAAATTTTATAATCCACTCTTATGCCATTCTGGGGCGTAGGCAAATGTACTAGAGATACCTCTTAGTCTATTTACTGCTTTTGTTATATGCTCGATCGCATAATCAATCTCTTCTTCTGTATTAAATCTAGAAAGAGATAGTCTAAGTGCAGTGTGAGCCAGCTCTTTATCTGCCCCTATGGCCTCCATTATTGGGTTACTCTCTAATGTTTCACTTGCACATGCTGAGCCAGTAGATGCTGCTATGCCAGCTTTGTTTAGATCCCAAAGCATCGCTTCGCCTTCAACGCCTTTTATAGAAGCCAAAATGGTATTTGGCACACGTTGCTCTTTTTTACCAACGACGCTAACGTCAGGAATTTTTAAAATTGCATCTTCAATCTTATCACGCAAACGGCGAACATGAGAGTGCTCATAATCCATAAATTTATTTGCCAGTTCAAGTGCTTTACCCATGCCGATGATGCCAGGAACATCGAGTGTGCCACTTCTGCGTCCGCCCATGTGCTCGCCGCCATGAAGCAAGCTACTTAGTGGCATACTATTTTTTATAAATAGTGCTCCAACACCCTTTGGTCCGTGAAATTTATGCGCAGAAAAGCTTAAAAAATCAACGTCAAGGTCTTGGACATTTATCTTTATCTTACCAACTGCTTGAACGGCATCCGTGTGAAATAAAGCTCCATATTCATGAGCGATACTGGCAAGCTCTTTTACAGGAAAGATCATGCCAGTTTCGTTATTCGCGCTCATTATAGAAACAAGCGCTACATTCTCATCCATTACAGATCTTAGCTGTTCTGGAGTGACTATGCCATCGTTATTTACATCTAAAACAGTAAGCTCTACGCCATATTTTTCTAAAAATTTACAAGTCGCCAAAATAGCTGGATGCTCAACTGCGGTTGTTACGATACGCTTTTTCTCGCCAGTTGCTATTTTGTCGAAATAGATGCCTTTTACTACCCAGTTGTTACTCTCAGTCGCGCATGAAGTAACAACGATATCATCGCTATCTTTTGCGTTTAGTCCGGTATAGAGCTGATCTAGCGCTGTTCTTAAAGCTGGATGTGTTTCAGAGCCAAATTTATGAAGCGAGTTTGGATTGCCGTATTTTTCACAAAAATATGGTTTCATAAGCTCAAAAGCTTCAGGATCAACCATTGTTGTAGCGTTATTGTCTAGATATACTCTCAAATTTAAAACCTTAATTAGGATAAAAAATATCCTTTTTATTTTTGATGGGATATTATAACAAAAAAGTTAAAAGCAAGTTTAAAAATATGCTTTAATTTTTTCAAAATTCAGCTCATTTTGATATTAAAATATATTGAAATTCTTTATCAAAATTTGTATAGATCGCTATTTGCGATTTTTCTTATAAAAAAGTCTAATTATCTCCTAAAATTAATTTATTTTTTTAAGCTAATAGTGTGATAAACATATTGCCTGCGCGAATTATCTTTTTATAGTTTTCTTCTAGTTTTTCGTATGAGGTTTTTTAAAGTTCTATTAGGCCAGTTATCATAGAGATGCCTATGTCTTTGATTGTAGTGGCTTAATATATTTATATTTGGCTCCGTTTGGAGCCATAGATATTAAATTTATTATCTAATCCTTTATATTATGCTCTTTAGCATAGCTTAGGATCTTAGCTCTAAGATCTTCAGGAAAGCTTTCTCTATACATTACTGGTGTTAGAGGGTTTAGCTTTTTATCTAATTTACCAGCCTCATATAGTCTTGTTAGCTCTTCTGGAGTGTTATAGTATGGTGCATTTGGATATCCTTCTGGTGGAGTTAGAGACATTATTTTAGATTCTAGAAGAGTGGAGTCGATGTAGAGGTCTATGTCTCTATCTTCATAATTAGCTGGATAGCCTTTTTCAGAAAAAATCTCTGCATATTCTGGCAGTTCTTTTTTTACATACGCCACAAATTCTTCCCTTGTAGTCTCATTTGCATCTAGGTCTCTAGGATCAAGTAGTTTGCCTTCGTCTTCCACAAGTTCTCTTAAAACTCTATGCATTGATCCTGTAGGGTTAATCACTACACCACCCCTATTAAAATCCATCACAAAGTAACTTCCCACTATCTCATCAAGATAGGGCATCATGCCATATTCATCTAGTGGTGGATTTTTAAATAAATTCTCAAATTTTATTTTTGCTTGCAAGTCTTTATTTGAGCCTGATATATAAGACGAAGAAGAAAAGTATCTAGCTAACACTTTTAAAGCATCTACTTCTCCTAGTTGGGCTGCTAAGAATACTGCTTGTCTAGCTCTTGTTTTAAAGCCAGAGTTATTTAATACAGTAGCTGAAGAAAATGATCGTCTATCTCCTAATATACCTGCACATATATTCCACTCACCATTAAATAATCTTGATTTAAGTGTATTTTTATTTCTATCTACTTCATCATAAATTTCAGCATACTCAGGCTTTGTTAGTTTGCCATTGCTATCTACTCTACCTATAGCATCTTCAGGGATATCTACCATAGTGCATTTTAGATTACTTCTTTTTACTAGATAGATATATCTATCTCTCTTATCTTTTAAGCTTTCATAGTAAGCTTTTTCTGATTTAGTCCAAGGAGCTATCTTATTTGAACTTGATTTATAGCTAATATCTAGCCAAGGTTTAAATGATAGATAGTCTGTTTGACCTAAAGAGTTTGGTTTAGGGTTATAGTATAGTGGTTTATAGTTTTTATATAAAGATGAGTCTAGGATGGAGCGGGAGTCAAGGAGCATTTGGGATTTTTCCTTAAAATACTTTGTTGTGTTGTCATCTTTAGTTTTAGACACGATTAAATTTGTATTTTTATCAAACCAGACTTCTTCTCCATTTGGAGCTATGACCGTATATGTATTAGTGTTATCTATTAAATTTTCTTTACTCATTAAATTTCCTTTATTGATTATTAATAGTGATCCGGCTACTAAAAGAGCTATGATGATAAATATGATCTTTTTCATCTCTTATCCTATATATAGACCATCTTCCATAACTATGGTAGTGGCTAGACGACCTATTAGGCGAGGTGGCATATCTTTTTTATTTTTTTTGCTATGCTCTATCTTACACCCCACATACATACCCTTTACATTGTTGTTTCCTATCACATCTAATGCTTTTAGTAGTCTTCTTGATTTATTATCTACTTCACATACATTGGTATTTAAATTTCCATTTTTAAAGTCTTCTAGTATCTCCATAGCTTCGTTGTATTTGTCTATTGGTAGGTCAGTACCCTCTTCGACACCCTGACTATATAAATCATAAATTTCATCTCTTTGTTTTATATCTATTGAGTTTGATGGACTTATTGTTAGCAATGTTTTAACTCCTTGTAGCATAAGCTCTTTTGGTGAATATGCTAGTTTCTTGTTTCTTTTGTTTAGGTTGTTAAAGAACTCTTCATCAGTTTTATTATCTGTTCTTAGCTCATCTAGACATAGATAAGATATCATAGTATCTAGGCTTATATCTTTAGATAGATTAGAGTCTAGTTTGTTTGTAGTGGTATTTATATCATAGTAGAAGAAGTTATGATAGTCTAGTCCTCCACTAGATAGTCTTCCTCCTATGATAGTTCTTTTTAGATCTATATTTATAAAAGATGAGTATATCTCTATAGGGTAGTAGGTATATTCACTTGTTTTAGTGGAATTTGGTTCATAAGATATATTCTTAACAGCATAGGTATCATTAAATTTATTTGTGAAATACTTATGAAGTATTAGTTCATAAGATCTTTTTTGTTGTTCGTAGGTGTTGATGAAAAAACTATCTACTAAAAAGCCAAATCCAGCTTGTATTAAAGTTTCTGCATAAGTTTTTAAGCTATTTTTTAAAAAATTTTTACCAGCACTTATAGCTATTTGTCTTTTTACATTTATGCCTACTTCAAATTCATCTATCCATTGTTTTGTTTTTTTTATGCTGTGTTTGGATTTTTTTTTGTTATCTACATATATATAGAGAAGTTGGTTGCCTTTTACTTTGACCACTCCAGCAAATGCTGTTTGTTTGATTTTTTTCAAGGCTTTTTTATTGTTTTCGTTAACTAGTTTTGCAACTGGCGCTTCGCCTAGCATACTAAATACTTTTAGTTCTCCTATTAGCTCCATAAAAATATTCTTAAAGATATTGCCTTTACCACCTGAGAACACAGCGTCAATTACTTTTTTCATTATATCGTCAGACTTGTCTATGAAAAAGCCATAAAATGGAAATATATCATATAGGGCATCATCTAATGTTGATGTTAAAGATATATCTATAGTATATTTATACTCATCATCATCTATCTGTTTAATATACTTTTCAAAATTCTTATCATCTATGCTTTCTCCGTCTATGCCGGTAGAATTTTTAAGAAGCTCTTTTAGCTCATTATAGGAGTCATCGTCTAGTATATTTTCACCATTTCTTACATGGCTTTGCTCTATTTTTTCTACTATCTCTTCTATGCAGATAGCATCTTGTTCTTTTTTTGCTTCTTTTGTTTGCTTGAAGAAGTAAATAGGCACAATAGCATTATTTTCTTGTATATAATATGTGTTTTCGTAAAGAACATTAAGTGTTTCACCAAATATCTCTAGTGTCTCATAGTTTGATGAAAGATATGAAAATTTTAATCCTTTTTGCTCAATAATAGAGCTATCAAATATCTGCCTTATGACATAATAGCCCATCACTAGAAGAAATATTTTTGTAGCAGGGTAGTAATAATGTGTCCTTATAGAAGCTTGATTGTAAGATTCATCAGCTATTTCTTCAAAACTCTCCATCCCTTCATTAGGCATTTTAAAGTATTGGTTTAAAAAATAAGCCACTTTATCATGTTTCAAGTTTGAATTTAAGCCTGAAAAGAAAATTTCAAATTCCTTTATATTGGCTTTTAAAAATTCCTCTTCATTATTAACTATCTCTTCCATATCTTTGGCGTTTTTAAAGTGTCTATTTATGCGACCTAGATATAAATTTGCCTCATTAAATTTTTTGTATTTTGCGTTAAAAGTGGTGTTTAAAACCTCTACTGATTTTGCGTCACCTCCATGAAAATTTTTGACACCTTTCATATATGAGTTATACTCCTCTATATCCTTTTCAAATTTTGCAAGCCTAGAGTTAATAACTCTCGTAAAAGGACTTAAGCTTAAAAGATAAAGGTCTTCATTGTTTTTGGCACCTATTTGTATAGAGTACTGACTATAGTCTTTTACATTGCCTACATTTTTGGGATCAACTATCTTTTTACCGCTAACTCTGTTTATACTATCTTCTATCTTATAGCTTAAGATGTTTTGTATAAGGTGCTCGTTTAGCTTTGCGTTTAGTTTCATGGGGGCGTTTGAGACGACAAGATAGTTTTTAGAGATGCCGCTACTATTATTTGTATTGTGAGTATCGTCTTTTGTTGTTAGGGATTTGTCTTTTAGGAGATTTGCAAATTTGAAAGAGTTAAAAAATGGATATTGCATATAGACAAAATTTGCTCTATTTGCGATCACGCACTCTTCTATCCTTTTAAGTAAGCTCTCTTCGCTATTGTTCTTGTCGTTTTTACATATAGATATATTTTTAGACTTGTCTACATTTTCATTTTTGCTTACTCTAGCGTCAAATAAGCTTTGCTCGTCGCCCTCTAAAATAAAATCAGAACAAATACCAATATACTCATCATAATTGCTCTTGGCTTTAGTGGCTGTTATATCAAAGCATGAAAAATCTATAAATTTTCCACTTTTTTGATCGTTATTTGTAAAAACCAATATATTATTAAATGACACTGTGTTTAATAGACCTAGTATAAAGCCAAATTTAGTAGCTAGCAAGCTAGCGGCTGGACCAGAAAACGCGTAAAAGCCCCTTTTGTTTAAAAAGTCAATTATATTTGTAGTAGTAGTTATCGCCTCTGGAGCTGCCAGCAATAAAGCTAGCGGCTTAAACGATCCTTTTATATCGCTTATGTCGACAAGATTGATTAGAAATTTTGTGATCTCTTTTAAAATATATTTATTGCCATCATCTGAAGCTTTTTTGAGATTTTCTTTTATATTTTTAAAGCTCTCTTCTATGGCCTTTACGGTTTCATCTCTTTTATCAAAATTTTCACGACTTAGTATTGTATTGGTTTTGTTGATTAGCGAATTTTTTAGCTTATCTAATATAGCCTCAAAATTTGTCTCTATATTTTTATAGTTAGATACCAACTGGCTAGATGCATCGTCAAAATTTTTAATCTTATTGTCTTTGCTTCTACCATTGTTTGCAAGTTCTATTAGCTCTTTTACGAATTCTGCTATTACATCTTGTTCTTTACTAAGAACCTCTACATCTATATCAATATCTTTGATTGTTATCTTATTGGTTGTGTTAACAGCTTTTTCGCTTTTAAATAAATTTGACTTTTCTAAATACTTATATGTTTTTATAAGCACATTTTTATTGGCTTTCTTGTGATTGTATAGTCTCGCGATTGTCTTGTTATATAAAGCATCTCCATTTAATATATTGGTATCATGAAAATGGTTTAAATCGCGACAATAAAATGTTATGTTTTGATATTTGTCAGCAAAAACATCAAATGCGTCAAGCAAGTCTTCTATGCTTCTAATAATTTTTGTATTATCTAATCTCAAGAACGATCCCTCTCTTTAAATTTATCAACTAACAAGCATTACAAAGCTAGTTGTGTTTATGTCATTTGTATAGCCACTATCTAGCCCTTTAGCTATCTCAAGCTCTATGCTTTTAGCTCCAGTTGGAGACATAAAAACATAAGTGTAAGTACGTCTATTCTTTTCTATATTAGAACTATTAAATTCATCTAAACTGGCAAAAAAGCCTACCCCACTTTCCGGGCTATTTGCCTTTTTGTAGTTCTCTTTATCAAGAGAGCTAAAATTCTTTGGAACTACAAATATCAAATTCAGTTTATCCACTCCATATCTTAGTTTAAATTCTTTGATGTCATAACGCTTATCGTCATAATTATCCGCTAAAAGAGCCTTTAAATTCTTATCCTCTACGTCTCTTCCCTCATCTAAATTGAGTTTGATCTTGCTAAAGCCATTTTTATCTTCAAATTTTTTATCAAATAGATAATAGGTAGTCACCAAAAGATTATCTATTTGAGAAGCAAAAGCTTTTATATGAAGTCTGATCAATGGCTTATTTAAATTTGGATTTTGTACGGCAAGGTTATTATTCTCAAACATAGGATTACTTAAACTATGCTCTAGTTTTAGTTTATTCTCTTTTTTTATGCATCTTAGCGAAGAGCCGGTGTTGCTTAGGCAGTTTGGCACTAGATCTTGCATTACAGCGTAGTGATCATTCATGCTTTTTAGACTAAGTGCTGATCTTGGCACATAAGCTACTATGACGCATGGGGTCCTAGCTGAGCAGCCTACTATTGGCGAGTTTATAAAATCAACATCAAGTACCACGCCTTGATCGTCTGATCTTATGCTCCTACCTGCCCTACTTTTTAAGATCACATGACCGCCATGTGGGCAAATGATAGTATCGTCCTCTATGACAGGGCATGAAGTCGCAGTAGATGAAATTTCTTTAGATTGATTATCTTTTTGTAAATTTTGCCTTTGATTTAAATTTGAAAGAGCCTCTTTAGTCTTTTTGCTCATTGGTTTTAGATCGATATTTAGACTCTTATTTAATAGTGAATAATTTAATATATTTGCTTGAGAATTTCTATAAGCAACATTTAGCCTTCCTATATCTTTATCCTCATCTCTTGGCTGATGAGTAAAATTTAGAGGGATATTATCATCACTATTATATTTTTCATCTTTAAAATAAAGTGGATAATCCTCCTCTTCATTGGCTTTAGACAAAAGGGCAGAGTTTAGATATATTCTTTGATTCATATTTTTACTATCTAGCTTAAATATCTCCTTTAATACCTCAACATCGACTATACTTTTATCTACTGCACTTACACTAAGAGTATCGTTATTTTTATAAAAGATACTTCCCACGCTCTCATTCATAAGGGCTTTTATATCATCGGTTGCTACTTTATTGTTGTAAGCTACATCATCGTTATTTTGAGCAGATTTATTATTAGCTATTACTATGGCTTCATCGCTAGAGCTTATGTCATTAGAGTCTATGCTAGCCAAGAAATTTTCATTTTCTTTTAGCTTTGCTAGATCCGCATATTTTAGATTTATTATGCTCTTTAGCATATCTATTCTATCTTTTACAAAGATGCTAGCCTCTGCTATATCTACTCTATTATCTCGTAGTATCGTTATATTTTTATAGATGTTTTTATTATAAGAGAAGTATTTACCAAGCTCATTTACATCTATATTTTTTTCAAATACAAATAAATTCAAAGCACAAATAGCCACTAGCATATCTATATCGCCAGCTCTAGCATCACTTACTATCTTTGTCGCATCTAGTTTATCTAGGTCATCTATATCTAGTATCTTTACTAGATGTGCTTCTTTATTGTTATTTTTATCTATGTTGCTGCCTAAATTTTCTATTATATACCCGACCATATCTTGCTTAAAATTTTCATCACCAAATTTACCATATTCGTAAAAGAGATTTAAATAAGCATAAAAGATATATAAAGGCGTATCTAGCATAGAGGCATCACTTATATCATCTATATTTACATCTAAATTTAACTTCGATCTTATGCATTTTAGTTTAAATTTAAGCGACTGGATATATTCATTTAGATAATCAAGCGCTTCAGCTATATCTTTGCCTTCTATCTTGGCTTCATTTTCTTTGTTTTCTAAAAGATAGCACAACATATATAAAACCAAAACGCTCTCTTTTAAAAAGTGAGATCTAATTAATATATTAACCAAGTGTCTATTCTCGGTATTTTCATACTTTACTTCGCCAGTTGTATCTATGCCTAGCTTATAGCCTAGATCAGATATGACTGAAAAGGTAGGTTCTATCAAAACAGCTACATCTTTTGAAAAGCTATCTTCATCTCTATTGATACTTTGTTTAACACTCTCTACGTGATGTATCTCTATGTCTATGTCTTTTTCTTTGCTAGCTTTATTTATATTAGAGCTCACCTTTTTATCTGCAAGAGTCTTTTGAGCCTGTTCATTATTTTTAACTACATCTACATATTCATCTATGCTGCTCTTATCATCTTTAAAGCCAAATATGCCTTTTATCTTATTAAAGACTGAGCCTACCATCTTTCCTATAAAGCCATCTTTATCTATGACCCTTGCTATCCATCTTGCACCTTTTGCTATGGCTTTGGCTACAAAGCTAAGAAGCCTTAAGCTCCAAGTAAAAGCTGAAGCTAATATGCCACCATAAATTCCTGGAGCGTTATAAGTATAAAGTTCCTTTACTCCGCTATCTTTAAAGGTTACTGCATATATTTGAGCTAGATGACCACCTAATGAGTGACCTGATAGGATGATGTCTTTGGCGGTGTTATCTAAACCACTTAAGTTTTGACTATGAGAATTTATAGCTTCTTGCATAGAGGATTGAAGTGATTTTAAGGCAGATATTTGCATAAGCGCTCTTGATGTGATAGCCATAAAGGCATCATCTAAGAGATCATTCATTTTCATCTCTGTTCCTCTAAAGCCTATGATATAGTTTGACTTAAGCGTGTCATAAAATATAGTTGAGCTAAAACCTGATTTTTGATTAGGTATGTGCTTTACTAGCTCATAGCGATTAACAAATAGTTTTGTGCGAGGAGAGAGGGATTCAGGGGCGTAGAAAATTTCTGCTTCTTGATAGCTACCGTCTTTACCTAATGGTGTATCTATAAAATTTGTAACATCATTGTCTAACTTAATAAATTTTTTACCAGTATATGGCTTTTTGATAATCTTATCAGCCATAAATCTAGCTTCGATACAAAGAGCATAAGCAGTAGAATCGCCAAAATTTCTATTATTTGCTTGTGATGTATCTGTTTCATTGCTTTTGTCAATCTTATCACCTAAAGTAATATCATCTGCATATCTCCAAATAGGTTTTTTCTTTTCATCTTCTCTATAAGAATTTACAATGTTTTCAGGGACATTATCTTTACCAAATTTATCATAAAGCTCATCAAGTCCATTTCTTTCATTCTCAAATACATTATGAAGCATTGCATAACTTGCATCAGCTATATCAATATAGTCTTTAAAGCAATTTATTAGCTCTTTATTTGATTTTTTAGTTTGCACTTACTTGTCCTTGTTTGCTTTTATAAATTTGTTGTTTGTTAGAATGAATTTGTTTCCACCGCTTACTGGAACTATACTTTTTTTACTAAAGCTTATTCCCATTCCTTCATCTCCAAATAAGCCATATTTAGTACTGTATGTTTCATAATAAACATCTATGCTTATAGGAACTATTTCTCCATTATCATCTACATATAATTTTCCTAAATCTAAATATGGTTTTTCTTTGTTAAAATTTTCTAAACCTATAAACTCAATTATTTTATTTATATAGACCTCAGAAGTTTTAGCTTTTTTACCAGTTTGGTTTTCATAATCTATCCAACGAGTATAGTATCTTTTACCATTTGAGAGGGTTTGAGGGAGTTTTTGATCCATGATTTCTAGGTCAGCTCTTTTAAAATTTCTTTTGTTATTTTTAAAGAAATCGTCCATATAATCGCTTCTTTCTTTTTCTCTTCTCTCTATCTCATCAACAAATTTTTGATTAAATATATATACTCCACCATATTGTTTAGCTAAGTTTTCTAGTTCAGAGTTACTTATCTTTTTGTTTGCTTGATTAG
Source organism: Campylobacter concisus (assembly GCF_003048595.2). Taxonomy (NCBI): domain Bacteria; kingdom Pseudomonadati; phylum Campylobacterota; class Epsilonproteobacteria; order Campylobacterales; family Campylobacteraceae; genus Campylobacter; species Campylobacter concisus. Next base: position 214,595 of record NZ_CP049270.1, on the reverse strand, counting down.
CTGAGCAAGCTATTAAAAATATACTTGTTAGAAATAGTAATATAAATGCGGTAAATTTCATAAATAATTTTTTAAAATAAATAATCAAAAATCTAAGAATTTTACATAAGAAGTCAAGGAGTTCATCTAAGGATTTTGTCCTTAGATGAAAGATTAAGATTTTTTGATCGCTCTAATAGGAATAACAAATATTGCTGCGATCACATAAAAAGCAATACAAAAAACAGCCGCCATCATAAATATCTCACCGATATCATAAAAGCTTGACTCAAGCCTAAATGTATCCACGTAATTTATCGCAAACCATAATGCTACGCCAAGAGCGATAGCAAAAACGAAAAAACCCCAAGAAAACAAGAAATTTAATATCTTAGTTCCCAATTTCTCTCCTTTTTAATTATTTTTCTAACTTAAAACCGCCACCAAAAGCTCTATAAACTTCGACTGCGCTATCGACCTCATCAAGCTTTGCTGAGACGTCTTGTAATTTTGCCTGAAGCAAATTTCTCTCCGCATCAAGAAGCTCTAAATGTCCAATGTAGCCAGCATCATATTGCTCTTTAGCAAGCGAGTAAATTCTTTGTTGGGATTTTAGCAAATTTTTCACTTGTTCCAAAGAAATTTTTGCATTTTGCCTTGAAATAAGCGCATCTCTTACTTCACCAAGAGCCGATTTTACCGCTGCTTCATAATTAACAGCGGCAATTTGTTCATTTGTTTTAGCCACTGCTACATTATTTTTTGTCCTACCAAAATCAAAAATTTTCTGAGCTAAAGAGCCCCCTATACTCCATGTATTGGCATTTCCAACAAAGATATTTTCAAAATCAATACTTGAAAAGCCAAAAAGTCCAGTCAGTGAAATACTTGGAAAATACTCAGCCCTTGCAACACCAACAAGAGCATTTGTAGCTTTTAAATCAGCCAGTGCCTTTGCCACGTCGCTTCTTCTTAGCAAAATTTCAGAGCTAATGCCAGCACTTATCTCGGGAGAAGCTGGTAAATTTTGTGAGCTAGCAATAGCTCCATTTAAAATTTCATTATTACTTTTACCAGTCAAGATAGCTAGTGAGGTAATAGCCTTTGACTTTGCATTTAATATAGAAGTAAGATTGGTCTTAGCGCTTTCTACTGCTGCCTTACTTTGCAAATAAGTCATCTCATTTATACTTCCAAGATCAAGCTGTGTTTTGCGAAGCACTAGCGTGTCTTCATAGGTTTTTAAAGTCTCTCTTAGCACAGCTTCTTGCATATTTAATGAAACTAACGCAAAGTAGCTTTTTGCAACACTTGAGCTAAGGCTAAGCCTTGCGCTATCGTAGTCAAATTTGGTTGCATTTAGGCTTTCTTCGGCCGCTGCTACATTATTTCTTACTCTACCCCAAAGATCGATCTCATAGTTTAATCCTAAATTTATATCTGATTTTCTATAACGAGTTTGTGGTTGTTTAGTATACGTTTCCCCGCTACTTTTTGCTTTTTCGTAGCCTATATTTAAATTTATACCAGGAAGCAAATCCGCCTCAGCTACGCCAAGGCTTGCTTTTGCTTTCTCTAAATTTAAATAAGCAACACGTAAATTTGTATTTTTATCGAGTGCATTTTCTACTAGAGAATTTAAATTTTCATCTTTAAATTCTCTCCACCAAAGATCTCTTATATCACTTGTCTCATAAGTGTAAGTAGATGTGAAATTTGTATCCACATTTGGCATATCTGGGCGAAACGAGCAACCAGCCAAAAACGCCGCTGTTATAAGTATAAACGCCTTATTTCTCATCTTTTTTTGCTCCCTTTTTCCAGTATTTTTCATTTAAAGTTTCAAGCAAATAGTAAAACATAGGCACGAAAAATATCGCTATCGTAGTAGAAGCGATCATGCCACCAACCACGCCAGTTCCTAGTGAGTGGCGAGATGCAGCTCCTGCTCCTGTGCTTATAACCATCGGGAAAACGCCTAGTGTAAAAGCGATAGATGTCATGACGATAGGTCTAAAACGAAGTTTTGCCGCATTTACAGCTGATTCAAATATGCTCTTTCCACTCTCACGCTCTTGCATAGCAAATTCTACGATCAAGATGGCGTTTTTAGCCGCCAGACCGATGAGTAGCAAGAGTCCGATCTCAAAGTAGATATCATTTGTCAGCCCTCTTATCCAAACAGCTAGCAACGAGCCAAATACCGCAAACGGCACGGCTGTGATGACTGCAAGTGGGATGAGCCATCTTTCGTACTGAGCGGCAAGGATCAAAAAGACAAAGACCATACCAAAGATAAAAGCAACCGTGCCTGTTCCTTGAGAATTTACCTCTTGATACGCAGTTCCTGCCCAGCTTATAGCGTAGTCCTCGCTGCTTAGCGTGTCATTTACGACCTCTTGGATCGCTCTTATCGCATCACCTGATGTGTAGCCAGGTTTTGGATCGCCCATGATCTTAGCTGACGGGAATAGGTTAAATCTATCAACGATATCAGGTCCGATCGATCTTGTAAGTGTCGCTACTGAATTTAATGGCACCATGCCGCCATCATTTGAGCGAACGAAAATTTTTCTTAGATCTTCAGGGTTGTTTCTAAAGTTATCGCTTGCTCTTGCATATACGCGGTAAGATTTACCCGCAAGGTTGAAGTCGTTTATGTAGTAAGAGCCAAAGCTAGCTGCTATCGTGCTAAAAATTTCGCTCTCGCTTACGCCAAATAGCCTTGCTTTCTCTTTATCAACCGTTATTTTAAACTGGCGGTAGTTTGTCTCAAGCGTCGTTCTTACACCAGTTAGCTCAGGTCTTGCGTTTGCTGCTGCAGTGACCTTTTTAGCATCTGCTTCTATCTCGTTGTAGCTCTTGCCACTCTTGTTTTGTAGATACATCTCAAAGCCGCCAGTCATTGATAGACCCATGATAGGTGGCACATTTACGACAAAGGTCATCGAGTTCTTAGAGCCCCAAAGCATGCCGTTAAACTGACCTACCAAAGCATCTGCGCCGTCCGTTGCGCCTTTTCTCTCATTCCAGTCTTTTAGCTTGACAAAGCTAATGGCTGAGTTTTCTCTAAGAGAGCTAGCGAGCATATCATAACCTGCAAAGCCCATGGTAAATTCGACATTTGGATTGCTCAAAATGGCGTTACTAATAGAGTTTACCTCTTCTTTAGTCTTTAGCATATTTGTTGAAGGGGGTAGTGAGGTGATGGCCATCAAAGCACCCTTGTCTTCTGAAGGCACAAGCCCTTTTGGCACACTTTGAAATAGTGTATAGGTCGCAAATCCCATTATGCCAATGACTATAAAGCTAATGATGACGTGTTTTAAAATTTTTGCCACACCTGCTGTAAAGAGCCTAGTGCTAAAGTCAAAAAAGTCGTTAAATTTCTGAACTATCCAAAATGGCTTACTCTCTTGCTTTTTAAGCATAACCGCACAAAGTGCTGGCGTAAGAGTAAGAGCGACAAAGCCTGAGATACAAACAGAAACGACAAGCGTTAATGCAAACTGCTTTTGTATAACGCCAACAAAACCCTCCATAAATGAAACTGGCACAAATACTGCGCAAAGCACGAGCACGATAGAGATAACTGGAGTTTGCACCTCCTCCATTGCCTTAAATGTCGCATCTTTTACGCTTATCTCTTTATCTTCATGTAAAATTCTCTCGACGTTTTCTATAACGATAATGGCGTCGTCCACGACGATACCGATGGCTAGGATCAGGGCAAAAAGTGTGATCAAATTTATACTAAAGCCCATCACATAAAGCCCGCCAAATGTGCCTATGATAGAAACTGGCACAGCAAGCATCGGTATGATGGTAGCTCTAAAGCTCTTTAAGAAGAAGTACATTACGATAAGAACGAGCAACATCGCTTCTATGAAAGTTTTTATGACCTCTTCTATTGAGACGGTGATAAATTCAGTTGGGTTATAAGCTATGGTGTGCTCTAAGCCAACTGGGTAGGTTTTCTTTAGCTCTTCAAGCTTTGCTTTTACTGCTTCAGATGTCGCAAGTGCGTTTGCGTCATTTTGCAAAAATAGCAAAAGTGGCACTGCTGGCTTGCCATTTAGCATAGCATCTGATGCGTAGCTAGCAGCTCCAAGCTCGACTGTGGCGACCTCTTTTAGCTTAACAACTGTGCCATCTTCGCTTTTTATCAAAATTTCGCCAAACTGCTTTGGATCTTTAAAGCGTCCTTCAGAAACTACTGAGTAAACATAAGGATTTTCACCCTTTGATGGCTGCTCGCCGATCTTGCCAGCGGCGTATTGCGAGTTTTGAATTTTTACTTGAGAAATGACATCACTTGGAGTTAGTTTAAAATGAGCTAGTCTATCTGGTTTTAGCCAAATTCTCATAGAATACTCTTTATTACCTATCAATACTGTATCACCTATACCACTAACCCTTTTTATCTCATCAGCAATATTTAAATTTACATAGTTATATAGTTCGATCAAATCCATATTTGGATTTGTAAAGCCAACGACTTGAAGGATCGAGCCACTTCTTTCGCGCACTGTTACGCCCATATTTTGCACTTCTTGAGGCAATCTTGAAAGGGCGGCTTGAACGCGGTTATTTACATCGATCGTAGCTTGTTTTGATGATGAGCCTATTTTAAAATATACGTTTATATTCATTGTACCAGCAGAGCTTGATGTGCTTTGCATATAAAGCATATTTTCAACGCCATTTATCTGATCTTCGATCGCACTTGCGACTGAATCAGCGATAGTCTGCGCATCAGCACCGCTATATGTCGCACTTACAGAGACAGTAGGCGGTGTAAGACTTGGATACTCCTCTATTGGAAGCCCCTTGATACCCATAAAACCTGCTATAACTATGATAATAGATATAACAGTCGCAAATATCGGGCGGTTTATGAAAAATCTTGAAAACATCTATCTGCCTTTACTTGCTACTTGTAGCGTTTGTATCTTTGCCGTTTATAAATTCCGCACTTAGGTCTTTATCAGTTTCAACTGGTGCACCAACTCCAATTTTAAGGAAATTATTAACGATTATCTTATCACCGTCTTCAAGGCCTTCAGTGACTGCTACCATATTTTTTGTTTGATATCCTGTTTTTACATTTTTCTGACTTACTTTGCCGTCTTTTACGACTAAAACATAAGAATTTGTAGCGCTTTGTTGAAGAGCAACTTGAGGGATGTTAAAGGCATTTTTTTGCACAAATCCGCTCATCTTTATATGGCCAAACGCACCTGGTAAAATTTTACCTTCACTATTATCAAAGCTAGCCTTTGCCAAAACGCTGCCAGTTGCGGTATTTACGACATTATCTATAAAATTTACTTTACCATTAAAATTTTCGCCATTGACACTTAACACAGCGTCACTATTTAGCTGCTGCCATGAGCCATTATCCAAATTTGTCTTTCTAGTTAGATTATCCACATCAGCGATATAAAATTCTGCTTCAATAGGATTTATTTTTGTAAGCCTTACAAGTTTTGTTTGGTTTGCTATGACAAGCGAGCCAACATCTACTTGGTTATCGCCCACTACACCGTCAAATGGCGCTATGATAGTCGTGTAGCCAAGATCTATTTTTGCATTTTTTAAATTTGCTTTTGCGCTTACTAAATTCGCATTTGCAATGTCATAAGCTGCAACTGCTGCGTCATAGTCTTTTTGAGAGACTGCATTTTTCTTATAAAGGGCAGAAATTCTTTTAAACTCGGTCTCGGCATTTTTTAAATTTGCATTCGCTACGCCGACAGCTGCATCAAGTGAGTCAAAGCTAGCTTGATATTTTTCTGGATCTATCAAAAATAACTTATCACCCGCTTTTACTTTACTTCCTGGCCTAAAAAACTGCTTTATGATAGTTCCGCCAACTTTTGGATAGATAATAACATCTTGACTACTTGCAACCGTTGCAGTGTAATCAAAACTAATAGGTATGTCTGTTTTTTGTGCGGTAAAAATATCCACATGAGATAGCGGCATCTGGCGACCTGCAGCAGCCTTTTTATCGCCACTCTCAAAGCACCCAGAAAATAAAAAAACGGCAGCTGAAAGCACAAGAAAACTTTTAAATTTCAACATAAAAACCCCTCTTAATTTTAAATTTTAATATCATATTTAGTTTTTGTAATAATTGTTATAAAAATTTAAAGTTCTCGATTCTATTAGAAAACAAATAAAAAGTCAATTTTATTTTTTACTAATTCCATTTAAAAACAACTCAACACACAAGCCAACATGCTTTTTACGCTCTTTTTCACTAAGCTTTGGTTCTTCATTTATCAAAAGCGAATCGTAGTAATAAGCTCCTATCACACTTTGTATAAAGTACTTTGTAGCAAATTTGGCTGAAAATTTTGAGTCAAGCTTGGCTTTTACTTCGTCTCTTTCAAAGAAATTTATAAGCACAAGATCGATCTTTTTTAAAATTTGATCCAAAAATGTCTTACCAAGTTTGCCACCATTCTTAGAACCCTCACTCATCATTATTCTACCAAGAGAGATATGCCTTTTGCTGCAAACGATAGAAAATATTATGGTCGCAAATTTGTTTAAAAATTCCTCCAAACTGTGAGAAATTTTAAGATCTATTTTCTCATCGATCTCTTTTATAAGGCTATCTATCTCTTGCTCAACGATCGCCTCAAAAAGCCCCTCTTTGTTCTCAAAAAATGTATAAATGCTAGAAAGCGATCCGCCACTTATCGCTACGATATCACTTAAGCTTGTCTTTTCGTATCCTTTTTCTAAAAATAGCTCAAGTGCTGTTTTTACGATAAGTTCGTATCTTTTTTTACCCTTTTCCGAGATCGCCATCTTGCTTCCTATTAAATTTTTGCTATTTTATCATCTTTTAGGATATATAAAAGTACTTTGCCTTTGCACGCTGATAGCTGGCTCGTCAGTGGCATAGGCTTTTATATTTATATGTTTTAAAAGATCTTTATCGCTTAAATTTTCATTTTTTGATTTTAATGTGACGATTACTCGCTGTTTTGCGCCAGCTTTTAATATAAATGGCTTATTTGGACGAGAAATTTCTATATTCTTATCATCTACTTCAAAGTAAAAGGTATGCTCTTTATTTTGTGTATTTTGCACCAAAAATACGTAAGAATTTTCGACTTCATTTTCGCCTAAAATTTTATAAAGCTCACTTGTTCTATTTATGTTTAAAAGCATACTTTCTTTTTTGCCACTCATCAATACCCCAGCTGTCAAAACAATGCCCAAAATAACAAGATAAGCAACCGTTCTAAAGCGTAAAATTTTGACTCTTTTTTGCTCTTTTATAGAATTTATACTTCTCCACTCAATAAGCGAGCTTTCATCAAAATGCTTCATCACTTTAGCGCAAGCATCGCTACACTCTAGACAATTTATACATTCAAGCTGCATACCTTTTCTTATATCAATGTGCGTTGGGCATATTCTCACGCATGCTTCACATCCCGTGCACAGCGCGCCCTCTTCTTTTGGCTTTTTAAATTTCTCTTTTCCATTATAGATTACGCCGCCTCTTTTTTGGTTGTAAATAACTTGGATCGTATCGTTATCAAACATCACTGATTGCACCCTAGCGTAAGGACAAACATAAATGCAAAAATTTTCTTTTAAAATGACGACATCATAAACTAACCAAGTAGCGATAACAAGCCAAAATGCAAGCAAAACCCCATGTTCGCTTGGCTCTTTTAAATAAGTAAAAAAATCAAGCGGTGGCACAAAATACCATAAAAAATTTGCCGAAATAACAAGAGCTAAAATACACCAAATTCCAACTGCTAAAGCACGCTTTAAAATTTGTCCTTTTGGCTCATTCTGCTTATTTTGTATATTTTTTCTGATCTTTAAAATTTTAGTTTGCAAAAGGTCACGAAATATCGTTCTAAAAATAGTTTGCGGACAGCTCCAACCGCACCAAACGCGCCCTGCAAGTGTCGTTAGGAAAAATATGCTTAAGAACAAAATGATAAATAAAAATGGCAGCAAATAAAGCTCTTGCATATCAAATTTTGTAAAAAATAGATCAACTCTACTTTTATCAAAACTTAGCAAAAATAGCTGCGCGTCATTTACCCTGATAAATGGTAAAACAAAGACAAATAGCGTGATACAGGCGAAAAAAATATAACGCCTCTTGGCGTAGCTAAGATGAAAATCCTTTGACATAATAAGCCTTTTTTGAAATTTTATGATTATAAAGCTTATGGCATTAAAAGAGTTTTAAAAAAAAATAGTTAAAAGCTTAAATTTATGAAAATTAAACTATACTCACGGCTTATTTTAATCTGAAAGGTGGTGAGGACGTTGCCTGGTATTAAGGTACATCCTAACGAGTCATTTGACGAGGGTTACAGAAAGTTTAAAAAACAAACTGACCGTAACTTAGTAGTAACTGAAGCAAGAGCTAGACGCTTCTTTGAGCCTAAAACTGAGATCCGCAAGAAACAAAAAATTGCTGCTCGCAAGAAAATGCTTAAACGTCTTTATATGCTTAGACGCTACGAGTCAAGACTCTAAAACCAAGACAAAGAGGGCTTTGCTCTCTTTGTTTAACTCTTCTTTTAGCCTTATTTTTTTATAATCAAAGCAAATTTTTTATTTTATTTTAAACGGAAATTCGATGCAAAAGCTAGCTATAAACGAAGCTGCAGAAATTTTAGGCATAACAAAAGAAGCAGTCTATAATAGAATCCGCCGTGGTTCGATAAATACAGTCATTGAAAATGGCACAAAATTTGTCATCCTTGATGAAAAACCAAGTAGCGAAAAGGCCACAAAATCCGCTCCAAAAAGTATAAAAACCAAATCCCAAAATGATGAGTTTGTAAATTATTTGCTAAATGAGTTAAGCGAGCTAAAGAGCTTAAATTTAAACTTGCAAGCCGATAAAGATAGGCTTTTTAAAGAAAAAGAGCAGATGCTAATCGAGCGAAAAAATGAAATTTTGCAAATTTATAAAGATAGAGATGAAAAGCTCATGCAGTTTCTAAATGCTATGCAAAGGCCACTTTTAGCACAAAAAAACGACGATATACCAAATAATGAAGCGATAGAGGCCGAAATAGAAAATGAATCAAAATGGATAAATTTAAGCGAGTACTTAAAGGAGCTAAATTTAAAGCCAAAAGCTACAAAAAAGGTCAGTGAAAAGATAATAAAAAACATACACCACTCCAAATTTATAAAATTTAAAAGAGGCGTGATACTTGTTAGAAAACATAAAAATTTAAAAGAGTTGATAGGAGAGATATGAAACACATTAAAAAAATAGCTACTTATGCTGCGGTGGGCGGATTTGGTGCGATCGTTATGGCAGGTCTTGCTGGTTGCGGCAGTGACAATGGCGGTGATGAAAACGCACTAAATGAGGTTGCACAAAAAAATGGTGCCTTTGTCATCATCGAAGAGAGCGCGCCTGGAGTTTATAAAATTTTAGAAGAGTATCCAAGTACTGAAACTAGAGTTGTACTAAAAGACATAAACGGTACTGAGCGTGTGCTAAGCAAAGACGAGATCGATAAGCTCCTAGCTCAAGCAAATGCAAATATTGACAATGGCACTTCAAATTTAACAAAAACGAGCGACGCACAGCTAAGTAGCGGCGGTCTAAGCCTTGGTGAGACGATACTTGCCTCTGCTGCTGGTGCGATACTTGGTAGCTGGATAGGTAGCAAGCTTTTTGGAAATCAAAATTTCCAAGCTACTCGTCAAAATTCTTACAAAAATCCAAGCGCATACACAAGAAGCGTTGATAGCTTTAATAAGCAAAAAGCGGCAAATTCTGCCGCAAGAAGTAGTGGTGGCAAGAGTGGATTTTTCGGTGGTGGCTCAAAATCAAGCTCTAGCTCATCAAGCTTTGGAGGCTAAAAAATGATAAATTTAAGAAAAATTACGCCATTAAATAACGAATTTATGGAGAAAATCGGCTTTGCGTGGCATACAGATAACGATAACAGCTCATATATCGCAGATGAGATCGTACAGGTGAAAGCAAGCGAGGCAGATGCTTATTATGAAGCAGCAAACGAGTTATATGATATGTATGTAAATGCCGCTCAGCACGTCATTGACAACAACCTTTTTCACGAGATAGGCATACCGTTTAATCTCGTTGATAGTATAAAAAAAAGCTGGGAAAATGACGTTCACTGGCACCTTTATGGCAGATTTGATCTTGCTGGTGGGCTTGATGGCAAGCCGATAAAACTGATCGAATTTAACGCTGATACGCCAACGGCAGTTTTTGAGACGGCGATCATTCAGTGGGCGATGCTAAAGCTAAATCACATGGATGAAGCAGAGCAATTTAATAACCTTTACGAAGCTTTAAAACAAAATTTCAAGCGTCTAATTACTCTTGGCGACGATAATGTAAATTTCGAGGATGTTTACGAGGGCTGGGGGATACTCTTTAGCTCTATCGCTGGCAGTATCGAGGACGAGCAAACCGTAAAATTACTACAATACATCGCAAAAGAAGCCGGCTTTAAAACCGACTTTGCTTACGTTGATGAGGTCGTTTTTAACGATAACGAGGGCATTTTTAAAAATGATGAAAATTTCGAGTATTGGTTTAAACTCGTTCCTTGGGAGAGCATAGCGATCGATGAGGGCGAGCTAGCACTCATACTTTCAAATATCATCAAAAACCAAAAAGCCATCATCATAAACCCAGCCTACACGCTACTTTTCCAAAGTAAGGGAATTTTAAAAATTCTTTGGGATCTATATCCTAATCACCCACTCTTGCTTGAGACCTCAAATGAGCCACTAAAAGGCAAAAAATATGTGAAAAAACCACTCTTTGGTAGAGAGGGTGCAAACGTCTCGATACACGATGAAAACGGCGCACAAATAGCAAGTAATGACGGCGAATACGACTCAAACAAAGCCATCTATCAAGAATTTTACGAGTTTAACCAAGATGAGAGAGGCGATAACTACCAAGCAGGCGTGTTTTACGCTTATGAGGCGTGTGCGCTTGGATATAGAAAGGGCGGCAAAATTTTAGATAATTACTCTAAATTTGTAGGACATTTCATTAAGGACTAAAGATGAAGATCGTTTGTTTAGACGCGGCAACGCTGGGAGAAAACGTAGATCTTAGTGTTTTTAAGAAATTTGGCGAGTTTACCAGCTATCAAAAAACAAAAATCGAAGAGATCATGCCTCGTCTAAAGGGCGTTGATGTGGTCATCACAAACAAGGTCATCATCGACAAAGCCGTGATGGAGGCGACAAATTTAAAGCTCATTTGTATAAGCGCAACTGGCATGAATAATGTCGATCTAGAGTATGCAAAAGTTAAAAATATAGCTGTTAAAAACGTCGCTGGCTACTCAACCGCAAGCGTTGTGCAGCACACATTTGCCATGCTTTTTGAGCTAACAAATCGCATCAAATTTTATGATCACTACGTAAAAAGCGGAGAGTGGGTGAAGAGTGAAATTTTCACCTATCTTGGCGCGGATATCAGCGAGATCGCTGGCAAAGAATTTGGCATCATCGGACTTGGCGAGATAGGACGTGGCGTGGCGGCAGTGGCGCGTGCATTTGGCGCAAACGTGAGCTACTACTCGACAAGCGGAGCAAATAAAAACAGTGAATTTAAGCAAAAAAGCTTAGACGAGCTACTAAGAAGTAGCGACATCATCAGCATCCACGCACCGCTAAATGAAAAGACTAGAAATTTACTGGGCGCAAACGAGATAAATTTGCTAAAAGATGATGCGATAGTGCTAAATTTAGGACGTGGTGGCATAGTAGATGAAGCTGCGATGGCAAGCGCGATAGATGAGAGAAATTTACGCTTTGGTACGGACGTTTTGGAGAGCGAGCCAATGAGCAAAAATAGCCCATTTTTAAAGGTAAAAAATAGAGCAAATCTGCTCATCACGCCGCACGTAGCGTGGGGCAGCCTGGAGGCTAGAAAGACGCTCATCGCAAAGATCGTCGCAAACATCGAAAATTTCATCAATGAGAGCAGATAATGGGCTATGATATAAGCTATCACGCCATTAGCGAAAATGAAATTTCAAAGTGGTATTTTGAGGCACTTGAGCTTACAAAGGCCGGTAAATTTGACGAGGTTTTAGCACTTGCTAGCAAGGCTGGCGTAGAGGAATTTTACGCCCAAAAGTACAAAGATACGCTAAGTGCTGCGTTGCAGTATAAAGACGATGAAATTTTTAACAAAACTCACGGCTTTTGTATCGCCGTCACGCAAGGATTTTTTAGAAAGTATTTCTACACTCGTGGCACATCGCTAAGCTCTTTGGCGCGGCAAAATGAGAAATTTAAAAACTACGTCAGCAACTGGCGAGAAATTTTACCAAGTGAGTTTTTGGATAAATTTAGTGGCGAAATTTATAATGAGATCACCGAAAACTACTGTTGTGGAGCTTATGTAAACGCTAAAAACGTAGCTAAACTAAAGGCTGACTATGAAGCAGATGGCGAGATAAAAGAGGCGATTGATGGCTTTTACGCTCAAAATTTACCTGCATTTTTAGATGCGCTAAACTATGCATGCGAGCTAGAAATAGGCCTGCTCGAGGCCACTGAGGTCGTGGAGCCAAATCCACTTGATCTAAACAAATCAAGCTCATATTCAAATCTCTTTAACTGCGATCCAAATGGAGCTATCATCTACGCACAAACTGCGATGCAGCAGATTAGCGAGGCAGTAGAGCAAGAAGAGACTGACAAAAAGTCGATTTTTGAGAAGATCAAAGGGCTATTTAAATAAATTTTGAAAGGATAAAAATGGCAACCGAACATAGCTTTGATATAAGTGCTGAGGTCGATATGATGGAGGTTAAAAACGCTCTTGAGACGGCAAAAAAAGAGATCGCAGCAAGATATGATTTTAAAGGGCTTGCAGCTGAAGTCGAGCTAAACGAAAAAGAAAAATTTATCACGCTTCTTAGCTCAAGCGACAACAAGATCGACGCGCTAAAAGACATCGTGATCTCAAAACTCATCAAGCGCAATATCCCACCAGTAGCGATCACAGAGACAAAAAGAGAGCCAGCGAGTGGTGGAAATTTAAAAGCGACGCTAAAACTAAACGATACGCTTGACGGTGAAAACTCAAAAAAGATCACAAAAGCTATCAAAGACTCAAAGATCAAGGTGAGCGCGCAGATCAGGGGTGAAGAGATCAGAGTGACAAGCAAAAGCATAGATGATCTGCAGGAGTGTATAAAGCTGGTGCGGGGGTTAAATTTAGAGCTTCCGATAAGTTTCAAAAACCTAAAATAACGCACTTTTTCGCTTTATTATGCGTCGTTGATTTAAATTTTTACTCGGTCATTACCGGCTCGGTAACTCCCGTCACAAAAATTTAAATCGCCTCGCCTAATTTTGCGAAATAGCCACTAGATTTTTCATTTAAAATTTAGCTATTTAGCCTAAATTTGGCAGTTTTTTGCAAATTTACAATTAAATTTATTTCACTAAGGACAAAAAATGAGCTTTTTTAAGAAAATTCTCGGCAAACAAATCGATCTTGGCAAGCAAATGCCAATCTATTTTGTAAGTAGCGACGAAGACTATATGCAGCGTGCGTTTGAGCAGGCCAGAGAGAGCTTTAGATATTTTTGGCGTGAGGTTTACTGGGAGCGCCGCAGGATCGTACCTATGCTTGACTATGCAATGGTAAAAATTTGCTTTTTAGATATCGTAAATGGCGAAGAAGTCGGAGAACACATGTGGATAGACGATGTGGAATTTGACGGCGAAACGATATATGGCACGCTCATAAATGAGCCTGATGCAGTGCAAAACGTGAAATTAGGCGATCAAATAAGCGCAAAGATAGACGAGATGAGTGACTGGCTCTTTTCGATAGATGGACGCGCATACGGCGGATTTAGCGTGCAGGCGATGCGCTCACGCATGCAAAAGAAAGAGCTAAAAGAGCACGATAAAGAGTGGGGGCTTGATTTTAGGGATTTTAACGATATCTTGGTAGTTTACGAGCAAAAAGAGCACCCTGAAAATTTGATAGAGCATCCAATGAGCAAAAATACGTATGAGCAAGTAAAGCAATATATAAAAGAGCACCCAAATATGGTCACGGACGCTGATGAATTTGGCTATACACAGCTTCACCACGAGGCGATCGCTGGAAATTTAAATCTTGTAAATCTCTTGCTAGAAAATGGCGCTAATAAAAATGCCCGCACAAAAAGCGGCAAAACGGCAGCTGAATTTGCTGAGAATTTGGGCTGGAGCGAAATCGCAAAGGTGCTTAAATAACAAAATTTGTAAATTAAATTTAGGAACAAAATTTGAGTTATCAAGACATTTTAGATGAAAGGATCTTATGAAACAAAAAAATAAGCGAATACCAAGAAATAAAACAAATTCCATAAATAGTAACAAAGCTGAAAATAATATGGGCAAGGATGGTAAAAAAGGATCTAATACAAAAAGCTCATGTGATTTTAAAAAGTTACTTTGTATCGGAAGAAGGCTTAAAAAGAAATTTATGGAGTCAAAAAATATGAGTGAAGAAAGAAAAGAGGAAAAAGATTTTTTACATAAAGTCTTAAAAAACCTTTTAAGATTACACCCATTGATACTATCTGGTATTAGCGTGGTTGGCATGATCTGTTATTTTGTATATTTTGGGTTTGAGTTAAGATATTTTCCTGACTTGGGCGGGTCAGATGTAGCATACGTTGGTGTATTGCTCTTTTTTATATTGACTATTATTTCACTCTTTATTATATTGCCATGTCTATTTTATCCAGGCTACTATAAAAATAAAAAAACAAAAACTTGGATGTTTTGTTTTGGGCTTTCCTTACTTCCCCTTTTCATATTAGTTCTTACAGCGGCATTTAATTACATCAATACGAATAAAATGCCATTTAATATTATGGTTTATTCTTTAGGTGGTTCTATCATCTACTTGTTTTTAGTTATTTTAGTGGATAAAAAAATCAATAATGATAAATTAGTTGTATGTTTTGCATACACTATACTTAATAAAACTATTATAGAAGATGATAAAAACAACACTGATAAAATTGATAGACTTATTACAAAAGTTATTAGATATATTGTACCTACTATATTTACTATATCTATTTTATTTATTTTATTTATTTTATTTTTTATAATAAATTACTCTTTTGAAATAGAATGGACTAATCTTGATATATGGTTTTATTCTACAATGCTTGGATTCTCTATTATGACACTGTCATATTTTAAAGGTTTGGAATATTTTTATAAACAAAATGATTACAAACTACTCTTAGTGACCGTGTCAACTGTAGTACTAGTAATTTTATATTTGTTATCCTCAGGTGCAATTTTGCATTGGCTCGGGATGACAAACATTGAATATAAATATTTATCTATTGAAAAAAGTGTAGCAGGAGCTTTACCAGAAAAAATTTTCAAAAATGGCAAATGTTGTGATGATAGTAAAACTTATTATGATGAAAACGAGACAGGCGGAGTTATAAAACTTCACAATATCAAAGCCCTATCAACACTAGGAAAGTTTTATTATTTAGAAGCAATAGGTTGTGAAAAAAATGAGACAATAAGATTTGAACTTGACGCAAGTAAAATTATCTCAAGAGAGAAATAAGAAAGGTAAATTTGAGCTTGACTCAAGCAAGATCATCTCAAGAGCCAAGGAGTAAAATCCTTAAGCTTTAGGGCTAAATTTTGGTGTATATGTGAAATTTGAAGGTTTTAAATTTTAAAAATTTTTAGTCAAATTTGCTGGCCTTACCTAAAAATTTCTTTAACACAAGGCTAAATTTATTAAAAGTTAGCTATCCTAACACATCAATTTAAAACCAAACTTATTTAAGGCGATTAGTTATGATCTTTAAAAATATTGTCGAAAATTTTGCCGTAAATTACGCTCATAATTCTATTCAAAGATCACTATATAATGAATTTAATATAGACATTTTAACCACAACCTACACCAAAACTCCCAAAAAAGACAAAAAGTATATGCTCTACGCACATGTACCATTTTGTCACACATTTTGCCCGTATTGCTCGTTTCATAAGTACCACTATGAGCAAGAGCTTGCGAAAATTTACTTTGAAAATTTACGTGAAGAGATGAGGCAGGTTAAAGAGGCTGGATTTGACTTTGATTCACTTTATGTTGGCGGTGGTACGACGCTTATAAATGAGCCTGAGCTTGAGAAAACACTTAAGCTTGCAAAAGATCTTTTTAGTATAGATGAAATTTCAGCAGAAAGCGATCCAAATCACATTTCACCCGAGAGTTTAGCCAGATTTGATGGATTAATTGATCGCTTAAGTGTTGGCGTACAAAGCTTTGATGATGAAACGTTAAAGAGAGTTGGCAGATATGAAAAATTTGGCTCAGCCAAGGAGATAAAAAGAAAACTTGAGCTCGCTCTTGGCAAAATTCCAGTCATTAGCCTGGATCTTATTTTTAACCTGCCAAATCAAACAAAAGAGCAGCTCATAAACGACATAAATACTGCAAAATCGATCTATCCGCAGCAGATCACCTTCTATCCACTTATGAAATCAGAGCTAACAAGAGAGAATATAGCTCGCTCGCTTGGTGTTTCAAACGTAGATAACGAGCGTGAATTTTATGAGATAATCACTGAAGAATTTAGCAAAAGTAACTACAAACAAAGCAACGCCTGGGCGTTTTCAAATGAAAAAAGTGCCGACCTTCGCGACGAATATGTTGGCTCAAATTTAGAGTATCTTGGCGTTGGTAGCGGAGCATTTAGCTTTCTTAACGGTGAGCTTGTAATAAACGCATTTAATCTACTTGAATACGGCAAAAGGATAAAAAATAGGCAAAGTCCAGTCATCGCAAAATGTGGTTTTAGCGAGAAAGAGAGACTTAAATACACATTTTTAACAAGGCTTTTTGATGGCGGAGTTGATATTAAAAGATATAACGATGAAAATAACACAAACATCAACAAAGCCTTATTTATGGAGCTTAGCTTACTTAAGCTTGTAAATGCAATATATGAAGAAAATGGCATTATTAAGCCGACATTTTTTGGCAAATATATCTGCATCGTGCTTATGCGTGATTTTTATGCTGGCATGGACAAAGTGCGTGCGATATTTAAAGATGACGCTAAGATAAAACGAAGCAAGGTACTTCGTATAATGAGCGAAAATACTGAACAAAAGTATGAGCCAAATATCATTCAGCCACGAGCTGCGATATAATGCTTGCAAATTTAATCAAAAAAAATATCTACCAAATTTCTAAAATAGTATTATTAACACTCGTATTTAGCGGACTTGGTGTTTGGACCCTCTCATTTATAAATAATGAGCTTGTAAATTTAAAAGAATTTGACACCTTTATAGCAGTTAAATTTATAGTGGTTTTGCTCTTGTTTTTTGTAAGCGCCATCGCCGCAAATATATCGCTTACAAATTTTGGGCATAAATTTATCTACGAGCTTAGATATCAAAGCATAAAGCAAATTTTAGATACGCCAAATAGCGTGATAAATGAGATCGGCAAGGCAAAGATCATAGCTAGCCTAAACAATGACATAAAAACGATCACATTTGCTTTTATGAGCGCTACTGGCTTTATACAAAGTCTAGTTTTTATCGTCTGCGCTAGCATCTATCTTTGTGTAATCGCTCCAAAAATTTTTATCTTTTTGTCCATTTGGATCGGTGCGACTCTTTTTATAAATACACTTTTTATGAAAAAAATTCATCTTTATTTTAAGCATTCTAGAGTTCAAGATGACGCATTGCAAAAGCACTACGACGATATCGTAGAGGGGCATAGAGAGCTTAGTTTAAATAGAGCAAGGGCAAGTGTCTGCTTTGATGAGTTAAATTTTACAGGCGATAAAAAACGTCAAAATATGGTAAAAGCTGATATTTATCACGCATTAAGTGATAATTTCACAAATATTATGCTTCTTGGCTCAGTTGGTCTTTGTGTATTTTTGTGCGTGGCATTTGACTGGGCGAGCCTGCAAACAGCACTAAGCATCAGCCTAACGATACTATTTTTAAGAGGCTCGTTTATGAGTATGGTTGGCTCCATACCGGCTGCACTTAGCGCAAAAGTGAGTTTAGAAAAGATCATGAGCTTAAATTTAAATAAATTTAAGGAAAGCTTTAAATTTGATGATAGTCTAAATGGCGAGTGGAAAAACATAAAACTAAAAGATATAAATTTCAACTACACTCACGGCAAATTTAGCCTAAAAGATGTAAATTTAGAGATCAAACGCGGTGAGATAACATTTATCATCGGTAAAAATGGTAGTGGTAAAAGTACACTTATAAATTTACTTTGTGGACTAATGCGTCCAAGTAGTGGCGAAATTTACCTTGATAGCACAAAGATAGATGAAGCAAATTTACAAAGCTATCAAGCAAAGATTAGCGCTATTTTTGCTGATTTTTATCTATTTTCACAAACGCTCTCTCATAATGGCTTTGCTAGCCAAAGCGAAATAGACGAGCTTTTAGCCTTACTTGAGATCGATAAAAAAGTAAGTGTCATAGATAATAAGCTTAGTACCACGCAACTCTCAACCGGTCAGCGAAAACGCCTAAGTCTTTTAATAGCTATTTTAGAGCACCGCTCTATCCTTATCCTAGATGAATGGGCGGCCGACCAAGATCCGCTATTTAAGCGTAAATTTTACAAAGAAATTTTGCCATTTTTACAAAGTAAAGGCATCAGCATAATCGCTGTTAGTCACGATGATAGCTATTTTGATGTAGCAACTAGGATCATTTTAGTTAAAGATGGCTTTGTGCGTGAGCTAGACGAGAGCGAGCGAATAAGTGCTGCAAAAGATGCAGTTGAGAAGATAAAATAGGAGTAATTTTTACACAAAAGCACAATACTCACCCTACTCTTAAGCCGTTTCAAGCTCAAATAAATTTAAATTTAGTAGAATCTTAAAAATTAAAAAAGGCAAAGTATGTCACATTCAGAGCTTGAAAGTACCTATTTTGGTGCATTTATCATACTTTTACTAGCGACTTGTTCATTTTGTTTAATAACATTCTTATCTTCAAAAATAAGCAAAAAACTAGCCAACCGCAATACCCAGCGTCTAAAACTTGGCTTTTATGAGTGTGGTCCAACCACCGTAAAACAGCCAAATAAGATAAATATCCACTACTTTTTTTATGGAATTTTATTTATTTTGTTTGATGTTGAAGTCATTTTTATGTATCCGTGGGCGGTGGATTTTAGGCTACTTGGAATTTTTGGACTAATCGAAATGTTGCTTTTTGTGGCGATTTTACTTATCGGCTTTGCTTATGCTTGGCAAAAAGGAGTCTTTAAATGGCAAAGCATCAGATAAATTACGCTGCAAATGGTGGCTTGCCAGTCGTTTTAACAACGGTTGACAAGCTAGTTCAGTGGGGTAGAAGCAACTCGCTTTGGGCTCTTAGTTATGGACTTGCCTGCTGTGCGATCGAGATGATGGCAAGCGGAGCTAGTAGGTATGACTTTGATAGATTTGGCACCATTTTTCGCGCCAGTCCAAGACACTCAGAGGTGATGATCATAGCTGGC
This sequence comes from Campylobacter concisus, assembly GCF_003048595.2. Classification (NCBI taxonomy): domain Bacteria; kingdom Pseudomonadati; phylum Campylobacterota; class Epsilonproteobacteria; order Campylobacterales; family Campylobacteraceae; genus Campylobacter; species Campylobacter concisus. Next base: position 195,046 of record NZ_CP049270.1, on the reverse strand, counting down.
ACACTAACTAAAAAACACGCTGAATTTACAAGGCGCCTTTATGATCAAATGCCTGAGCCAAAGTGGGTCATCTCGATGGGTAGCTGCGCAAATACTGGTGGCATGTTTAACACCTATTCAACCGTTCAAGGTGTAGATCGCATAATCCCCGTCGATATCTACATTCCAGGCTGTGCCCCGCGCCCAGAAACGCTTCAATATGCACTTATGATGCTTCAAAAAAAGATAAGAAAACAAAGTGCATTTAGGGCGCAAAAGCCAAGAAAGCTAGACATATGAGAGAGTATAAGCCAAAAAAAGACCTACAAAAAAAGCAGTACTATAGCGAGAAATTTTATATCGCCAAGCAGATGCCAAAAGAAGTAGCAAGTGGTTCTAAATTTGATGAAGAGCTAGCCATCTTAGAGCAAAATGGAGTAGAAATTTTATCTAGCTATATAGAGTTTGATCAGCTTGTACTTTATATAAATTCTAGTGAAAATTTTAAAGCTCTTGAGACACTAAAAAGCTTTGGCTATGAACAACTTAGCGAGCTCGCAGCGCTTGATTTCATAAATCAAAAAGATGGATATGAGGTTTTTTATCAGCTTTTAAGTGTTAGCAAAAATAGGCGCACGCGAGTAAAGTGCTTTGTCAAAAAGGACGAAATGCTAAAAAGCGTCTGCGAGCTTTATAAAAGCGCAAACTGGGCGGAGCGCGAGATGTATGATCTAAGCGGTGTTTTAATCAAAGATCATCCAAATTTAAAGCGCCTCATCATGCCTGATGACTGGCACTCACATCCACTTTTAAAGAGCTACCCGCTAACTGGCGACGAGGCTGCCAAATGGTACGAGGTGGATAAAATTTTTGGAAGCGAGTTTAGAGAGCAAATCGGCGAAGAGAACCGCGATCCAGCCTATATTGAAGAGAAAGATACCTTTGGATTTTCAAGGGTGTTTAGCGAAGAGTACGAGTATCAAGAAGATGGCGGCGTAAAATTTGTCAAAAAGGCTAAATTTAGTCAGAGTCAGATAGTAAAGGAACGACCTTGAGTCAGTCACCAAACCGCTTAAAACCATTTTTTGAAAATTTAGAATTTGAGCAAAATGACGGCAAGATGATACTAAATTTTGGCCCACAACACCCAAGTGCACATGGTCAGTTAAAGCTTGTGCTTGAGCTTGACGGCGAAAAGGTCGTAAAAGCCTTACCAGAGGTTGGCTTCATGCACCGAGGCGTTGAAAAAATGGCTGAAAATATGACCTATCAGGAGTTTATCCCAGTGACTGACAGGGTGGATTACATCGCATCAAGTGCGAATAACTACGCATTTTGCGCGGCTGTGGAGAAGCTTTGCGCCATAGAAGTGCCTCGCCGTGCGCAGATCATCCGAGTTATGCTATTAGAGCTAAACCGCATCAGCTCGCACCTTTTATTTTTAGCCACGCATGCCCTTGACGTGGGGGCAATGAGCGTCTTTTTATACGCATTTAGAGAGCGCGAATATGTCCTTGATCTCATAGAAAAATACTGCGGCGCAAGGCTAACTCATAGCTCCATAAGGATCGGTGGCGTTCCGCTTGATCTACCTGATGGCTGGTGCGAGGAGCTGCTTAAATTTTGCGAGAAATTTCCAAGCGACATCACGCTTTATGAAGATCTGCTAAGTGAAAATAGAATTTGGCAAGCAAGGCTAATAGATGTGGGCGTAGTTAGCAAAGAGCTAGCCCTTAGTAGCGGCTGCTCTGGCGTAATGCTAAGAGCAAGTGGCATCGCGCGCGACATCAGAAAAGAAGAGCCATATCTCATCTACGACGAGCTAGAATTTGACGTGCCTTACGCAACAAAGGGCGACTGCTACGCGAGATATCTACTTTATATGAAAGAGATGCGCGAGTGCGTGAAAATTTTAAAGCAGTGCGTTAGCAAGTATCAGACAAGTAGCCCCGCTATCATCGCCGACGCGCCAGAGTATGTGAGCGCCTCAAAAGAGCAGATAATGAGCCAAAACTACTCATTAATGCAGCATTTTGTGCTGATAACTCAGGGGCTAAAGCCCCCAAAGGGCGAAATTTACTTCGCTAGTGAGTCACCAAAGGGCGAGCTTGGAATTTATATAAACTCAGACGGCAGCGCAAGCCCGTACCGCCTAAAAATTCGCACGCCAAGCTTTTGGCACTGCGCTATTTATGAAGATTTATTGATAGGCCAGTACGTTGCTGACGTCGCTACGATAATTGGTAGCACAAATATCATCTTAGGCGAGGTCGATAGATGAGAAGGGTCGATCTTAGGCACTTAAAGAGTGAGTTTTTGAGCGCTCTTGGACAGCAGATAAAGGCTGGCGAGGCTGGCGAAGTGATTATATTTTTATTTGAGATAGGCGATTTTAGTGGTGTGACAAAGGCTGTAAATTTAGCCTATAATCTAAACTGCGAAGTGATGAACTCGCTTAAATTTAACCAAGTTGATTGGGTATTAACTATAAAAAAGGGCAAGATATGAAATTTAATGATTTAATAGCAGGCAAAAGCTTAAGCATCGCAAATTTACTAAGCTTGAGCGATAAAAATTTAGCAAAAAAGATAAAAGAGCACGAGTTTAAGTACATCTCTTGCATCGAAGATAGCGAGCTTGGCGGCGAAAATTTAATCCGCTGTGAAATAGGCTCAATAAGCTACGTCTTAGCTCTTCTTTGCAAATACGCAAATTTATCTTGCGATGAGTTTTTTAGCGAGCTTGATGATGGGCTGATAAGTGGCGAGTGCAATGTTGGTGAAGAGGAATTTGAAGAGCTAGGCGAGTGGATAAAGGACGTTAAAAACATCGTTATTGATGATTCATTTTTTACTCATCCAGATAAAGATGCGATCTTTTGGCTACTTGAAATTTTAGGCAAAAATGTCGTTTTGGCTGGTGGTTGCAGGAAAGAATTTAACGATTATCACAAAATAGACGAGCTAAAAGAGCTTGAAAATTTTGACGGAGCGGTCGTTTATCTAAACAAAAACGCAAGCGATGAGATCGTGGGCGGCGTGCAATTTGGCATCGTAGCAAAGGCAAAGGATGGCGATATGCTAGAGCTTAAAGCAAAAGATTTTAGCGTGACGGCAAAATTTAAACTAGACCATTCGCTAAAAGGCACAGTTGCGATATTTGGCGCAAAAGAGTTTGATGGATACGCATTTAAACAAGTAGTAGTTAGTAAATGAAAATAAGCATAAATGATCAAATTTTAGAAGCAGATGAAGGCGAGAGTATCCTAAATATCGCAAGAGCAAATGGAATTTATATCCCAGCTCTTTGCTATCTTAGCGGCTGCTCGCCAACTCTTGCTTGTAGGCTTTGCATGGTCGAGGCAAACGGCAAAGTAGTTTATAGCTGCAATGCCAAAGCAAAAGAGGATATGCAAATTTATACAAACACGCCAGAAATCGCTGCCGAGCGAAATGCAATCATGCAGACTTATTGCGTAAATCATCCGATTCAATGTGGCGTTTGTGACAAAAGTGGCGAATGTGAATTGCAAAATTTAACGGCGCATCTAAATGTAAAAGAGCAAAGCTTTGCCATTACTGACACACACAAACCGCATAAAAAATGGGGGCTAATCAACTACGATCCAGCTCTTTGCATAGTCTGCGAAAGATGTGTCACTGTTTGTAAAGATAGGATCGGCGAGAGTGCGCTAAAGACCGTACCAAGGGGCGTTGAAGTGCCAAAAGAGCTAAAAGAGAGTATGCCAAAAGATGCCTACGCAGTTTTTAGTAAGATGCAAAAAAGCCTAATAGGTCCAAGCGTGGGCGAGAGTCTTGACTGCTCATTTTGTGGCGAGTGTATCAGCGTTTGCCCTACTGGAGCGCTTATTAGTTCGCATTTTCAATATAGCACAAATATCTGGGAGCTAAACCCTATCCCAGCAGCAAATCCACATCAAAGCGATTGCGAGCTAATTTACTATGACGTAAAAGAAAAGAGCACTAGCGATAGAAGTAAGCAAATTTACCGCGTCAGCAATGATTTTACATTTGGCGAAATAAGTGGAGCAGCTAGGTTTGGCTATGACTTTCACAACGAGCTTGCCTGTAAGAATGAAGAGAAATTTGAAGAGATTGTTTTAAATATTAAAAATGGCGCAATCAAAAATATAAAATTTAATAGCTTCATCACGAACGAAGAGGCCCTTATTTTAGAGCGTTTAAGAGAGAAATTTGATCTAAATTTAATAAATAATGAGGCGCTAAATTATCAAAAATTTTTAAATAAATTTAGCGAATTTAGCGGGCTTAGCTCATATAATGCAGACTATGAAGATATTAAAAAAAGCGATTTTATCATCACTGCTGGTAGTTTCTTAAGACACGAAAGCCCAGTGACAAGCTTTAAGTTAAATAACGCTTTAAAAATGAATAAAGCAGCTGGAATTTACTTTCATCACATAGCTGATGAGATCGTTAAAAAATATTCTAAAAATTTTATCTATGTAACGCATGAAGCTGGAGAGTTAGAGCAAATTTTACTTTTTATACTTAAAAACTGGGGTGAAAATTTACCTATCGCGCTTACATCAAAACTGACAAATTTTGATGAAAATTTTGGCTTAGATATACAGGCTTTAAGTGAGGGCAAAAGCAAATTTACGCTCATTTTAGGAAGCGATTTTTACACGGATGAAAATGCGAATTTACTAGCCGCACTTACTGGAGTGATCGTAAGAGCTACGCCATTTCGTGTGATGCTAATACCACCACGCACAAACTCACTTGGCGTTGCTAAAATTTGCACTCTTACAAGCGAAAAAAAGCCTGGCAAGACGCTTGGCTATAACGAAAATGGCGATTATAAATTTAGCATTTTTGAAGGCGACATCGATACTAGCGCACTAAATCAGCAAGAAGGCACATTTACAAGCATAAATAACGCCTTAGTGCCAACAAATGTGGCGATACCGCACAAAGGTTATTTTCTAAACGATATCGCAAATACACTTGGACTAATGGCAATGGCTAAAGATACGATTGATTACACGCCAAATTTACCAAAAGAAAAGGGTTACAAAGGCATTAAATTTGATGATTTAGAAAATTTTTACGCAAATGACAGCACAAGCCACAGAGGCTATAAGCTTGAAATTTCAAATTTCACGCCAAAAGAGGACATAGAGTCACTTTTTAAAGAAAAAAATGAGCCAAATTTAAAAGATGGCGAAGCTCTAGTTAGCCTTGCAAATCCTATAAATTTGCCATCATTTTTTGCAAACTATGCCACGCAAACAGCTAAAAGAGCGAAGCTTTATGCAAGTAGCGAATTTATGGCTAAATTTGAAATTTCACAAAATGAAGCAATTATTTTAGAAAAAGATGAGCATAAGCTTGCCATTTGCGTGGAGCTTGATAGCGAGCTTGGCGGAGTCGCTGCGTATTTAGGCGATTATGACGATAAGCTTGATGTAGGGGTTATATTTAATGGCAAAAGCTACGCCCCAGTTAAAATCATAAAGGCAAAAGATGAGTGAAACACTATTTTTTGTGCTAAGCACTATCGTTAAAGCCGTGGTCATCTTAGCCGTCATGGCAAGCCTTGCAGGACTAGCAACTTATGCTGAGAGAAAGGTACTAGCCTACATGCAGCGCCGCGTAGGACCTGATATGGTGGGACCTGCTGGAATTTTACAGATAGTAGCTGACATGATAAAACTCTTTACAAAAGAGGACATCGTACCAGCAAATACGAATAAATTTATCTTTTTAATAGCTCCACTAATATCAGCCATTGCCGCCTTTGCAGCGCTTGCACCTGTGCCGTTTTTGCCTGAGTTTGAAATTTTTGGACATACATTACGTCCGATTCTCTCAGATATAAATGTTGGTATTTTATACATCGCTGGTGTTGCTTCAGTTTGCGTCTTTTCTCCACTTGCAGCAGGTCTTGCAAGCTATAATAAATTTGCATTAATTAGTGCAGCTCGCGCAGTAGTCTCACTTCTTAGTTTCGAAATAGTCGCTGGCATGGCTCTTTTAAGCGTCGTAATGGTAACTAGCTCACTCTCACTTGTGGATATAAACAACTATCAAAAAGGAATTTTTGGCTGGCTTATATTCAAGCAGCCCCTTGCCTTTTTACTCTTTTTAATAGCAAGCTTCGTGGAGTGCAACAGAACGCCATTTTGCTTAACAGAAAACGAAACAGAGATAGTAGCAGGCTATGGCACCGAGTATAGCGGCATGAGATGGGCGATGTTTTTCATCGGCGAGTACACAAATATGATCGCCGCTAGCATCATCATTACGATTTTATTTTTAGGTGGATTTAACGAATTTTTATTTATCCCAGGTGCTTTGATGATCATCTTAAAATCAAGCATTGTCTTTTTCTTTTTTATTTGGGTAAGGGCTTCATGGGCACATTTAAGAGTTGATCAGTTAAGTACATTTTGCTGGAAAATTTTGCTTCCGCTTGGAATTTTAAATATCGTAATCACTGGCTTTATGCTACTAATCTAAGGCGAAAAATGAATGAGAAAAAATATATTTTAATAGATGAAAAGTTAAAGCCAAAGAGCGCGTTTGATAAATTTAAGCACTTCATCGCTGCCACATTTAAGCCTGATCTTTTGATCGGACTAAAAGTCACGATAAAGCAGATGCTCTTTAGCAAGTCGCATACTTTAAAATACCCTATGCAAAAGATGGAGCTAAATGCTAGATATAGGGGTATTCACAAGCTTTTAAAATTTGTTGAAAGTGAAAATGAACGTTGCATTGGGTGCGGGCTATGTGAGAAAATTTGCGTTAGCAACTGTATTTCGATGAAGACTTCACTTGGTGAAGATGGCCGCAAAAAGGTCGCAAGCTACTCAATAAATTTAAGTAGATGCGTGTATTGTGGATTTTGCGCTGATGTTTGTCCTGAGCTTGCGATAGTTTGCGGACAAGAGTACGAAGTCGCAAGCGAGAGCAGGATTATATTTGGCACAAAAGATGAATTTTTGACAAAGGATAAATTTTTAAAAGATCAAAGTGAGTTTGAAGGATACGGAGCACTTCCTAAAAATTCTGATAGCTTAATCAAAAAGACACCAAATGCATTTATAGGCGAAAATGAAAATGAGACAAAAAGTGATGAGTAGTATAAATTTTAAAAGGGCAAAAGATGTATGAGAGCTTTGCATTTTATCTTTTTAGCGCCTTGGTTTTAGTTAGTTTTTCTTTTAGCGTATTTTGTAAAAACGCACTAAATGCAGTATCTGCACTAGCTGCTGGCATGGTCTTTATCTCGGCTATATTTTTCTTACTTGGAGCGGAATTTCTAGGCGTAGTGCAGATCATCGTATACACAGGCGCTGTGGTCGTTTTATACGCATTTGCGATGATGTTTTTTGATAGCAGTAAAGAGTGTGAGCCAAAAAGTAGCAAAAAAGCAAAGATCACTATCTATCTTTTAAGTAGCTTTATAGCGCTTCTTTTGATATTTATATTTTTAGCTCCTATTTATGGTGCAAAATTTGATGGATTAAGTCCCATTGCTAGCGAGCTTGGCAATATCGAGGCTATTGGAATTTTGCTTTTTAGCAAGTATTTAATCGCTTTTGAGATGTGTGCTGTAATGCTTCTCGTGGCAATGGTTGCTGGCATTATCTTGATACATAAAGACCTAAATACTCAAAATACGCTAGAGGAGATGCTATGATAGGGCTTACTCACTACCTCATCCTTGCAAGTCTGGTCTTTGTCATAGGGCTAATTGGCATAATGCGAAGAAGAAATTTGATCATGCTATTTTTCTCAAGTGAAATTTTACTAAACTCGGCAAATATCGCACTTGCTGCCATTTCAAAATACCACTTTGATCTAACCGGGCAAATAGTTGCATTTTTTATAGTTGCCATCGCTGCTAGCGAGGTCGCTGTGGGGCTTGGCCTGCTCGTGCTTTGGTATAAAAAGACTGGCAGCATTAGCCTAGAATCGATGACAAATATGAAAGGCTAAGAGATGACTTTATTTTGCATTTCACTATTTTTCCCGCTTCTTAGCTTTATCGTTTCTGGACTTTTTTCACATAGTAGTAAAAATTTTTTACTTGGTATCTTTTGCTCACTTTTAATGATAATTAGCACAACCGCTTCACTCATGCTAACAGCTAGCCTTGGCATAGATGAACCGCTAAATTTATCACTAAAAAAATTTATAAATTTTGGCGGTCTGGATTTAAATTTTGGCTTCTATCTTGATGCCATTAGCCTTGTTATGCTTAGCACCGTTGGTATCGTGGCAAGCATCGTGCATATCTACTCAGTTGGCTATATGAAAGACGATGCAAGCTTTAACCGCTTTTTTAGCTACTTGGGGCTCTTTGTCTTTTGCATGAACGTCCTTGTCTCAAGCGATAATTTCATAGGACTTTTCATCGGCTGGGAGGGTGTTGGACTTTGCTCGTGGCTACTCATTGGCTTTTGGTATAAAAGACCTAGCGCGAACATCGCTGCAAATGAAGCATTTATAATGAATAGAATAGCCGATCTGGCCATGCTTATTGGTATTTTTTATATATTTTATAGCTTTGGCTCACTTAAATTTAGCGAGGTTTTTAACGCTAGAAGCAACTTTTCTGGGCTAAATTTAGGCATTATCGCCACACTTCTTTTTATAGGTGCCATGGGCAAAAGTGCACAGTTTCCATTTCACACTTGGCTTGCAAACGCCATGGAGGGACCAACACCAGTTTCTGCGCTCATTCATGCTGCGACCATGGTAACAGCTGGCGTCTATCTAGTCGTGCGAGCAAATTTTATCTTTGCAAACGCACCTGAAGTATCGCACTTTATCGCCTACCTTGGCACATTTGTAGCGGTTTTTGCGGCCAGTATCGCGCTTGTGCATAATGACCTTAAAAAAATCATCGCCTACTCGACGCTTTCGCAGCTTGGATATATGTTTGTAGCGGCTGGACTTGGCGCTTACAAGATCGCACTTTTTCACCTTGTCACGCACGCATTTTTCAAATCGCTTCTCTTTTTATGCGCTGGCAACGTCATGCACGCGATGAATGACGAGCTAAATATCAAAAAAATGGGCGGACTTTATAAATTTATGAAGCCAACTGCGCTACTTTCTATCATCGCAAGCTGCGCACTGGCTGGCTTTTATCCATTTGCTGGCTTTTTCTCTAAAGATAAAATTTTAGAGGTTGCTTTTAGTGAGAATAAATTTTTATGGATTATTTTACTCTTTGGTGCCGTACTTACGGCATTTTATAGCTTTAGGCTCGTTATGCTCGTCTTTTTTACAAAGCCAAAGAGCGAGAAACACGCGCATGAAGCTAAAAACTACATGCTAGCTGGCATGGGCATACTTGGAATTCTCTCAGTCATAAGTGGCTTTTTTTGGAGCAACTTTAGTGAGTTTTTAGAAAAAAGTTTAAAAGATTTTCCACTAAATTTATCTCACGGCAGCGAAATTTTCTTGCTCGTTTTAACACTTAGTCTAGTGCTGGCAAGCGCCGGCTTTGCGGTATTTGCTTATAAAAAAGAGATATTTAAAGAGAGCATTTGCGAGGGCAGGCTTTATAAAATTTTGCAAAATGCCTACTTTATCCCAAAATTTTACGAGAAATTTTTCATAAATGGCTATACGTTAGTTTCACAAATTTATAAAAAGATTGACGAGATGATAATCGATCGTAGTGTCGATCTAGTCGCAACAGCGCTAAATAAATTTGCATTTTTAGCAAACAAAATGCAAAGTGGCGACTTAAGCATCATGCTTAGATTTATGGTTGCAGGATTTGCCTTGCTTTTAAGCTTTATATTTTTATTAAACGGAGCCAAATAATGCTAAGTGTAATCATATTTTTCCCTGCAATAAGCGCAATGCTAGGCTTCTTGATAGAAAATAAAAGCATCAAATTTTATGGAGCAAGCATCGCTCTTATCGAGCTTTTGCTAGCTATTTTTATCTGCGTAAATGTCGATTTTCAGGGTTATGACTTTGCTCTAACGCATCAAGTCTCGCTCATACCAAGCCTAAATATCGGCTATTTTGTCGGCATCGATACCATTTCGCTAGCACTTATCGTACTTAGTGCATTTATGAGTTTCATCTCTATCGCGGCACTTAGCGATGATGGAAATTTAAAGCACCTAATTATTAGCGTGCTATTTTTAGAGAGTACGATGATGGGCGTCTTTAGCGCACTTGATATGATCTTGTTTTACAGCTTTTGGGAGCTTAGCCTCATACCGCTTCTTTACATCATCGGCGCATTTGGCAGTAAAAATAGAATTTACGCTGCGATTAAATTTTTCATCTATACATTTTTAGGCTCTGTCTTTATGCTAGTAGCGATCATCTTTATCGGCTATTTGTGCTATCAAAAAAGCGGTGTCTTTAGCTTTAATCTGCTTGATTGGTACAAGCTTGGTATCGGGCAAAATGCTCAAATTTGGCTATTTTTAGCGTTTTTCTTTGCCTTTGGTGTGAAAACTCCGCTATTTCCATTTCACACGTGGCTACCTTACGCGCACGGACAGGCTCCAACTATCGGCTCAGTTTTGCTTGCTAGCGTGCTTTTAAAGATGGGCACTTACGGCTTTGTGAGATTTTCACTACCGCTTTTTCCAGACGCGAGCCTACTTTTAAGCGGCTTTGTCTGCGTCATAGCCATTATTATGATCATCTACGCAGCCCTCGTTGCCTACGCACAAAGCGACATGAAACAAGTGATCGCTTATAGTTCCATTTCACACATGGGTGTCATCATGCTTGGCATCTTTTCATTAAATTTGATAGGTCTTGGCGGCTCTATATTTTTGATGATAAGCCACGGTATCGTTAGCGGTGCTTTGTTTTTGCTAGTTGGCGTCATCTACGAGAGAGCTCACACCAAAGAAATTTGCGAATTTGGTGGCCTTGCTAAGGTGATGCCAAAGTACGCACTTATATTTTTTATAGCAACTCTTGCAAGTATCGGTTTGCCGCTAACGATTGGCTTTGTGGGCGAGTTTTTGAGCTTGCTTGGCGTCTTTAAACTAAATAAGCTCTTTGCGCTACTTGGTGGTTTTAGTATCATCGTGGGCGCTGTTTATATGCTGGTACTTTATAAAAGGGTCTTTTTTGGCGAATGCAAGGAGAAAAATTTGAGCCTGAAAGATCTAAATTTTAAAGAGTTAGCCGCTCTTGTGCCACTTTGCTTGCTCATAATCGCTCTTGGTATCGCACCAAATTTGATACTAAAACCACTTGAGCCAAGCGTGCAAAATATCATAAGCAAAATGCAAACTAGAGCCGTAAATAGCGACACAAAGGATAAAATTTCATCTTTAAATGGTGGGAGCAAACTATGAATGAAATAGCCTTTTTAGATCTAAAAGAAATTTCTTTATCTTCGGTTGCTCCGATGCTTAGTATGATAATCTTTGCGCTTTTTATCTTAATCGTTGGCACCATAAAAAAAGATCTTTCAAGAAATTTCTACTGCGTATTTTGTATCATCGCAATATTTGTAAATTTGGGCCTAATACTTGATTTTAACGGTCTTAGCCTTAGCTTTTGGGATATGCTTTTAGTGGACGGGGTTTCTATCATCTCACAAGTCATCATCCTCATCGCATCAGCCCTTTTCATACCGCTGGCACTTAGCACAAAAGAGTATTTTGAGTACAAAATTTATGAATATTACGCGCTATTTTTATTTATGATAGCTGGATTTTTGTTTATGGTGAGTTCAAATAACCTACTCATCATCTTTTTAGGACTTGAGATCAGCTCGCTTTGCCTCTACACCCTAATCGCCCTTCACAATAAGGCAAAAAGCGTCGAAGCCGCCATTAAATACTTCGCTATGGGCTCGCTCTCAGCTGGCTTTTTTGCGATGGCAATAGCGATGTTTTATCTAGCGACAAACTCAATAGACATCGCTCGTATCGGCATTGTGATAAAAGATCTTAGCCTAAATCAAAATTTGATCATTTTGCTTGGCTGCGTTTTCATAGCCTCTGCCATTGGTTTTAAGCTCTCACTCATACCTTTTCACACATGGATACCAGATGTTTATGAAGGCTCAAATGCCCCACTAGCAGGCTATATGTCTATCGTGCCAAAGGTGGCAGCTTTTATCGTCGCACTTCGCGTCTTTGCCATGCTTGAGGGCTCACAAATTTTGTGGATAAAAGATATGCTCTACATCATCGCCGTGCTTACGATGAGCCTTGCAAACATCATGGCGCTAGTGCAAAAAGACGTTAAAAGGATGCTCGCTTTTAGCTCGATAGCTCACGCTGGTGTTGTGCTTTGCGCGCTTGTGGCGAATTCTCACGAGGCAAATGTCGCCTTGTTTTTTTACTGGATCATGTTTTTGTTTGCAAATTTGGGTGCATTTTCTATGCTCTGGGTGGCAAGGTGCGACGACGTTGTCTGCTGGGATAAGCGCTTTAAACATCCGTATGAGAAATTTTCAGGGCTTATTAAAATTTTGCCAAGCTACGCCGTGATAATGGGAATTTTCATGATCGCCCTTGCTGGCATTCCGCCTTTTAGCGTATTTTGGGGCAAGATGGTGCTTATCTCATCGCTTATCAAGTCTGATTACGTCGTACTTAGTGTCATTATCATGATAAATTCTGCCATTGCGATTTATTACTATTTAAAGCTAATCGTCTTTATGTTTTTAAAAGAGCCAATCGTAAAAGATAAAAATCTCTACACCGCAAACGTATCGATGGCATTAAAAGTAATTGTTGGCATTGCGGTAGCTGGAACGGCCTTTTCGTTTTTATTTTCTGGAGCGATTTTAGAATTTATTGAGCATTTTGTCTTTGCTTCAGGATTTTAGAAAATTTAACTATAATTGCGGCATGAAAAAGCTCTTAATTATTTTATTTTTTCCGCTTTATCTAACCGCTTTTAATCTTAGCCTAAATAGCGGCGCAAATGGTGATAAGCCTTATAGCGTTCTTCAGCTAAGCGATGAGCAAGAATTTGAATGCGTGGAGCAAATTTTAGCTTACGACACCAAACGCTATGTCTGCATGCTTGATGATGAAATTTTGCCCAAAATTGAAGATACGACACTGCCATTAATGGATATAAAATATAAAAAGCAAGATGGCAAGCTTTTTATCGTCATAATGCCAAAAGCACCGTCAAAACTGCTAAATATAAAAACTGAGCTTTATAATAGCCAAAACGTACAAGATAGCCCAAAAACAACCATTTCAAAACACTTTAGCATAATCATAGATACTTCGCTCAGTGAAAATAGCAAGAGAAAGTCTGGGCTAAATTTTAAACCTGATTTTAAAGATATGCTAAATCCTAGTATCGGAGCGCTTGATCTTAACAAAGCACCTATTGCTGGACTTGATAGTAATGACATTGATATCTATATAAGCATAAAACGAGCTTATGAAAAGGGCGCTTATGAAAATGTAGTAAAAGATACTCAAACAGCGATAAAAAGGCATCCAAATAGCCTTTTTTCAAGTGAATTTTTACTATTTCGTCTAAGGGCTCTTGATAAAATTTTTGAGACAAAAAATGAGTTTGAAGAGATCGAGCCAAAAGATATCGTAAGTGAAGGTAGGGCTTGGATTAGAAAATTCCCATCTGATGAAAACTATCCAGAAGTGCTATATCTAATCGCTAGAGCCTACCTAAAAGATAGCATCGCAAGTGATGCAAAATATATGCTTGATATCTTAAACGAAGAGCACGCAAACTCAAAATTTACAAAACTTGCAGCGCTTGATTACGCTGATTATCTCTACAAGATAGGCAGACAAAAAGAGGCGCTAAAAGACTATGAAAAGGTGCTTTACTCCACAAACGATATCGACCTTGCAAGTAGAGCAGCACTAAGCCTAGCTGATGCAAATATCGATAAAGAAAAATTTGATGAAGCAAAGAAATTTATACTAAAAATCGCAAATGCGAATGAAAAATTTTTTATGAATAACCCAACAAAGTCGATGAATCTTGCAACTACATTTGCAAGTAAAGATATGCCTGATGTGGCTGCTAAAATTTATGAAATCTTGATAAATAATAGCGATAGAACGAAAGATTTTTATGAAGTTGCTTTAAAAAATTTAGCACTAAATCTAGCCAAAACAAAAGATGAGAAAAAAGCATACGAATACTTAAATAGATATGAGGCAGAGTTTAAATATGGTGATTATATCGATGAAGTCACTAAGGCAAAAGATGGGTTATTTTTTGAAGAAAAAGATAAAAATGCTACTGCACTTCATGCTAGATATAAAGAGCTAATTGAAAAATATGCTGGGACAAATATTAGCCAAAAGGCTCTAATAAGCGAGCTTGAGCTGGATATTAAAGAGCGTAAATTCTCCGATGCACTATCTTACAAAACCATGGCAAAAGATGGAAATTTAAGCAAGGCAATGGAGCTGATAAATGAAGCTGCGCTAGAGCTTACAAAAGAGTATTTTATAAAAGATGATTGCACGGCTGTTATAAATTTACTTGAAAACTACGATATAAACAAAATCTCATTACCGCAATTTAATCTCTTTAACTGCTATTACAGAACGGCCCGCTATAACGATGCACTTGAGCTCGCAAAAGCTCATGCAAAAGATGAAAATTTAGAAGATAGGGTCGAGTGGCTGGTAAATTTGAGTAAAATTTTATATAAAAATAAAGACTACGAGCATGCGATCATTGCCGCAAATGATGCGCTTTCACTTGGCTCATCAGTCGAATACTCAGATCCAACACCATCTCTTTTTGACAGGTTTTACTCATTGCTTGCATTAAAACGCTTTACGGAAGCGATCTCAACCATTAGTGCTATCGAGCAGCTAAGAGGCCAAGACTTTAAGATCATCGAAGCATATACAGCTATAAGTGACTATGCGATGAAAAGTAATGATTACGCCATCGCTACAACGTATGCCAAAAAAGCTCTTGAGCTACAAACAAAAGCCAAGATAAATACATTTTCACCAAAGATAAATTTTAACTACTCAGAAGCTTCACTAAAGACAGATAACCTAGGTGAGGCACTTGATGAGGCGAAATTTATACTAAACATGAAGCTTGAGCCAGAAGATCGCTTACATGCTTTAAATCTGATAAGCGAAATCTATATAAGGCAAAAACAGTTTAAGTTGGCTAGACCTTATTTAAATGAGTGCTCTGATTCAAATTTTGTAAGCCCGTATAAAGATGCTTGCAAAGCTAAGCTTGACATGATAGGCAAAAGCTAAAAGCAAAGAAATAGCTTGCTTGCTAAGTTTTATATTTAAGCTTAAATTTTAGCCTTTATTTTTGCTATTTAAGTTGAACTTTTTTACGTATTTAATTATTTTTTTGCATTGCTATCAAATGCTCTTTATATTATAAAAAGAGCTATATTTTATCGCAAGCCCTAATGTGATTTAATGCATGAGCCCTAGTATGATCTTAAAAATTTTAAGCACCTTTCTCATAAATAAAGAGAATTGGCCATTTTATTAAATCAATAATACTAAATGTAGGCTGTTTTACGATTCATAAGCTTAAAAATTAAAAATACTTAATGAGTTTTACCCAATAGATCAAAGCAAAAAAACAACTTGTAACGCTCTGTAATCACGTTTCTATGATGTACTTTTATTATATTTATAAAGATTTTTTAGCTTAATTGTAAATTAGCTTCTAAAATTTATCACTTGCTACACACTAATTAAACAACATTATAAAAATTGGTTTTTACGTTTTTAGTAGCAATTCGCTAAGCAAATAAGTACACATTTTTAAGAAATTTTCTATAAAAAATTTCTGTGTAACAAATTAAAAAGAAAAAAGGATTAGAAAAAATGGTGACCCATACGAGACTCGAACTCGTGTTACCAACGTGAGAGGCTGGTGTCCTAACCGCTAGACGAATGGGCCAAAATGGATGGTGCCCCGTGTAGGCCTCGAACCTACGACCCCATCATTAAGAGTGATATGCTCTACCAACTGAGCTAACGAGGCAAGATTAAATAGTAATAATAAATCTTAAAGTGTTATCTTAGAACTTATAATCTTAAAATTTAATTTGACACTCAATAATGGGTGCTTTATTAGACACGACCTTAACCTAAGGTTTAATGGATGGCGCAGCGGACGGGGCTCGAACCCGCGACCTCCGCCGTGACAGGGCGGCATTCTAACCAACTGAACTACCGCTGCACCTAAAATGGTGGTCGCTATAAGACTCGAACTTATGACATCCACCTTGTAAGGGTGGCGCTCTACCAACTGAGCTAAGCGACCTAAAATTTAAAAATATCTGGCGACCCTTAGAGGATTTGAACCTCTGTTTCTACACAGAGAAAGTAGAGTCCTGAGCCACTAGACGAAAGGGTCATAAACCCAAAAATGGTGTCCTGCGTTGGATTCGAACCAACGGCCCCCTCATTAAAAGTGAGATGCTCTACCGACTGAGCTAGCAAGACATTTACTTAAAAAAGAATTGAGATTATACAAAAAACATTATTACATGTCAAGAAACAAGAAAAGTACCTAATACTTTCTATAATAAAGGGTAACTTTAATTTTTAATAATATAAGTTTATCTCAAATTATAAAAAAAGAATGGTGCGGATGAAAGGACTTGAACCTTCACGCCGTGGGGCACCAGATCCTAAGTCTGGCGTGTCTGCCAATTTCACCACATCCGCACAACAATAATAAAGTGGTACGCCCATCAGGATTCGAACCTGAGGCCTACGGCTTAGAAGGCCGTTGCTCTATCCAGCTGAGCTATGAGCGCATAAAGTATTTTAAGTGGCGCGCCCGATAGGAGTCGAACCCATAACCTACAGATCCGAAGTCTGTCGCTCTATCCAATTGAGCTACGAGCGCCCAAAATGGGGTGAGTGATGGGAATCGAACCCACGACCCTCAGGACCACAATCTGATGCTCTAACCGACTGAGCTACACTCACCATCTAACATGGTCGGGGTGAAAGGATTCGAACCTTCGGCCCTCTGGTCCCAAACCAGATGCGCTAACCAGACTGCGCTACACCCCGCCTGAGTCGTGTTTGTAAGTTTATGCCACTACCTCATTAAAAAATCGTATTTTAACTAGATTTTTTTTTAATGTCAATTAAAAAATACTTAAACTAATATTTTTTTTCTTAGTGCAAAAAAGAGACTTATTTAAATTACAAATGGGCGTTTACTAGAAAAATTATTTTTTATATGAGCTAAGTTCTATTAAATTTCCATCAAAATCATATAGATACAAGCTCTTCATAGCGCCAAGTGCTCCATTTCGCTCTGCGATATCAAGTTCAAATTTTATACCCTTTTTAAGCAGCTCTGCACGTACGTTTTTTTCTATAAGATCATCAACAACAAAACAAATATCAGTACCGCTTTTTTGGGATATTTTGCAGATGGCAAAAACTCACCTTCAAATTTATGTAAATTTATCTTTTGTGAGCCAAATTTTAAGGAGATGCGACCACTATTTTTGCAAAGCTGCATCCCTAAAATTTCGCAGTAAAATTTAATCGCTTTTTCTATATCGCTTACTACAATAACAATATGGTCAATATTTTTTATCTACATTTTGTTAAATTTATATTAGTGCAACAAACCATATTTTTTCTTTTTAGCATATATATTTATACTTTCCACTGCCAATGAAAATGCCATCGCAAAATAGATATATCCCTTTGGAATATGAAATCCTAATCCTTCAGCAACTAGCGTCATACCCACAAGCACCAAAAATGCAAGTGCTAAAATTTTTATAGTCGGGTTATTATCTACAAAATTAGAAATACCTTTTGACGCTATCATCATTACACCAACTGCTAAAATAACAGCTATGATCATTATCTCTATATGCTCAGCCATTCCGACAGCTGTGATAACACTATCAAGTGAAAAAACAATATCCAAAACAGCTATCTCACTTACGATAACCAAGAAATTTGCATGTGATTTTTTGCTATTTTTATGCTCTTCGCTTTCGCCAGAAACACTAGAATGTATTTCAAGGGTTGATTTTACAAGTAAAAATAGACCACCTAGTATAAGCACCAAATCCCTGCCGCTTATGCTAAATTCTGCGATAGTAAAAAGTGGCTTTGTTAGCTTCATGATCCAAAACAATGAAAGTAAAAGTAAAATTCTAGTCACCATAGCTAGCCCTAGGCCAACAATCCTACCACTGCCGCGCTGTTCTGGCGGTAGTTTACCCACCAAAATAGCGATAAATATAATATTATCTATGCCCAAAACTATCTCTAAGCCAGTTAGCGTAAGTAGTGATATCCACGCTTCTGGCGAAGTCATCCATTCAAACATTTGTTTCCTTTGTTAAAATTTTTATTATGCTCTCAGGCAAAATTTCATGCTCTATCGCATGGATTTTGCTCTCCCAATCCTCTAAGCTCATACCATCTTCTCTTTCAAACGCTCTTTGTGCGATGAGTTTACCTCCGTCAAGCTCCTCGCTCACGTAGTGCACGCTAACTCCGCCGAGCATCATATCGCTCTCAAAGCTCTCTTTTATCGCATGAGCGCCTTTAAAAAGTGGCAATATAGAAGGATGTAAATTTATGGCTTTTATCTTTGATGTAAAAATAGGAGTTAATATCCTCATAAACCCAGCAAGCACCGTTAGTTCAGCGCCGCTTTTTAAAATTTGCTCTACAACCGCAGCGTCAAATTCTTCTCTATTTGCAAATTTAGCACTCTCTATTATCGTCGTATCAAGCCCAAATTTCTTAGCACGCTCTATACCGTATGCACCTGGCTTGTTACAGATACAAAGGCAAACTTCTATCTTTATGCCATTAAAAATTTGATTATGAACTTTTTTAAGTATCGCTTCTAAATTTGAGCCACTACCGCTAAAAAGTACGGCTATTTTTTTCGTAAGCATTTTACTCCTTTTATAATGTCTATTGGGCTAAGCGCATAGCTATTTTTCTTGAAATTTTTAAGGCTAAGTGCATGAGCTAGTGTAGCCGAGATAGCAGCACTCAGCGGCTCGTAGTCTTGAGCTAAAAGAGCAAGTACAAGTCCACTTAGCACGTCACCACTGCCACCTTTTGCAAGCGTGTTTTTGCCATAAGGCATGATATAGATTTTTCCATCTTTCGCAATTATTGTATTTGCACCTTTTAGCACAAGTACTGCCTTACATTTCTCGCTCCAAGACTTAGCATAAGCGAATCTATTTTCTTGTAATGTTTTTACATCAATATCTGCTATATTGCAAAGCCTTAAAAGTGAGCAAAATTCCTTTGGATGTGGCGTCAAAACACAGTTTTCATTTAGTAGATCAAGCACTTTTGAGCTGTAAAAGATATCAGCGTCAAGCACTAGCTTTTTACCCTTTAAAATTTGTGCATCAAGCTCTTCTATGCCCTTTTTGCCAAGCCCCATGCCAAGAGCTCCAGCGTTCATTTTCTCGCTTATCTTGCTAACTTGCATGATCTGCGTTGGCAAATTTAGACTCTCATTGCTTATCACGCTAACTAGCCCAGTCCCAAAGGCAAATGCTGCCTTTGCGCAAAGCATGCTAGCTCCTATGTGCTCGCCAGATACAATAAATGCGTGGCCAAAGTCGCCCTTATTTACACACTGATTTTTTCTATTTGGAAGTATAAGGTCGCATTTTTCAAGCAAATGATAGTCACTCTCGCATTCGTAGTTTTGCGCGCTTATGCCAAGATCAGCGACCTTTATCTTGCCAACAAAGTCTTTTGCTGCGTCACTATAAAGAGCTAGCTTTCTAGCTCCCATCGTGATCGTAGTATCTGCTTTTACGCAAGCGCCAAGCACCTTGCCCTCGCTACTTAGTCCACTTGACATATCGCAAGCGATGGTATAGGCAGTGCTGGCGTTTATTTTTGAGATGAGCTCTATGTGCTTTTCGTCTAAATTTCTATTTAAACCAGAGCCAAAAAGCCCGTCTATGAGGCATTTTGCACCATTTAAGCTATCTTCTACATCTTTACTCTCACACACGCCAGCAGATTTAGCTCGCTCAAGTTGCTTAATGGCTAGTGGCTTTAAATTCTGACTAGCTAAGATAAATTCGCATTCAAACTCGCCCTCTAGCATCCTTAAAGCGCAAAGCACGTCAGCGCCGTTGTTTCCCGCGCCACAAACGCCAAGCACTCTCACGCCTTTTTTAAATTTCTTACGGATGAAATTTGCTATGGCTGCGGCTGCATTTTCCATCAAAAGCTCTTCGCTAAGGTCAAATTTCTCGCTTGCTCGCTCGTCCAAAAGCCTCGTGTCTAAATATAAATTTTTCATTCTATGCCCTAAAACTAAGCGCCTCTAGGATGTGCGGCTTTAAAATTTGCTCACTCTCATCAAGATCGGCGATGCTTCTAGCCACTCTAAGCGTCCTTTTTATGCCCCTTTGAGAGAGGTTGTACTTCGTGGTGGCCTTTTGTAAAATTTCACTTGCCTCGGCATTTAGCGTGCAAAATTTAGCCACCTGCGCGTCACTAAGCTTGCCATTTAGCTCATCTTGATCACGCTTTTTTTGAAATATAAAGGCTTTTAAAACCATCTCGCTCATCTGCTGCGAGCTCAAACTAGCCTTTTCGCTTGGAGAGCTCTCGTCCATCGCGACCTTTAGATCAATGCGGTCAAGCACTGGGGCTGAAATTTTGGCTTTGTAGTTTTTTATCTCATTTTCGCTGCATTTGCAGTTTAAATTGCGTGAGAATAAATTTCCACATGGGCAGGGATTTTGCGCCGCGACGAAGATAAATTTAGTCTCATAAGTCACTTTTGAATTTACCCTTGCGATGTGGATTTGATTATCTTCAAGTGGCTCTCTGAGGCTTTCTATCACCTGTTTAGCAAAGTGTGGGAACTCATCAAAAAATAGCACTCCGCCATTTGCAAGTGCGATCTCACCGATCTTTGCGACGTTTGAGCCTCCGCCAAAGATCGAGCTTTTAGTCGAGGTGTGATGCGGCGAGCGAAAGGCTCTAGTGCTTGTAAATTCGCTATCTTGCAGGTTTAGCGAGCGGTAGGCGGCGGACTTTAGCACCTCTTCTAGGCTTTGTGGTGCCATGATATAGACGAGGCGTTTTGCGCACATGCTCTTGCCGCTACCTGGGCTGCCTTCAAATAAAATATTATGCATGCCAACGGCTGCAATAACGCAGGCTCTTTTGGCGCGATCCTGACCCAAAACGTCCTTAAAATCAAGCTCGTAATTTAAATTTGGAACATATCTTTTGCCGCCAACTTCTATCACATTTGAAAATAGCTCGTGCGTAGCGTTAAAATGCGTGCTTTTAGCAAATTCTGCGTCACTAAAAAACTTGATCGCCTCTTCTAGTGTGCTAACGCCATAAACCTCTAAATTTGGGATCATTGAGGCTTTTGCGGCTATCTCACTAGGCACTAAAATTTTTGCCTTTTGCACCTGCGTGCTTAAAAAAAGTAGGATCGAAAACAAATTTGCCGTGCTTTTTACGCTGCCATCAAGCCCAAGCTCGCCAAAAACAAAAATTTTTTCTAAGCTTTTTGCCTTTTGAAGAGCGATGAGAAGTGCGATACTTAGATCAAAGTGTGAGCCACTTTTTGGCAGGTCTGAGGGAGATAAATTTATGGTTATTTTCTGAGCCGGAAAGGCAAAGTCAAGCGCTAAAAGTGCCGCCTTTACACGCTCTGTGCTCTCTTTGATACTGGTGCTTGCAAGACCCACAATACTAAAGCCAGGAAGCCCACGAGAGAAGATAGACTCAACGTCAATTATCTTTAGCCCATCGCCGTAAGTAGCACATCTTAAAGACTTCATGAAGCTTTTTCTTTTTTTTGCTTTTTGTATTCCTTGTCGAATTTTTTACGTTTGTTAAAGCCTATTTTTTCTATAAAAAGATGTCCGTCTAGGTGGTCGTTTTCATGCTGGATAGCGATCGCTAGTAGCCCGTCAGTTTTTAAGGTCTGCTCTTTGCCAAAGCGGTCTTGAAATTTGATGCTAACGACCTCACTTCGCTTAACGTCCTCGTAGTAGCCAGGTACGCTAAGGCAGCCCTCTTGATAGACACACTCGCCCTCACGTAGCTCAAATTTTGGGTTTATGATCTCGATTAAATTTTCTCTATCTTGTACGCCCTCTTCGTTGGCTAAATTTATGATAAAAATTCTCTTTGCAACACCTACTTGAATGGCTGCAAGACCAATGCCCTCTTTTGCTATCATCGTATCATACATATCATCAAGCAACTTGTGAAGCTCTTCATCGAAATTTTTAACTTCTTTAGAAATTTCGTAAAGTTTTTTATTCGGATAAGATAAAACCTCTAAGATCAAACTTCTGCTCCTGCTTCTTCGCCTAAAAATATAGGCTGTTCATCGTCTTGTGTAAGCATCAATTGATCCAAAGAATAAGAGATTAGTTCCTCAGCGCTTTTTGATTTTGTTATCATGCTAGAAACCACTTGGATGTCAAGCTTGCACTCTTCACCATCTATCTTCCAAGGTATAGATGAAAGCATATTTAAAATTCTGCTACCGGCTTGTTTTGTACCATTTTCATCAGTATATTTCATAACCATAGCAAAACAGCCATCACCGTAATGAGCTACTATATCGCTTCTTCTAGAGGTTCTTAAAAGAAGCTGTGATATAGCTTTATACATATTGTTTCGCTCTTTTAAATTTTTAACACGATTTGTAAATCTATCTTTTGCTCTTACTAGTAAAAACGATGCGTTATAGCCATATCTTTTAACGGCTTCTACTTCACTTTGTACTGTGGCTACTAGAAATTTTTTATTATAGACGTCATATGTAGTATCGTAAATCGACTGCTCTTCAATAGATTTAAGCACCTTGGCTACTTCATCATAGCTTACTTTAATGACATCAAGATGCTTATCCATAAGGCTGTTTAATTTTATTAGGTCATGGTTAAATGCGCTTAAAACATTTTGAAGAGCTAGGATATTTGTATTATTTTTGAGTGCATCCATGCGCTTTTGTACTAGGCCTCTCATGATGCCTAAATTTTTATAGATTAGCACCACGGCTTGAAGCATACTTTTTATCTGGATAAATCCTTGCTTTATCTCTTTTTCAATAGAGATATTACTGCCTGATGGTACTGATATCTCGGAATTTATAACTATCATATCACCGATCTCTTTTCTAAATTCATCAGGCTGTCCATCAAGCATTTTCTCAAAATAAATAGAGTAATTGTTTGGCGTAGATGGAACATTATCGTCACTTAATTCATGCAAAACATTTTCTGAAAATCTGTAGATATCTACCTTTTCTTTTTCTAGAATATGTTTTACTTCAACCGCTTTTTTCTTAGGGTCTGGTGCATTATCTATCTTTATCACTTTGGGCCTTATTTAAAACTTTTCTCCAAAATTTTATCAACAAGTCCGTACTCTTTGGCTTCGGCCGAACTCATAAAAAAGTCACGTTCAGTATCTTTTACGATCTTACTTAGCTTCTGACCTGTATTTTTGGCCAAAATTCCATTTAAAATCTCTTTCATACGCAAAATTTCACGAGCTTGTATCTCGATATCAGTCGCTTGTCCTCTAGCGCCGCCAAGGGGTTGGTGTATCATGATGCGAGAATTTGGCAATGCATATCTTTTACCTGGTGCGCCACAGCTTAGCAAAAATGCACCCATGCTAGCCGCTTGACCGATGCATATCGTGCAAACATCTGGCTTTATGTAGTTCATCGTGTCATAGATACTAAAGCCACTTGTTATCACGCCACCTGGTGAGTTTATATATAGATAGATATCTTTATCTGGATCCTCAGCCTCTAAAAATAGCAGCTGAGCGACGATAGAAGCGGCCATGCCGTCTTCTATCTCACCGCTTAGCATAACGATCCTGTCTTTTAAAAGACGGGAATATATATCATAGCTTCGCTCACCTCTACTAGTTCTTTCAACTACGACAGGAACGTAATAGCTCATTACTCGGCCTTCTCTTTTTTACTTGCTTTTTTTTCGTCTTTTTCTTTGTTGAAAAGCTCGCTAAATAGCTTCTCTTCGATCATTGACATCTTTATAGCTGGAAGCATGCCTTGGTTGCGGTACATATCAAGGTGTGCTTTTGGATCTTGTCCGCTTCTATACGCCTCAAAATAGATCGCTTGAATAACCTCTTGATCACTTACTTTCACGCCTCTTACGCGAGCTAGCTCATCGATAATGAAAGTTAAACGAACGCTATTTTCAGCGTCTTTTCTAAACTCGTCACGTTTTTTAGAAAGAGCATCTTTGTCCTCTCTAAATTTTTTCATATCATCTGGAGTAAATGAGCTCCATGCGTTTCTAAACTGCATATCGATCTCTTGCTCGACAATATTTTTTGGCACGTCAAATTTAATTTTCTCGACCGCAGCTTCAGCAAATTTTGGCTTAAGCTCATCGTTTATAAGTTTATAAATTTTCTCTTGGCGGATTTGCTCTTTTATACGCTCATCAAGTAGCTCTTCAGTTGGTTTTTCTTCATTTGGAAGTAGAGTTTTTAACATCTCTTCATCTAGTTTTTCAGGGATCTTTCTCTCTTGAATTTCATGAAGTTTGACTTTAAAAACGGCGTCTTTACCAGCTAAATGTGTAGCGCCGTAGTTTTCTGGGAATTTAACCTCAATATCTTTTTCGCCACCAGCTTTTATGCCTACCATACCATCTTCAAAGCCTGGGATAAATTGATTTGAACCGATCTCAAGTACATAGTTTTCAGCCTTGCCACCATCAAATGCAACGCCATCAACAAAGCCTTCAAAGTCAAATTTGGCAAAATCGCCAACCTTTAGGCCTCTTTTACCATCAATTTTTTCAAGTGGAGCTATCATTTTTAAAAGTTCAGTTTTTTTCTCATCGATATCTTTTTTCAAAACACGTGGATTTGAAAACTCAGGTATTAAACTCTCATAGCCGCTCACATCAACGCTTGGCTTAAATGAAACTGTTAGCTCAACGTCGATCTTACCATCTTTTCTATCAAATTTTGAAACGATAGGCTCGCCGATAAGATCATCATTTTTCTTGCCTGCTTGTTTGATAGCCTCTTCTACTACATCTCTTAAGACATCTTGCTCAGCGTCGCTTGTTAGCTCTTTCTCGTAGCGTTTTAGCACAACAGCGACTGGCACATGGCCTTGTCTAAAGCCATCTACTTTCATAGTTTTTGCTGCTTTTTTTGCTAGCTTTTCTACGCTAGACTTTATAGCATCTGCACTTACAGTCGTGCTTGCTAGGGTATTTACGCTGTCTAGAGCTTTTGTTTTGATTTCCATCGAATTCCTTTATGAATACAAATTTTTAGCCCAAAATATAGCAGAATTTTCCTTATTTCATTGTAAATTTGTAAATTTTTATAGATATAAAAGGCGTTTTAACGTAGAATCTAGCAATAAAATTATGGAGAAAATTTATGCAAGAGAGTTTTGAAAATTTGATTAAAAATATGCTAACTATTATCGGTGAGGATCCAAACAGAGAGGGGCTTATTAAAACCCCTGAGCGCGTTTATAAAGCTTTTAAATTTCTAACTAGCGGATACGATCAAGACCCAAAAGAGGTGCTTGGCGATGCGCTATTTACTAGCTCAAACAACGAAATGGTTCTCATGCGAAATATTGAGTTTTACAGTCTTTGTGAGCACCATTTGTTACCTATTATCGGCCGTGTGCATGTGGCTTACATCCCAAATGGCAAGGTCGTTGGCCTTAGTAAAATTCCACGCATGGTAAATATCTACGCAAGACGCTTGCAAATTCAAGAGCAGATGACTGAGCAGATCGCAAAAGCACTTGAGGATGTGATCGCTCCAAAAGGCGTTGGAGTCGTCGTCGAGGCTAGACATATGTGCGTTGAGATGAGAGGTGTGCAAAAGATAAACTCAACCACCACGACCTCAGCACTTAGAGGCTGCTTTATCAAAAACGCAGACACAAGGCGAGAATTTTTCTCGCTTATAAATTCTCCTAGGGAAACGCATTTTTGAGCTTAGAGCATATAAATTTAAAGCTTAAAGAGGGTGTGAAACTCTCAAACACCTTTGGCATCATAACCAAAATCACAGCTACAACTATAGAGATCACCGGACTTCGTCCAAGCATCGGTGACATCGTGCGTATAGTTGCAAAAGATAAGAGCAAAAATGGCCTTGGCATGGTCACGCAGATAAAGACAGATGGCGCTTATATCAGCCCATTTGGCTTTGTTGAGGGCTTTAGGATAGGCGACTTCGTCTATGAGAGCGATCAAGGCATGAGCATACCGGTGGGGCCAAATTTACTAGGCCGCGTGGTTGATCCATTTATGAAGCCCATTGATGGTAAAGGAGCGATCGAGACGACCGAGTATATGCCGATCATGAGAGCGCCGATAGATGCGATGAAAAGGGGGCTTATAAACGAGCCTTTTAGCGTTGGGATAAAGACGATAGATGGACTGCTCACTTGTGGTAAAGGGCAAAAACTGGGAATTTTCGCAGGTTCAGGCGTGGGCAAATCAACCCTCATGGGCATGATCGTAAAAAACACACTTGCACCAATAAAAGTAGTCGCGCTAATAGGCGAGCGTGGCCGTGAGGTGCCTGAATTTATCGAAAAAAACCTAGGCGGCGACCTAGAGGGCACGGTCATCATCGTAGCAACCAGTGATGATAGCTCGCTCATGCGAAAATATGGCGCATTTTGTGCGATGAGCGTGGCTGAGTACTTCAAACAGCAGGGCAACGACGTGCTTTTCATCATGGATAGCGTCACTCGTTTTGCGATGGCACAGCGTGAGATCGGCCTTGCGCTTGGCGAGCCACCGACCTCAAAGGGTTATCCACCAAGCTCGCTCACACTTTTACCTCAGCTAATGGAGCGCGCTGGCAAAGAGGAGGGTAAGGGCAGTATCACGGCATTTTTCACCGTGCTAGTTGAAGGCGATGATATGAGCGATCCGATAGCTGACCAAAGCCGCTCTATCCTAGACGGACACATCGTGCTAAGCCGTGAGCTAACAGACTTTGGAATTTATCCACCTATCAATATCCAAAACTCAGCCTCGCGTGTCATGGGCGATGTGATCAGCAAAGAGCATAAGCTAAATGCGATGAAATTTAAGCGCCTTTACTCGCTTTTAAAAGAAAACGAGGTCTTGCTTCGCATCGGTGCTTATCAAAAAGGTAGCGACAAGGAGCTTGACCTTGCGATCTCAAAGAAAGAATTTATGGAAAATTTCTTGAAACAAAGCTCAGAAGAAGCCTTTTCCCTTGAAGAGGTCGAAGAGCTGCTAGATAAGATCAATCAGTAAATTATTTTTACAGTATTTAACATGGTAAGAATTTCAAAGTCAAATAATATCTTACTTATAATTTTCCTCGAAGTGTAAAAATTATTAGACTTCTTATCTTGGACATGTTCTTAAAGGCGCTTAAATATCGTATATTAGAGTATTTTAAAAACTGAAATAAAACTACCTTTACTGATTTGTTTTTAATCCATGTTTTTGGACTTTTTATAAATTTAAACTCGTCTAGCAATTCAAAACTCAATTTAACTATTTTATTAAAATTGAATAAAGCTTATAAGCAAAAGCATAAAAAATTATTTTATATTTACTAATAAATTTTATAACATACTCCATATCTCTCATTTGAGAATCTAATATTTCTACCAACATTTAATATATCGCACAATACTATTCTGTCTGGATGGTTGTGGTTATTTTCGCTGGCGGAATTTACAAAAATAGAATTTGGAAAATCTTCTAGTATTTGTTTGTTCCAAGTATTTTTTGAGCCGTGATGAGGTATCTGAAAGACGCCCGTCCTTTTTAGATAGTTTTCAAAACATTGTATAAAAGACTCGTAGTATGGCTTTTCTTTATCGGAGGCGCTATCGACTAGTGATATATCGCCGGTCAAAATAGTACCGTTTGACATTAATTCACAAAACCTTAATTTACGAACGTAAAACCGGTAAAAATCATGGATATAACGGCTTAATTTTAGTCCACAGATACAACGGTGGCGCATTAATAGCCTTAGGTCGTCACGTGGGCCGTGGTATAAGCATAGGCTGGATTGATTTTGTTTGCTATTGTTGTGGTGAGTTTTTATATATTTTTTGTAAATTTCTTGTAATTCTTTTTCTGAGCCAGGTTTTTTGATAAATTCTTCTAAAGAAGAGTCATCAAGTTTCTTTTTTATCTCACTTTCAATGCCTTCATAGTCTTTGGATTTTAATTCTACGTTGTAAAATTTAAACTCCCAGATTTCCTTAAGATCAAATTCTTCTTTATTGTTTATAAATACATTTTTATTAGGTATTTTCATTTTACCTGGGATATCATTTGCGCGTGGTAATTCAATATAGTCATCTCCTAAAATTCCAATACCTCCATTCATATTGTTTGTCGACGGAACAAGTATGATATTTCCTATGTTTGCAGCTATGCCGTAACCGTATATAAAACATACAAAAAGCAAGTAATCATCTAGATGATAATATGGGATAAAAATATTTTTAACTTTAGTATCTCTTAGAAGTTCACTTATGCCATTCATATGGTCTTTATCAAAGTGCGAAATCACAAGCATATCTAACTCATTATTATGCCCTAGTATTTTCTTGAAGCTTTTAACTCTTTCGTTAATTCTAGTTTGGCTTGTGCTTCCGCAGTCATATACGAAACTAAATTGGCAATCATTAATATTTTGGCAACCATTAACATTAAGGATACCCCAATAAAATAGACCCTGCCCTACCATATCAAATTTAAATTTTCCATCCACCATAACGACTCCTTTATAATATTTATATTAAAATCCGACTTTCTTATCCTCGCCGAAATTTGAGCTCATCTCGCGTTTGATTTCGCTTTCAAAGTCGCCCATCGTAAATATTCCGTCCTCACGCACGGCGACTTTTAAAGCGGTATTTTTTAGCGCAAGGACGATCTGCGCGCCACTTAGGTTAAACTCGGCCAGCTTTTCTACGCTAAAGCCATCTTCAAAGCTCGCATTTTCAGGCAAAATTTTACGCCAAATGGCAAGTCTACCGTTATAATCAGGCTTTTTAAACTCGATCTTATAATCAAACCTTCTAGAAAACGCCACATCAAGGCTTTGTAAGAAATTTGTCGTGGCGATCAGCACACCCTCAAAGCGCTCGATCTGCTCTAAAAAGATATTTTGCATTTGATTATGCATCTTCTCAGCCCCACTCGAGCTCTCCACTCTCGTGCTTAAGAACTGATCGGCCTCATTTAGCAAAAGCACTGGCTCGCTGCCACTTTTTTTGCAAATTTCTTTGTAAGTATCAAAAATTTTCCTTACATTTTGCTCGCTCTCTCCGACATATTTGCTTAAAATTTTTGAGCAGTCAAAGCTTAGAATTTGCTTCTTTAGGCTCTTTGCAAGCCCAACGGCACTCATTGTCTTACCAGTACCAGGCTCGCCGTAAAAAATGATCTTGGCGTCTATATTTTTTCTAGTTTTTATGCCCCAGCTGCTAAGTCTAGCGAGCACTTTTTTATCGACTTGCTTTAGTATTGTGCTTAAAAGCTGCTTTGTCTTCTCATTTAGCACGACGTCTTCTAGGCTCGTTACTGGCTCTATTAGCTCAAAAATTTCTTGCTCTTTTACTAGGCTTTCGATCTTGATTTTTTTGCTATTTTTATCGTTTTTTGGGTGCATTATGCTTTGCAAGATATCTTCATTTATAAAAAAGCTCTTGCTAACGTTGCCGTAAGCATTTAAAACCTCATCGTAGTCAATGAGCGCACCTTCAATGAGCCTTGAGCCGTCCTCTAAAAGAGTGCGATTTTTGATGCGTTCAAGCTCATCTTTGCTTATTAGTCCAACTAGTGTGTTTAGGTCGCGGCCGTTTTCAAAGTCGCCCGCATACTCCTCTTTTAAAAGGGCTAAAAATATGATCTGCTCTTTTTCATTAAGCGAATTTTCTTTAAAAATTTGCTCTATTTTTAGGCTGATCTTACTTAGTTTGACGCGCTCGTTGATTCGCTTTATTAGCTCAGAAATTTGCTCGTTGATTCGCTTTTTGGCATCACTTGAGCCATCACCAAAAATGGCAGCCTTTGAGTAAAGCTCCACCTTTAAAAACTGATCTTTTAAATACTCCAAATGATCCTCATATGGCGTAAGCTCTGGTAAATTTATATCAGCGTTGCCATCTTCAAGAATTTTTAAAAATGTGGCTGATAGAGAAATTTCAGAATGAAGTAGCGAGAGTAGCCCTTGAGCTGAAGCCCTTTGTGTGCTCTCAGGTATTTTAAAAAGACTATAATTTTGTACAATCCAACCGCTATCAAGCAAATTTTTTATAAATTTTAGATACAAAAGCTGCTTTTCATTTTGCGTGCCAAAGACTGCTCCAAGTAGCTCAAAAACGCTCATATTAGCCGTTCCTTGCACATAAGCTTTACTTAGATATTTTAAAATTTCTCCCTCTTCGTCGCCGCACTTTATCAGCTCGTAAATTTTGCTTTTTTTGAGGTCCTGGTTTAAAAAATCAAGCAAGTATTTCACTAAAATTTATCCTTCATCTGCTCTATCTGCTCTTTTAATACACGTTTTAGCACCTTACCAGTGGCATTTCTAGGTAACTCTTCGGCAAAATAGATACTCTTTGGTATCTTGAAATTCGCTAAATTTTTCTTCAAATGCTCTCTTACTGTTTTTTCATCAAGATCCATGCCATCTTTTACCTGAATAAACGCCACAACCTCTTCATCAGCATGTACGTCTTTTACGCCAATTACCGCTGTTGCTTCGACTGCTTCAAGTTTGTAAATAACCTCTTCGATCTCACGTGGATAGATGTTAATGCCCTTTGATATGATGAGGTCTTTTTTACGATCAACGATATAGATAAAGCCCTCTTCATCGACTTTGCCAAGATCTCCGGTCTTTAACCAGCCGTTTATTATGGTCTCATCAGTGATGCTTGGCATACCATAGTAGCCTTGCATGACGCAGTCGCCCTTTACAATGATCTCGCCGATCTGGCCAACTGGAAGCTCCATCATCTCATCATTTACGATCTTTACCTCATAGCCATCAAGCACAGGCCCTACACTTAAAAGCTTTTGTTTATCATATAAATTTGCAGCTACGACAGGTGAGCATTCACTAAGGCCATATCCCTCGACAAGTGTTGCACGTGGAAATTTCACTCTAAAGTCATCTATCGTCTGCTTTGCAAGCGGAGCTGCACCGCTTACAAATAATCTAATGCGGTTAAACCATCTAAAATACCAAGGAATTTTTGCCTTACCGATAGCTGTATAGATGGCTGGGATTCCCAAAAATACAGTTACACGCTTTAGTAAAGTTTGTTTTAGTACATTTGAAAATGGAAATACTGATTTTACAAGAACCATCGAAGCGCTCGCAAATATCGGAAGCAACACCATTGCAGTTAGCGTAAAACTATGAAACATCGGTAAAAAGACTATGAAACGATCACTTTTTTTTACTATGAAACGATCATGAGCTCCAATTAAATTTGAAAAGATATTTTTATAGCTTATCATCGCGCCTTTTGGCTTGCCAGTAGTGCCTGAAGTGTAAATTATATGCATTAAATCATCTATTACCGGATACTTTGTGATACTAAGAGCGTATTTATGATTTAGAGTTTCTGTAAAATTTATGTTTTTAACAAGGCCATTATTTTCATAGCCCTTGCTCATATCCTCTTTTGAAATTTGAGGTGTTGAAGTGAGATACGCGCTCTCGCCATACTCTTCGTCAGTGTCTATATATTCATCTTTTGAAGCACTTTGAAGTTTCTTTGGTATTGCTCCGATCCAGATTATCTTTCTTAAAATTTCAAGCTCATTTAATGCGATTAACTCTTTTGCAAGCGAGCTAGACGCAAAAAGCACCTTTGCGCCGCAATCATTTATGATATATTCAAACTCGTTTGCTTTTAAAAAAGTATTCATAGGCACTGCAATGCCGCCTATTGCGGTTATCGCAAGGTATGAAATAATAAATTCTTTCGAGTTTGTAACCGCCATAGCTACTTTATCACCAAATTTTACTCCAGCAAGCTGCAAATAAGCCGCCACTTTATCGACATTTTGCTTTAATTCGCGATATTTTAGCTTCTCTTTTTCTTCAAAAAGAACTACTTGATTTGGATTTTCCTTTGCTACTTTGGTTAAAATTTCATAAAAATTATTATAAGAGTATCGCATTATTGACCCTAACTAAAATGTATATTTAAAAGTCGTACCAAGGATTTGGATCGTACCAGTATCAAATTCCCCTGACATTTTTGTAGCAATACTGTTGGTAATACCTGTCGCACGCTTCTTATCACGGTGTTGATAAACATATCCAAGCGCCATTTCAAGATTTGGTGTAAATTTATAATTTACTCCAAAAGAATATACCTTAGACGTAGTATTTGGAAGCTCTAAGCCAGTATGCTTACTACTTGTAATGTCTTCATCATAAGCAAAGCCAGCCATTAGTCTAAATTTTTCATTTACGTCGTAGGCAAGACCTAGTCTATATGTATTTGTATCTTTTGCGTTTTTAATAACTGGATCGTCCATGAATCTTGCAAAAGCTGGATGCGAGTGAGCTGGACCTTTATCCATGTATTCAAAGTCATAGCCTTTAAATTTAGACCAATACGTCCTCTCAAAAGCTAGTAAAAGAGTAAAGTCGCTAAATTTATATCCAGTTGCAAGTACAAGCTGTGCAGGAAGTGGGATCTCAACTTTTGTTTTGCCATGATAGCTTATAGGAGATAGCGCTCCGTTAAAATCAGCATCTGTATGGCCTTTGAGGTCTAAATTTACATTTGAGCGGTAAGTAACAGCAAAGCTCAAATCCTCAATAGGTCTATAAGTAAGCGCAACATTGTAGCCATAGCCCATACCATCGCCTTTTATCTCTCTGTAGCCTATCTGTCCAAAGTCACTTGCTATCTTACCTTTGGTGTAAACA
Source organism: Campylobacter concisus (assembly GCF_003048595.2). NCBI lineage: Bacteria > Pseudomonadati > Campylobacterota > Epsilonproteobacteria > Campylobacterales > Campylobacteraceae > Campylobacter > Campylobacter concisus. Next base: position 162,114 of record NZ_CP049270.1, on the reverse strand, counting down.
CCTCTAGCACCAAGAGCAACGGCGAGCTTATCGTTTATGCGGTAAGCCACGGTTGGATTTAGCTCAACAACTTGCAGCTTAAACCTTTTAGCAGTAAATGCGGTAGCTGGATCCTCCCATGATACACCAACAGCAGCAGGAACGGCAAGAGCTAAACCAAATTTCCAGTTTTCATAAATTTCTGGCGTTACAAAACTAAATGTACCAGCTAGTGAGTCAAATTTTTCTGATCTATAGCTTTTGCCACTATCACTTTTAAACTCGAGCTTATTTATATGAAACCAGCCAAGGGTACCTTCTATGTGATGGCGTCCATCTAAAAACATCATATTTGCAGGGTTAAAATACGCCGCATCAGCTCCAAAACTAAAGGCTACGTTACTAGCAGCAAGACCTAAAGAATCAGCACTTTGCTCAGGAACCTTATAACCTCCAGCATTTAGCAAAGTAGATGCCATAATAATGCTTAATAGCACTTTTTTCATAGTTTTTCCTTTTCGAAATTTCTTAAAATTTTTATCTCATCTTCCCAAATACTCTCGTCAATCGTCTCTAATATTAAAGGAATTTCGCCTATTTTATCATCATTTATTATATTTTTAAAAGCACTAAATCCAAGCTCACCCTTGCCAAGACTCTCGTGTCTATCTTTTTTTGAGCCAAGTCCAAATTTTGCATCATTTAAATGCATGCCAAATAAAAATTTATAGCCAATGATCGCATCAAATTCCCCCATAGTTTTAGCGTAGGCCTCTTTACTTCTTAGATCATATCCAGCAGCAAATGCGTGACAGGTATCAAAGCAAACACCAACCCTACTCTCATCGTCTACTCGTTCTATCAAATAAGCGATCTGCTTAAAACTAAAGCCTAAATTTGAGCCTTGTGCGGCTGTATTTTCGATGACTAGCTTTACGCTACTTGTGCGCTTAAGTGCCACGTTCATGCAGCTTACGATATTATCTAAGCACTCTTTTTCGCTTATTTGTTTTAGATGTGAGCCTGGATGAAAATTTAAAAGCTCTAGCCCAAGCTTACTGGCGCGATCTATCTCATCCACAAAGGCTTCAAGCGACTTTACTCTTGCCTCCTCATCCGGATGGCCTAAATTTATCAAGTAGCTACTGTGTGGCAAAACATGCTTTGTACTTATGCCAGAAATTTTTAGATTTTCCTTAAACTGCTCTATTTCGCTTATACTTAGCTCTTTTGCATTCCACTGGCGTTGATTTTTTGTAAAAAGCGCAAAGGCATTTGCTCCTATTTTTGCAGCATTTAAAGGTGCATTAAACACGCCCCCAGCAGCACTTACGTGAGCTCCGATGTATCTCATTTTAACTCTTTTATTATCACTCTTATTTTATTTTTGCTATCTATAAATTTGACGTAGTTGTCGCAAACCTCGTATTTTATAAAATATGAACTTAGATCTTGGCTAAAACCACACTCCGTATTCAACAAGCCTTTGCCATCATAAATCTTTTCTTTTTGCAAAATTTCTTCAAAAAGGCTCTCATAATGCGGGGCTAGAAAAAATTTCTCATTAAACTCAGTCTTGTTAAAACAAGCATTATTTATGCAAATTTTATCTCTTATGCTTATGTTTGCGGTGTTTACGCCAGAGCTATAAATTTGTAAATTTAGCTCATTTTTATATTTATGGAAAAATCCAACATCATTTATCTTGATCATCGGCGAAAATAAAGTAACTTGAAAAGCTTGTGAATTTTGCGGCGTTTTGGTAGCTACGCAACCTGTAAAAATAAAAACAGACAACAAAGTAAATAAAAAATTTTTCAAAAATTTTTCCTTATTAATCTAAAATTAAGTATAAAAGAAATATAATCCCAACTTCATAACCGACACGTGGCCCATTCGTCTAGCGGTTAGGACATCGCCCTTTCACGGCGGTAACACGAGTTCGAGTCTCGTATGGGTCACCACTTCTAAAAATCAAAATCTTATCCATATAAGCTTTAAAATATAGTTAATCTTAAATATTATTTTTAATTGTTATTTTAAATTTTACTGGACTGTGCCGCTTTCAATTAAATGTGTTATTAAAATTTTAAAACCTAGAAAAATTAATATCGCTCCTCCCAAAAAGAGTGCCTTTTTCTCTAAAATTTCACCCATAAATTTACCTATATAAAAAGCAATCAGGCTTAATGCAAAGCAGACTACACCGATGATGAGCGAGCTTTGAAAGATGTTTATCTCTTCAAAGCTAAGTGTGACGCCAACGGCAAGCGCATCCACACTAGTAGCAAACGCCCCATACAAAATGGTCTTAAATCCTATCTTAAGATACTCACACTCCTCTTTGCTGCAGGCCTCTTTAAACATTCTAAAACCAAGAAAGCAAAGTATAAAAAATGCAATAAAATGATCAACCGAGCTTATAAATTTTGCAAAGCTAATACCTAAAAAATAGCCAAGAAGCGGCATAAGAAACTGAAAAAAGCCAAGCATAAAAGCAATAAATAAAATTTTATTAAGAGCTAAATTTTTATATCTTGCGCCATTTGCCATATTTAGTGCCGCACTATCCATACTAAGAGCAAAGCTAAGAAGTAAAAGTTGCATAATCTCCCTTTAGAAAAAGGGTGAATTCTAGTGCAAAAAGATTAAATTTATTTTAAGTGTTTAGATATTTTTTGTATGATTTTGCTTTAAATTTAAAAAAGGAGAGAATATGAAAAGATCTCTTGTTATTCTTTGTGGCGCGCTTGCTTTAAATTTACAAGCCGCAAGCATGGACGATATGATAAATAAAGGCGTCAAAATAGCCACTCACGCATCAAGTGGCGATTATAAAAGCCTAGTTAGCGAGGCACTAAATGCCGCTGTTAGCGAGCTTTCAAAAGAGGGCTTTATAAACAATGCCACAGCTAAAATTCCGCTCCCAAAAAGCCTTGAGATGGCGTCAAATTTAGCCAAAAAAGTAGGCGGCGAGAAGTGGGCGCAGGACCTTAGCAAGTCGATAAACAACGCTGCGACCACGGCCGTGCCAAAGGCTGCTGAAATTTTTAGCGAAAGCATAAAAAATATGAGCGAAGCAGATGTCAAAAAGCTCTTTAACGGCGGCAGTGACAGCGTTACGAAATATTTGCAGCAAAGCTCAAGTCAAAAGCTAAAGGCGGCTTTTACACCGATAATTGAAAAAATGATGAGTGATAATAGCTTTGCAACCGCCTATAATGGGCTAAATTCTTTCATCGTCGGCTCAGCAAAAAATAATGAAACGATAAAATCGGTAAAGAGCCTAGCTAAAAATTTAGGTGCAAGCGAGTATGTACCAGATGACGGCGAGGACCTAAATGCATATATCACAAGAAAGACGCTAGATGGGCTATTTAACGTGATGAGCGAGAAGGAAAAAGGGCTAAGAAGTGGCTTTGGCCTAGATAGTGGTAAAAAGGTGCTAGACTCGATCTTTAAATGAAAAATTTAAGCGCACAAAACAGAGCCGACATCGCACTCATCGTAGTTGCCATCGTTTGGGGCGCTACGTTTTTACCTATGGCAAATGCACTAAAAACAAATAGTGTCTTTGTCATGCTCTTTTGTAGATTTTTTATTTCTGCTATCTTTATGGGGCTTATAGCATTTAAATTTTCTAAAATTTTTGATAAAAAAAGTGTGGTTTATGGCACTATCCTTGGCGTAGTTCTCTTTGGCTCATTTGTTGCTCAAACTTACGCTCTAAAGCTTACTTTTAGCTCAAGTGTTGCCTTTATTACAGGGCTTGAGTGTGTGATTGTGCCTTTTATGACAGCACTCATTTTTAAAAATAAAATAACCGTTTTTGCTATTTTTGGTGCGCTTGTTGCCATTTTTGGGCTTTGGCTCTTAAGTGGCGCCACGCTAGCACTTGGGAGCGGCGAGGCACTTGCCCTACTTTGTGCCATATTTTACGCACTTTACACAAGCTTAAATGGCCACTTTGTAAGAAAGTGCGAGCTTTATTTGCTTGTATTTGTGGTATTTCTCACCGTCTCTTTACTCTCATTTGTCTTTGCATTTATTGAAGGTAGTGTGGTGCCAAATTTTGACAGGGAATTTTTCATAGCGATATTTATCACAACAGTGATTGGCACCATATTTTGCTACTTTGTGCAAACGATCGCTCAAAGATATACAACGGCTAGTAAAGCAGCTTTATTTTTCTGCCTTGAGCCAGTCTCTGCTGGCTTTATCGGCTATTTTTTTGCTGGCGAAATGCTAACACTCATACAAATTTTTGGCGCGATCTTAATAATCTTTGGAGTTATTTTTAGCGAATTTGGTAAAAAATTTTTCTCTAGGTTAAAACTAGCTTAAAAGACAAAAAGCTTCATCTGCGACTCTATCTTTTCATCTATAAAGTCGCCGTCAAATCTCTCTTTTAACATCGCTAAAACCGCCTTTTCATCGTAGTTTTTAGCTCCATTTATCTCAAGGTGCCAGCAGATGTTCTCAGCAGCTTCCTTCACGCTTCGTCTTGCGATCCTTGTTTCGTTTAAAATTTCACTCTTATAAGCGATCCCTTGCTTATTTAGCCACGCTTCAAGCCTATTTACAACATTTTTTTGCGAGAGCGTTCGGCCAAATTTTTTAAAAAATGGCTCTAGCAGATCAGAGCTTCTAGGCTTATCCCAGCCAAGATAGAGTTTTTGTTTTGCGATACTATGAAATTTAGCAAAATCTTCATCGCTAGCAATCGCTGGACTCATCGTGCAAATGGCGATATCAAAGCGCTTTGCGGGCTTAAATTCTCTCCACGAGCAAACCTCGCTAGTTAAATTTGTCACCCCAAATCTTTTAGCATCTTCATTTAAAATTTCTATCATATTTTTTGAGCTATCGATACCTGTTATATTTTTTGCGGTTTTTGATAAAAATATCGTCCAAACACCGGTACCACAACCTATATCAAGAATTTCTTTACCGCTAAAATCAACTCCCCAAGCTAAGGCTTTAGCAAAAATTTGTTGCTGAATAGCACTTACTTTGCCATCAAACCTTTGATAATTTGACGCCTTTTTATCCCATAAATTTTGCATTTTAGCTCCTTATTTTTGGTTATAATTCTAGCAAAAAAGGCCATAAATGAAAGATTTTATCTACAAAGTAATAATCCCTCCACAAGCCATTGATATGCACGGACACATGAATAATGTCTATTATTTTACTCTTATGCAAGAGGCTGCATTCGCACACTCTGCCGCGGTTGGCGATACGGTTGAGGCGCAGTATAAAAGAGGCGAGATCTGGCTCATTAGAAAAAATGAAGCCAAATATATAAAAAGCGTAAAATTAATGGATGAGATAGAAATCCACACTTACACGCAAGCTGAGGGCAAGGCGACTTCTTGTAGATACTTTGAGTTTAAAAAAGATGGCGAGCTAATAGCAACTGGCAAGACCGAGTTTGTTTACGTTGATCTAAAAACAAATCGCCCAAAAGCCATTCCAGCTGAGGTCATCGCTCTTTACTCGTGATCACACTCATCACAAACGCCTTTTATCACGGCGCTTTTTATATTTTTAGCGACGTTTAGATGGGGCATATCGATGTTTGTGACTTTATGACAGATATCGCAGATAAAGTACGCTTTTGCCTCATTTGCTAGTTCGTAGTAGCTTTTATGATTGTTTTCAGTTTTTATGACAAGGCCTTTTTTTTCAAAAATTTCTATGCTTCTATAAAAAGTGGTTTTATTTGCATTAAGGCTTTCTAAAATTTCATCATAACTTAATGGAGTTTTGGCATTTTGCAAAATTTCAACGAGCTTTATGCGAAAAGTAGTTGCCTTGATACTATGCTCTTCTAAGAAATTTCTTGCATTCATCCTTGCCCTTTTTATTTTTTGTATATTAACGCTAAAAGTTTTAAATTTCATTTAAAAAGCACTATATTTAGGCTTTTGTTCTTTAAGTTGCAACCAAGTTGCAATTTGCTAAACTTCCGCAATATTTTTTCAAATAAAGGAGAGATGGTGAGAAAGATTTTTGTTTTTTTAGCAGTTTGCGCTTTGTCGCTTTTTGCAAAGCCAGTTGTTACGACAAGTATATTGCCTACAAAATTTTTTGTTGAGCAGATCGCTGGTGATACACTAAGCGTAAATACAATGGTTGGCAAAGGTGCTGATCCGCACACTTATGAGCCAAAGCCAAAACAGATGAAGGAGCTTGAAAAGAGCGAACTTTACTTTGCTATTGGTATTGAATTTGAAGATACTTGGCTAGAGCGTTTTTCAAAATCTTTTAAAAATTTACGCATTATAAAAACACAAGAAGGTATCGAAAAGATAGCTATGAGCGATGAACACGAGCATCATGAACATCATGAACATCATGAACATCACGAGCACAAGCACGAGGGCGAGCATAAACATGAGCATCACGAGCATCATGACCATGACCACGAAGCTGGCGAGCATCATCACCATCATCATGATGGCCTTGATCCGCACATTTGGCTTGATCCGGTTTTAGTAAAAACCCAAGCTGATAATATTGCTAAGGCATTAATAGAGAAATTCCCGCAAAATGCAAAGCTCTATGAGGAAAATTTAGCTAAATTTAAAGCTAATCTTGACGAGCTTGATAGCTTTATCAAAAATACTCTAAAAGATGTTAAAACTCGCGAATTTATCGTATATCACCCATCTTGGGGGTATTTTGCAAAACGTTATAATTTAGAGCAAATCGCTATCGAGATAGAGGGTAAAGAGCCAAAGCCAGCTGAGCTAAAAGAGCTCATCGAAGAGGCTAAAGAGCACGGCGTAAAGGTTATTTTCGTGGCTCCGCAGTTTCCAACAAAGGCTGCGAATTTAGTAGCAAAAGAGACTGGCTCAAAGGTCATAAGCATTGATCAGCTCCCAGAAAATTGGCTAGATGAGATGAAAAAAACAGCAGAAATTTTTGCTAAGAGTCTATAAAAGATGTTAGCACGCCTGATTGTCATTTGCTTCTTTGCTATAAATGCCTTCGGGTGTGCTCTTTGCTCGCTTTATAGCCCGACCGCTCACGTAAGCGTTAAATTTGACTCAAATGAAAACAATATCACTACAATTGCTTTTTTATGGACATTTTCGCAAAATTTCTCAGAGCTTATGAGGCAAAATTTTGACCTAAATCAGGATGAAAAGATAGATGAAAGCGAGATCAAAAAGATCCGCTTAAATTTACTTGATTATCTTGTGCCAAGGCACTATTTAACGAATATTGAGTATTTTTACAAAGATGAAAATGCTACAAAACTTGAGTTAAATTTAAAAAAGTATAAACTCTATTTTGATGAGGGTAGATTAAAATTTGATGTTAGTTTTAAGACAAATTTGCTCATCAAAGATGGCTTTGTGGTGTCTGTTGAAATGGACGACAAAGAGGGATATTTTAATTTTAAATTTACACAAAACAACGCATTTTTGGTATCAGATCAGTTTTGGACGATACCAAATGCAAATGCAAATTTAATATTTTTTACATTTTCAAGTAAAGCTGCAGCCAAGGCTCATAACGAAAAACCTGCATTAAAAGAGCTTCTAAAAGAGCCAAACTCAGTAAATTTTGAAGATGAAAATTTAAGCCAGATCGATAAAATCGATGAAGCTAAGTTTGATCTTGTTTCAAAAACAAGTCTAAGCATGCTTGATAGATTAAAGCAAATTCTAAGAAATTTTGATCAAAAAAGTCCACTAACTCTGCTATTTTTAGCGCTCATATCATTTGGTTATGGCTTTTTGCACGCTGCATCTGCGGGACATGGCAAGGTGCTTACAAGCTCCTATTTTGCCGCAACTGGCGGAAGCTACGCCAAAGCCTTTTTCTTCTCTTTAAAGATCGGATTTTTACATGTTGTGGGTGCGTTTATTTTTGTGCTTGCTAGTTTTATGATACTACGTGAGATTAGTAGCGATCTGACAAAAGATACAGCAAGCGTTACGACAGCATTTTCTGGCGTTATTATCTTTTTTGTAGCGATTTTTATGCTTTATAAAAAGGTCAAAATTTATCTTTCAAGCAAAAAAGAGTTAAGTAAATTTTATATTTTTAGCTCAAGTCTAAGCCAAAATTTGAGTAAAAATACAAAATTTACTAGCGACTGTGGCTGTAATATCTGTACTACAAAAAAACCAAAAAACAAAGAAGAATGGCTGATTGCGGCTGCTGCGGCACTTATTCCTTGTCCTGGCACGATACTTGTCTTTGTGCTAGCAAATGAGCTAGGCAGCTACTTTGCAGGCGTTATAAGTGGCGTATTTATGGCGCTTGGCATGAGCACAGTGATATTTTTAGCGGCTGTTTTTGGAGCCAAGATAAATGAGAGCACAAACATTAAGTTAAAAAAGTTTAAAATCTATGCCGAATTTATGGCTCTTAGCGTTATGCTTTGGCTTGGGCTTTTTATTTTTACTACGACATTTACGCAAAAGAGTCTGTTTTGAAAGAAATTATAAAAATTAGAAATTTAAACTTTAGCTACGATAAGCAAGTGGTTTTAGAAGGTATCAATTTAGATTATAGTAGCGATGAATTTTTAGCTATCATCGGTCCAAATGGTGGCGGTAAAAGTACGCTTTTAAAGCTTATTTTAGGGCTACTTAAGCCTCAAAGTGGCGAGATAAAGCTCTTTGGAAAAGAGCCAAGCGAAGTTAGTAAATTTATAGGTTATGTGCCTCAAAATTTTCTCTCAAATCAAAGCTTTCCGATGATGGTTTTAGAAGTAGTTTTAATGGGGCTAATCGATAAAAAAATTTTTGGTTTTTACTCGCGAGATGAGAAACAAATGGCTCTTGGTGCCCTTGAGAAAGTTGGCATGAAAGAATTTGCAAGCGCTAGAATTGGTGAGCTAAGCGGTGGTCAAAGACAGCGTGTATATATCGCAAGAGCGCTTTGTGCAAATGCAAAAGTCCTCGTTTTAGACGAGCCAACAGCCAGTATCGACACAAAGGGTCAGGCTGAAATTTATGAAATTTTAAAAAATATAAATGCAAGCGGTGTTGGCATAGTTTTGGTAAGTCACGATCTAAATATCGTGCTAAATTATGCTACAAAAATCGCCTATGTGAGTAAAAATTTACATATTCATAAAACTCATGAAGATACCGCAAAAAGAGAATTTATAGAGCATTTGGCAAAATCTCATAGCCATTTTTGCGATGTCGAGATCGCACTTGGCGAATGTGAGTGCAAAATCAAAAGTAATGTTTTTAAGCTAAAGAGATAAAATGAGTGAAATTTTAGAGTTAAATTTTATGCAAAATGCCTTTATTGCTGGCATTTTAGTTAGTATCATTTGTGGGCTCATAGGCTCACTCGTTGTTATAAATAAAATGACTTTTATCGCTGGCGGTATCGCACACGGAGCATATGGCGGCATAGGACTTGCCTTTTTCTTCTCGCTTGAACCACTTCTTGGTGCTAGTATATTTTCACTCTTTTTAGCCCTTATAATAGCCACTATCACGTTAAAAGATAAAACCAACATCGACTCAGTTATCGGTGCTATTTGGGCATTTGGCATGGCTATTGGCATTATTTTTATCGATTTAACTCCGGGATACAATGCCGATCTCATGAGCTATCTTTTTGGCTCTATTTTAGCAGTAAGCGGGCAAGATATAACATTTATGAGTATTTTAGATATCTTATTTTTAGCACTCATTGCCCTTTTTTACCGTCAATTTGTAGCTATTAGCTTTGATGCAGAGTTTGCAAAGTTGCGCGGTGTAAATACAACATTTTTTCACTATTTATTAGTGTGTATGATGGCACTTTGTGTGGTGGCTACGATTCGTGTTGTTGGGCTGATTCTAGTCATCGCTCTTCTTACTATACCGCCATATTTAGCACAAATTTTTGCCAAAAGACTTGGACTGATGATGTTAATCTCTACTATCTTTTCGGTCGTTTTTTGCTTTAGCGGTCTATTTATTAGCTTTTATTTTAACCTAACAGGCGGAGCTAGCATAATCTTAGTTGCTTCACTTTGCTTTTTTGCATTTTGTTTTAAATTTAAAAGCTTACGTCAGTAGTCATTCTTAACTGATAAAGCGTCCAAAAGACGAAGCAAATAGCTGTGAGATAGACGCTAAAAAATAGAGCCAGCCATATAAATTTTATCTCAAGACCAAAATAGAAGACTACCGCGTAAAAAAGTGATCCTTGAAGCACAAATTGCCTAAATCCATTTAGCAAAAAGATAGCCACTGGACGTTTTATGGCCTGAAGAGTACTGCCTGAGACATTTATCGTGCCATAAGCTACGTAAGCAAGAGAATTTATACCAAGATAAAGCCCTGCTATCTCCAAAACTGCCGGCGTATCATCAAAAATTCTTATCATATCTTCACCAAAAAATCTAATAAAAACGCAAGCAAGTGCACAATAAATAAGTAAAAAAAGAAGCGAAATTTTATAGCATTGTTTAGCTCTTTTAAAATTTTTAGCGCCATAGTTTCTTGAAACGATACTTAAAACTGCTGCAGCCATACCAATGGTCGGTAATACCAAAATTTGCTCTATCCTTAAGGCTATACCATATCCTGCTACGGCATTTACGCCATAGTAGCTTATAAATTTTAAAAGCACAAGTGAGCCAAGTGACATCGATAGATAGTTCAAACAAGCTGGTAGAGCTTGCTTTGTAATCTTTGCCCAAATGCTAAAATTTGGCACAAAATAGCTTAAATTTCTTGGCTCGATCATCTTAGCTTTTTTAACTTTTGCAAAAAGGTAGATCATACCCAAAAGCTGAACACTAGCTGTTGCTAGAGCAAGCCCTTTTACACCAAGACCCAAAATGAATGCAAAAAAGTAGCAAAAAAATGCATTGATAAAAAGGCCATAAAATAGCCAATTGCGGTAACTTTTTGTATCTCCAAGTGCCACAAGCACGCCGTTTAGAGATTTGATAATCAAGAAAAATGGTGCAGCAAGAAAGATAACACCTGCGTAATCAAGCGCCTCTTTTAAATAGTGATGATCGGCTCCTAAAAAAGTGAGTAAATTTGGTGCTAAAAAATAGCCACAAAACCCCATAAAAATAGCAAATACTAACACAAAGATAATTCCATTTGCCGCATAAAATTTAGCCATTTTTATCTTTCCTGCTCCAAGGCTATTGCCTATTAGCGCAGTTAGTGCTGAGCCAAAACCAAGCCCAATGCCTACAATACTTAGATAAAGCAAAAAGCTCATAGCCATACCAGCTACGGCAAGGGTAGAAATTTTTGCTGCAAAAAATGTGCCAGTAACGTTATAAAGAGTATTAAACATCATTGCGGTGCCAGCTGGAAGCGAGAGCGAAATGATGAGCTTATTTAACGGGTCTTTTAGTAAATCCATGGTTTGATTTTACGTTTTTTATCTTTAAAATTTGTAAAGAAGAAAATCAATTAAATTTAATAAAAAGCCATTGCCTATTAGCATAGTTAGGATTGATACTTTTTTGGCAATGCATTAAATCTTAGAAAGCTTATTTTTATGTATATAAATTATTTGTATAAAAGAAAATTTATATTTCTATCAGTCTTTGTTATATTAAAAATTTAGTAGGACAAAAATCATAAAAAGCAAGGAAAATACCTTGCTAAAATTTATATTTTATACCCATACCGCCAAATTTAAGCGTATTAGCTGTCTTATTATCGCTACTTTCGATTAGGGCTTTAACGTCTGCTAAGCCTGGTAATTCCCAAACTTGTTTGCAAAGGCCATCTGTTTTTATGGTGATGCCTATCTCTCCATTAGTATTATTTCCAGTACCTACTTCTAGGCATTTATCATTTTTTGCATTTACTGGATTTTTAACATTTGACATCTTCTTAACAGCATCTGAACCAGAAGCAAATTCCCCTTGTGAAGTATAGTAAGAACCCAAGTCCGAAATAAGTGTTTGTATATTTGAAGCAGTTTTTGATATCTCTGCATCATCCCTTGTTGCAGCTAGTTTTGGTATAGCAACCGCAGCTAATATACCCAATATAACGATCACGAAGATCAACTCAATCATCGTAAAGCCTTTTTTCATGACTTCTCCTCCCTGAAATATAAATATTTTCTAAATCGAGCGAATTGTATCATAAATTTCAAAAAACAATAAAATAACGTACTATATAAAAAATCAAAAATTTGCCGATATAAAAAAGAAAATTAAAAATTAGGGGCGTTATGAAGGGCGTTATACTTTGTCTATTTATCATCACGATTTCATTTTGTAAATATGAATCCTACAAACCTCTCACAGTAGTAAAATATAATGAAGAAAAGGCTCTGCTTGGCAAAAAACTCTTTTTTGACAAAAGACTAAGCCCAAATGAAAACTACTCTTGCCAAACTTGTCACAACTTGTATTGGAATTTAAGTGGAAGCAACCAAGATAGCATGGAAAAAGGCACTTTAAATCCTCCAACCATATTAAATGCTGCAGCAAACTATCTATTTTATAGCGATGCAAAGATTAGCAATTTAAAAGATCAAGTAAAAGAGTCTATAACTTCTAGAATAGAACTAAACTCAGATAACGACAAGATAGTGGATTCTGTAAATAACATCTCTGAGTACAAAATTTTATTTAAAAAAATTTATAATGACGGCATTAATTTTGATAATATTGCAGATGCAATAGTTGAGTTTGAGAAGGCTGTCTTAAGTGTTGATTCGCCATTTGATCGTTTTATATCAGGTGATAACAATGCCATAGATGATAGCGCAAAGAAAGGATTTGAGATATTTAATAATATAGGCTGTGCCGCTTGCCACAATGGTAGAAATTTAGGAGGAAATTTGACACAAGATATTGGTCGAGAAAGAATTTCTGCCTTAGATGCAAACAAAAGATTAAGAAGAGTGCCATCACTAAGAAATATTACAAAGACTGCTCCATATTTATCTCATGGAGAGATAAATGATCTAAAAGAGGCTATAAGCTTTATTGGTAATTATCAGCTAGGATATGAGCTTAGCAAAGATGAAATTGATGCTTTATACTCATTTTTTCTGACATTAAATGGTAAAAAGCCTAGGATACTAAATGAGTACTAAACGAACAAGAACCGTACTTAGCTTCTTAGTAGCTATATTTTTCATTAGTGCATTTTTTATATATAAAGCAAATATAGCCATTGATACGGCTCATAAATTTGATGACGGGATTTTAAATCTAAAATTTATAGACAATGAGATAACTTTTTCTTTAAATAATATTTATGATGTCTCAAACTACGACAAACTCAATGCTGACATAAATTCTTTTGATACAAATTTGAGTAACCTTTCAATGCTTAGTGATGAGATGATGTTGTTTCATCAAAATGAAATAGCAAAAGACATACAAAACATAAAAGATACATTTAGTAAAAAAGTATTTTTTTTACAAAGATCAGCTTATGTAAACTCATCTATAGATTCTTATATCCAAATAAGTCAATATGAGATACAAAATCTCGCACCTCTAAATAAGCTTGAGCCTATATTTTATGCGATAAAAGGTGCTTTGATGCTTAGTCCTGAAGCAATAGATGATATTTCAAAGCAAATAAAAATGTATAAAAACGAGTATAAAGATAACAAGAAAGCTCAAAATGTATTAGACAAAATACTCTATGCAACTCAAGCTACAAAAACTTTACATACAATCTCAAATAGTGCAAAAGAGCTACATCTTGATAATATGCTAGAAAATTTTAGAGATAAAATCCTAGAATTTCACTCTGATGCGGTGGATAACACAAAAATAGCTCAGAGAATTTGCTTACTTACATTTATAATATTTTGTTCATTTGGTCTCTATCAAATTAAAATGGCCTCAGAGCGTTTAAGGCAGATAAAACTCCTAAGAACGACAGTCGAAAACGATCATAGCTCTATTATCTATTGCGATAAATACAATAGAATTTCATACGTAAATAAAACCTTTGAAGAAAAAACTGGCTACAAGCTAAAAGAAGTAATAGGCAAAAACCCTAGAATACTAAAATCATATATGCACCCGCAAAGCTTTTATGAATCCATAAAAGAGGCTGTGCAAAAATCTCTACCTTGGGAGAGCGATGAGCTTATAAGCAGAACAAAAAGTGGTGATTTTTTATATGAAAAGGTGAAATTTTCGCCATTTTTCTTTAAAAATAAATTTGAGGGCTATATAGCCGTAAAGCTTGATAGGACTAAAGAGACGCTAATACTAAACGAGCTAACTCAAAAAAATGAACAAATAAAAATACAATCTTCAATCGATAAGCTAACAGGCTTTGGTAACTACTTTGCTTTAACTGAAATTTTAGACGCGCAAAAAGATGGAGTGCTAATTTGCTTAAGCATTAAGAATTTTAAAATTTTAAGATTCTTTTATCAAACTAAGATTATCGATGCAATGCTAAAAGCAGTAGCTGATACACTAAAGCTTTGCATAGATACTTCTGAGATAAAAGCAAAGCTATTTAGATTTCAAGATGACGCATTTTATATATGGTATGAAGGCGATAATATCGTAAGAGATATTGAATATATTAGAGAATATTTTGGTTCAAATAGAATAAATGTCGCTATTGATGAAAAATTTGAAAACCTACCAGGCATAAAGATAGTATTTGGTGTTTCATTGCCAAACGATACCCCACAAACTAACCGCCTAATGCAATCAGTCCTTGCAAATCAGCTCGCAATAGAAAATGGTAGCAATATTTACTACTATCTAGAAAATGACGCCATTGAGATGAAATATCACAAAAACCAGCTGGCAGTTCAACTAATCGAAGATGCGCTAGAAAACGATAGAGTCATCGTAGAAGCACAAGGCATCTTTAACTTAGAAGAAAATGAAACCGAAGCAAAGTATTATGAAGTTTTGGTTCGTATAATTGATCAAAATGGCAAGATTCATTATCCGGGCGAATTTTTAGATATTGCCATGAAAACGCAACTATATCCGCAAATAACCAAAAAGGTGATAAGTCTTGCGTTTGATCTTGCTAAAAGATATCCAGATTATATGTTTTCTATAAATTTATCAATTACCGATATTGCTGACGCTAGTATGAGAGAGCTTATAGAAAATAAACTAATCGAGTGCAAAGATCCTAATAAAATTTGCTTTGAAATGCTAGAGAGCGAAGAGCTTAGCGACTATGTTGCGGTAAATTCTTTTATAAAACGCGTCAAGGGCTATGGATGTAAAATTTCCATTGATGACTTTGGCTCAGGGTACTCAAACTATTACCGAATTTTGGAGCTTGATATAGACACCATAAAGATAGATGGCTCGATAATCAAAAAGCTTCCATTTGATGAAAATGCTAGAGTTCTAGTAGAAACCATCGTAAGCTTTGCAAAAAAGCAAGGCTACAAAATAGTAGCCGAGTTTGCAAGTTCAGAAGAAATTTTAAACCAAATCAAAAATTTTGGAATACCTTACGCACAAGGCTTCTTACTAGGTAAGCCTCGCAGAATGGAATAGTGGCTAAATTTCTATATCTATCCCAACTGGGCAGTGATCGCTGCCTGTGATCTCTGGCAAGATAAATGCGTCTTTTAGCCTATCTTTTAATCCTTGCGAGATGAAGAAATAATCAATCCTCCAGCCAACATTTTTTGCCCTTGCATTAAAACGGTAGCTCCACCACGAGTAAGCATCTGATACGTCGCCATTTACGGCCCTAAAGGTATCTATAAAACCACTTTTTAGCACCTCATCTATCCATGCTCGCTCGATAGGTAAAAAGCCTGAAGTTTTGGCATTTGCCTTTGGATTTTTAAGGTCGATCTCACGGTGAGCAGTATTTACATCGCCACAAAATATTACCTCTTTGCCACTTTTTACAAGCTCTTTGCAATAAGCTAAAAATTTCTTATAAAAATCCATTTTATAGGCTAGTCGCTCGTCATCCTTTTGTCCGTTTGGAAAATAGATATTAAAAAGCACAATATCGCCAAATCTATGTTCCAAAACACGCCCCTCCGTGTCATCAAAGAAGGCTGCCTTTTGTGTAAAAATGTCAAAATTTGCTAGGCTCATCACGCCAGAGTATCCAGCTCTCTCACCTGAGTTTACGCTTATATCTTTAAAGCCAAGGTTATAAATTTCTTTTGGCACATCACTTTCTTTGACTTTAATCTCTTGAAGCGCTAAGAAATCAGGCTTTTGCTCCGTAAGCCACGCGAAACCATCCTTTGTTACAAGTGCTCTAAGGCCATTTACATTCCAGCTAATAAGTTTCAAATTTCATCCTTTTTTTAATTATAATTATGCCAAAAATCACAAAAAGGAAAATTATGAGAAACCAGCCAGAGTATAAATTTTTAAAAAATTTTGGCTATGCAAGAGAGGGTTTGGCTGAAATTTTTAAAAATGAAAAGAGCTTTAGGATAGAAATTTGCATATTTTTATTAGCGACACTATCGCTATTTTTTTGGAATTTTGACCTTGTTTTTAATCTATTTTTGATCTTTAGCATGGCATTTGTGCTAGTTTGCGAGTGCCTAAACTCAGGCTTAGAGCGAGTAACTGATCTTGCAAGCCCAGACTATCACGCCCTAGCAAAGGCGGCGAAAGATGCAGGAAGTGCAGCTGTGATGATCGCAAATTTCTTATGTGGCGCACTTTGGTGCGTGACAATAGGATATAAAATTTGGAGCTAGCATGAATGAAGAAATTTACAAGGCAATAATTGGCGAGAAAAAGGTAGAAATTATAAATTTGCTAGTTAAAAGCTGTGATGAAAATGGCTTTATTGTAGTAAAAATTTCAGAAATTTGTGAAAAGCTAGACGTGAGCAAACCAACCGTTATAAATACCTTTAAGCTACTTGAAGAGAAGAAAATTTTCGAGCGAGTGAAAAATGGAGTTTATAGATTTAAAAATTTATAGTGGCGAGCAAACGTCTGCCACATCTTTTTAACTGATACTCTCAGTAGTGATCATGCTAAATGTCAAGCGGTCAGTTATCACGACTGGACCTAGACGAATGGCTCATGAACGCCACCTACATTCTCGCCAGATGCATATAAATTTGGTATAGGCATAGCCGTTTGATAGCTTATAACTTGGGCTTTTGTGTTGATATTTGGCCGCCTATTGTGTGGTGAACTTTTGGCGTGCCATGCTCTGCTTAAAATGGCGGATAGGCTATAAAAGTAAAAAAATAATATAAATTTTAGTTATAAATTTTCTAAAAAATATTCACTACGACTTATTTAAATTTATAATTTCGTTGATAAATTTTATAGTATTTTAGATCTTAGCTTAAGAATGGGATTTAGTTAGGAGAACGGAGCAAAATTGCTCCGTAAATTATTTAACACCAACTATGATTTGAGTTGCTTTGATAATTGCAGTTACTTTATCTCCTGCTTTTAAAGCTAGACTACTAACTGACTCTCTTGTGATGATAGCAGAAATTTTGCTGCCATTTACATCGATAATAACTTCAGCATTTACAGCTCCGTCTTTTATCTCGCTAACAACACCTTTGATTTGGTTTGTAGCACTAAGCTTGATGCTGTCATCTTTTGAAACGATAACGCTTGAAGCTTTGAATAAAAAGATAGCTTTTTTGCCAACTTTAAGATCAAGACCTTTTTCACTATCAACCGTAACAGTTGCTTTTAACACTTCACCGCTTGCAAGCTTAGCAGATATTAGCGAATTTACCACACCTGTTCTTACCTCTGTGATCTCAACATTTAGTTGATTTCTTGCACTTATTGACATTTTGTCTCCTTCTTTTGAATTAAATTATGGTGAAATTGTAAGGTAGAATTATTAAGCAAAACTTAAAACTATTTATACAAAATTATAATATCAAAAATAAAAATTTTATACTTTTAAATGTCCTAAAAATCGCTATTTGAGAAATAAAATCTAAAAATTTAATTTATATTATTTTGAAAAAAATGAGAAAAAATATTACTAACTACTACTTCTAAATATCTATTTTTATAAAATTCTTGTAAATTTGGCTTTAAAGTTTGGTAAATTTAAAAGTATTTTAAACTAAAATAATATTTTTAAGTAAAGAAATAAATTATAAAATTTGAAGTAAAAATTTGAAAGTTTAAATGCCAGCTTCTAGCATAGCTTCGGCTTGATAATGTGTAATAAGTGGCTCAATGATCTCGTCAAAAAGGCCTGCGGCCATGATCGCATCGAGACGGTAAAGTGTTAAATTTATACGGTGGTCGCTTATGCGGTTTTGTGGAAAGTTATATGTTCTTATCCTACCAGAGCGGTCTCCAGTTCCGACCTGACTCTTGCGTTCGCTAGTCTCTTTAGCAAGCCTCTCTTGCTCTTGCATCTCGTAAAGTCTAGCCTTTAGTACCTTCATCGCAGCTTCTTTGTTTTTGTGCTGACTCTTGCCGTCTTGGTTTGTCACGACAAGGCCTGTTGGTATATGCGTGATCCTAACGGCACTATCGGTTGTATTTACCGACTGGCCACCGTGGCCTGAGCTTCTCATAACATCGACTCTAATATCATTTGGATTGATCTCGATCTCGCTATCTTCGACCTCTGGCATGATAGCCACAGTCACAGCCGAGGTGTGCACCCTGCCCTGGCTCTCAGTCTCTGGCACACGCTGAACTCTATGCGTGCCGCCTTCGAATTTTAGCCTCGAGTAAGCACCTTTGCCTTTTATTAGCACGATGATCTCTTTAAAACCACCAGTGTTGCCCTCGCTTTGGCTAACGATCTCAAATTTATATCCGCGAAGCTCTGCGTATCTAATGTATGCGTTAAATAAATCGCCAGCAAATAGTGCTGCTTCATCGCCGCCCGTACCTGCACGAATTTCTAAAAATATATTTTTATCATCGTTTGGATCTTTTGGAAGAAGTAAAATTTTGATCTCTTCCTCAAGCTTCTCCCTTGAAATTTCTAAACTTTTTAGCTCTTCTTTTGCAAGTTCGCCAAGCTCAGAGTCCTCAAGTAGGGCTTTGTTCTCATCGATGTCATTTAAAATTTGTAGATATTTTGTTGCGGTAGTTGCGACTGGCTCGATTGATGACTGTTCTTTTGAAAGCTTTGTCATCTTTTCGATATCGTTTGCTATATTTGGATCGCTTAGAAGCGTAGAAATTTCATTATAGCGATCCAAAAATGGATGAAGTTTATCAGCAAACATTAAAATTTATATAAATTAAGCAGCTTTTAGAGTGTTTACTAATTGAGCAAGGCGACTAACGCGGCGAGCAGCAGTTTGTTTCTTCAAAAAGCCTCTGCTTACGAAGCTATGGATGCTTTTGTTAGCAACTTTTAAAGCTTCATTTGCAGCTTCAATATCTTTAGCTTCTACAGCTACACGCACTGCTTTTGTGATATTTTTAAGTCTAGTGCGGTAAAATCTGTTTCTCTCAGTTCTTTTTATAGTTTGTCTAGCTCTTTTTTCAGCAGATTTATGGTTTGCCATAATATACCTTTATTTGATAATTTTAGTCGGTGATTATATGAAAACTATAATAAATTTAACCTTAATTTAAGTCATCCTTAAAAGAAGTAAAATTTTAGCTTTCAAATTTGCTAATTTCTGATAAAATAGTCCAATTTTATAATAAAAAGGATAAATTTATGAAACTATTTGGAACAGATGGTGTTCGTGGCAAGGCAGGCGAAAAGCTCTCAGCTCAAACATCTATGCGTCTTGCAATGGCAGCTGGAATTTATTTTAGAAAGACCTCAGCGACAAATGTGATATTGGTTGGAAAAGATACTAGAAAAAGCGGCTATATGATCGAAACTGCAATTGTTGCAGGGCTAACTGCTGTTGGATACAACGTCCTTCAAATAGGCCCTATGCCAACGCCTGCGATCGCATTTTTAACAGAAAATATGCGCTGTGACGCTGGTATCATGATAAGTGCATCGCACAATCCGTACTACGATAACGGCATAAAATTTTTTGATAGCTTTGGCAACAAACTAGATGAAAAAATAGAAGCCGAGATAGAGAAAATTTTCTACGACGATGAGCTCATTGCTAACGCTCAAAAGACGATGACAGAGATCGGTGCAAACAAGAGGATCGATGATGTTATCGGTAGATATATCGTGCAGATCAAAAATTCATTCCCAAAAGAGTTAAATTTAAAGAATTTACGAGTAGTTTTAGACGTGGCAAACGGAGCTGCTTACAAGGTCGCACCAACTGTATTTAGCGAGCTTGGAGCCGATGTCATCGTCATAAACGACGAGCCAAATGGTAGCAATATCAATCAAAACTGCGGTGCGCTCCACCCAGAAGATCTAGCAAGCGAGGTAAAAAGGCTTCGTGCTGACATTGGCTTTGCATTTGACGGCGATGCTGATAGGCTTGTAGTAGTTGACGAAAACGGCGAAGTTGTACATGGCGATGCGATACTTGGCTCACTTGCAGCATTTTTGCACGAGCAAAAGGCGCTAAAAGGCGGAGCCATTGTGGCTACGGTGATGAGTAACGCCGCACTTGATGACTATCTAAAAGCTCATAAGATCAAACTACTTCGCTCAAACGTAGGCGATAAATACGTGCTTGAGATGATGAAAGAAAATGGTATAAATTTTGGCGGTGAGCAAAGCGGTCACGTGATATTTAACGACTACGCTAAAACTGGCGACGGCCTTGTTACCTCAATGCAAGTTGTCGCGATGATGCTTAAAAAAGGTAAAAAAGCTAGCGAAATTTTTGGTGAGCTAAAGCCATATCCACAAATTTTACTAAATTTAAAGATCACAGAGAAAAAGCCGCTTGATAAGATAGAGGGGCTAAAAGAGCTTGAGGCTAGCCTTGCAAAAGAGGGTATAAGATCGCTCTTTAGATACTCCGGCACTGAGAATTTGATCAGACTTTTGCTTGAGGGCAAAAATCAAACTTTAGTTGAAAAACGCATGGATGAAGTTGAGAAATTTTTCGTAAAAGCCCTAAATGCGTAAAAGCTTAGTTAAATTTTTCATTGCGTTTTTTGTCATTTTTATCGTTGATCAAGCGATAAAAATGATATTCATAGATGGTTTTTCGTGGGAAGGCGAGTTTTTCTCGCTAGTTCTTACATATAATAAGGGCGTTGCATTTTCGATGTTAGCCTTTTTAGATGAGTGGCTGAAATTTATACAAATAGCCCTTATCTTAGGCGTTTTTATCTATCTGCTGGTAGAAAAAAAGCTGCTTTGCTCGCATGCCATTTGGCTTGGAGCTTTGCTAGGAGCTGGCAGCTCAAATATCACAGATAGATTTGTCCATGGTGGCGTCGTGGATTATGTCTTTTGGCATAAGTGGTTTAACTTTGCGGTCTTTAACTTCGCTGATGTGATGATCGATCTTTGCGTGGTGATGATACTTTGGCAAAGTTTTAGAAAAAGGAGAGAGAGTGGGAAATAATATCTACGTCGCATACGCGCTTTGGCTATTTACTGGCTGGCTTGGGGCGCATAGAATTTATCTTGGTAAATTTATCACTGGTTTTTTGATGATGGGGTTATTTTTTATCGGTTACTCTTTACAAATCATCCTCGTTGGTTATTTATTCTTGGCTATTTGGGGCATTTGGTGGATCATCGATGCATTTTTGGTTGGTGCTTATGTCGAGAAAAATTTACAAAAAGTCGAGCTAAAAGAGAGGCTAAAACTAAAAGATAAAGAGGACGACTTAAAAAGGCTTTACGAGCTTTTTGAGAGTGGTGCGATCAGCAAGGCTGAATTTGAAGCTAGAAAAGAGATACTTTTTAGATAAGGAGACGTTATGGCAGAATATTATCTTTACTTAAAATACCTCCACTATTTGTTTTTCATCTCGTGGATGGCAGTGCTGTTTTATCAGCCAAGGCTCTACGTTTATCACGTAGAAAACATGGACAAACCTGACTTTGTAAAAGTGGTCGAAGTGATGGAGTATAAGATGTATCACTACATCGGCTGGGTCGCACTGATTGGCTCATTTTTTACTGGCATTTTGATACTTATCGCGATGCCTGATCTTATACAAACTGGTCACATACACGTCAAAATTTTAGTTGTCATCTTGATGGCTATCTATCACCTAGACCTTGGACGCTACATGAAGCAGCTCAAGGAGAAACGCTGTAACAAAAGTGGCATCTTCTTTAGAGCTTACAACGAAGTGCCAACTATCGCGATGCTTATCATCATCTGGGTCATGATAGTAAATCCATTTTAAAGGAATTTGATGAAGAAATTTTTAGCATTTATCGCTTTGCCAGCACTCTTACTTGCAGCGACTCAGTATTTTGAGCCGGTGCAGATAAAATTTGACAACAGACTCTACTCACTAGCAAGTTCAGCCAAGCCTGTGCCAAATTTATTCACGCAGGAGTATTTGCTCCCTGGCGAGAAACTAGATAGCTTTAGTTATATGCTCTCGCTAAATACGCTTAAATTTGACGCTACGCCAGAGCAAGCGGTCGAGCAAAAGATAAATGATCTAAAAGAGCTAAAAGCAAAAGGGCTAAAAGTGGCTTATAAAAAGGGCTCGCTCGCAAATGAAATTTATCTTGATATCACGATATTTTCAAACCTAAATGGCGTGCCAACAGCCGAGCACTCGATATATCGCTACACTAAGCAAGGCGGAAATCTAGTCCTTTTTACCATCCAAAGGCGTGCTTATAAAAAAGAGGGCATTCAAAGATTTGCTACAAATTTCACGATCGAGTCGCAAGATTTTATCAAAAAAGCCCTAGCCACACCTTTTCCACAAATCATCAATAGATAGAAAAATTTGAGTGTAAATTTAGCCTTTGCACTCAAATTTTAAAACCAGACTTAATAAATTTATCTAAAAATAAAACGAATAGTTATATGATAAGCAAAACTCAAAAAGGATAGCCTATGATACATAAAATTCTTATCGCAAATCGTGGTGAGATCGCAGTTAGGATAGTCAGAGCTTGTAGGGATTTACACATCCAAAGCGTAGGAATTTACACAGCACCAGATAGCGAGTGCTTGCATGTAAGGATCGCTGATGAGGCCTATCAAGTGGGCGAAGATCCGATCAAAGGCTATCTTGACGCCAAAGCGATCGTAAAGCTTGCTAAAGAGTGCGGAGCTGACGCGATACACCCAGGATACGGCTTTTTAAGCGAAAACTACGAATTTGCAAAGGCGGTCGAGGACGCTGGGCTTATCTTTATCGGTCCAAAGGCTGAAGTGATCAGAAAAATGGGTGATAAAAATATCGCAAGATACCTAATGAAGAGAAACGGCATACCAATCGTTCCAGGCACAGAAAAGCTAAATGACGAGAGTATGGACGCCATAAAAGAGCACGCTAGACGCATCGGCTACCCAGTCATTTTAAAAGCAAGTGGTGGCGGTGGCGGCCGTGGCATCAGAGAGGTTTGGCAAGAAGAAGATATGCAAGATGCCTTTGAGTCGTGCACCAGAGAGGCAAAGACCTACTTTAACAACGATGAAGTTTTTATGGAGAAGCTTGTCGTAAATCCTCGTCACATCGAATTTCAAATTTTAGGCGATAACTACGGCAATATCATCCACCTTTGCGAGCGTGACTGCTCTATCCAAAGGCGCCACCAAAAGATCATCGAGATCGCACCTTGCCCATCTATCAGCGAAAATTTAAGAAAGATAATGGGCGTAACCGCGGTGGCCGCTGCAAAGGCTGTGGGCTACTCAAACGTAGGAACGATCGAGTTTTTGCTAGATGACTACAACAACTTTTACTTCATGGAGATGAACACCCGTATCCAAGTGGAGCACGGCATCACTGAAGAGATCACCGGCCACGACTTAGTCGTTAGGCAGATAAGGATAGCAGCTGGCGAGATTTTAGAGATCGAGCAAAGCGATATCAAGCCACGAGGCTACGCGATAGAAGCTAGGATCACGGCTGAAAATGTCTGGGAGAATTTCATCCCAGCACCAGGCACGATCGAGGGCTACTATCCCGCTCTTGGCCCATCTGTGCGCGTCGATAGCCACGTCTATAAGGACTACACCATACCGCCATTTTATGACTCTTTGATCGCAAAGCTGATCGTAAAGGCGACCGACTACGATCTGGCGGTAAATAAGCTTGAAAGAGCTCTTGAAGAATTTACCATCGAAGGTGTGCGAACGATCATCCCATTTTTGCTAACGATCAGCAAAAGTAAAGAGTTTAGAAGAGGATTCTTCGATACTAGCTACGTTGAGAAAAACTTAAAAACTATCCTTGAAAACACCTATGACGATATGAATAAAGAGCCAAGCGACGATCTAGAAGAGGTCATCGTAGAGGCGATAAAAAGATATAAAAAGAAGAGATAAATTTATCTCGCATTGCGGCTTTGGCGATAAATTTCGCCAAAGCTAAATTTCTACACAAACTGCGTACGTCTTAGCTCCGTCAATTACCACAGCGTAGAGCTTGCCACCGCTTACTACTGTGCTAAGTCTAAATTTCAAACTCTATCTCTTTTAATAATGAGCTATTTTTAGCGCTTATCAAAGCTGGCTTATTTTTGTTGTCTGCGAGTAGAATTTAACCATCGACTCAAGGAAAATGCTCCGCGCCACTGGTTTTAAACTTAAACACCACTTCGCCACTTTTTACATCCACGGCATATAGATCTCCGCCCTTGCCAGCGGTGCCAAAGTAAAGCACTCCCTCACGCAGGCAAACTGGTATATAAAGATATGCGCCAAGCTTTAGCCGCCAGATAGTCTTGCCTATCCTTACGCCCTGCTCTTTACGTGGCGCACTCACGTTTAAATTTTCATCTTTTGCTTCGCTTTTGAACTCTGTGCCGCCCAAAATTTCTTTGCACTCCATCATAAATGGCGAGCTCATTCGCACGCAAAAGCCTCAAGTTCGTATATTTTAGCATCGTCATAAATCTCTTTTATAGGCTACGCGGCTTTACCAAGCCAATTTACCTCATCATTAATCCTTTATAACATCTCACATTTAGTGATTGCTAGTTTTCTTAGTTATCTCTGCCAACTTTTTAAATTTATGAAGATCATGGTCTAAATTTGGTGACAAATGAGCCAAAATTAAAAGCTCCCTGAAATAAATTTGATAAAATTTGCCAAAATCCAGCAGATTAAAGGACTAATATGTTTTTAAAGCTAGATGAAATCTCTCAAAAGTTAGATCAAATTTTCTTACCACTGGAGCAAGAGGGTATGACTGGCATGAGACTCTTGCTTCAAAATGATGTTAAAGCCACCGCACAAGCACTTAAAAACGCACAAGAAGCTCTTGGCATAAATTTCCCAGCTAAATTTACAAAGCTTTTAAGCAAATTTGACCTTGGGAATTTTGAAATTTGCAATGTCAAATTTGGCTCTAGAGGCGACTACGCAAGTGAGTTAGTGCGGCTAAATAGCGTAGATGAGTTTGGTGGCAAATGGTGGAGTGGCAAGGCTCGCCCTTTAAATTTGATAGTCTTTGCCGTGGGTGATCCATGGATATTTTTGCTTGATTGCACGAGCGGTGCAGTTTATGCGTGGCTCTTTGGAGATGAGGAGCTTTGCAGTAGATGCATCGCAAGTGACTTTGAGAAATTTTTCATAGCGCTTGCTAGCATCGATATAGCAAGGCTAAATGATGAAGCTATGCCATCAACCGAGCAAATCCTAAAATTTGTCCAAGCAGATGGTAGAGCCCTTCTTTTCTGGCAAGAGATGGCATATGAAATTTAGCAAATTTAGGCTTCCCAGCCTAAATTATCTTCTATAAATTTATCCCAGCGACCGAAACAAAAATCATATTTTATAAATTTAGTTTCGATATGTAACGCTCATTGCCTAAAATAAAAATATAAAAATAAATTTAAATAAAAATTTTTTCTAGGAGAGTTAATATTCAACTACGAAAATTTGACGAATAGGAGCCAAAATGAGCGAATACATCGAAAAAACGATGGAGTGGATAAAAAGAACCAATCCGGGTCAAGGCGTCTTTGTCCAGGCTGCGACCGAGGTGCTAAACAGCCTCGAGCCGCTTATAAAAAGAGAGAGCAAGTACCAAAAACATGCGATCCTAGAGCGTATCGTGATACCTGAGCGCACGGTGATCTTTCGCGTGACATACACGGGCGATGACGGTAGACCGCAGGTAAATAACGGCTACCGCGTGCAGTTTAACTCAGCCGTGGGCCCCTATAAAGGCGGTCTAAGGCTCCACCCTAGCGTGGATCTTGGCGTGCTAAAATTTCTAGGATTTGAGCAAATTTTCAAAAACTCGCTCACAGGAGTAAATATCGGCGGCGCAAAGGGCGGTAGCACCTTTGATCCAAAGGGCAAGAGCGAGGGCGAAATAATGCGCTTTTGCCAAGCATTTATGAGCGAGCTTTACCGCCACATCGGCAACACCGTGGACGTGCCGGCAGGCGACATCGGCGTGGGTGCACGCGAGATCGGCTATATGTTTGGGCAGTACAAAAAGCTCACGGGTAGATTTGACGGCATACTAACAGGCAAGGGGCTAAACTGGGGCGGCAGCCTAGCTCGCACAGAGGCCACTGGATACGGACTGGTATATTTCACACAAAATATGCTAAAAAAAGCTGGTCTATCGCTTGAAGGCAAAAAATGCAGCATAAGCGGTAGCGGAAACGTCGCTATCTACACGGTAGAAAAGCTCTATCAAGTAGGCGCGCTGCCTATCACGGTTTCTGACTCAAACGGATACGTTTACGACGCAGAGGGCATCGATCTAGCGGTACTTAAAGAGCTAAAAGAAGCAAGACGCGCGCGCCTTAGCGAATACACCAAATTTAGACCAAACGCAAAATACGTAAGCGTAAGCGAGTACAAAGAGGGCAGAAACGGCGTGTGGGACGTGCCGTGCGACGGAGCGTTTCCGTGTGCGACGCAAAACGAACTGCACCTAGCCGACATAAAGACGCTCTACGCTAACGGCTGCCGCTTCGTCGCCGAGGGCGCGAACATGCCAAGCACACTTGATGCAATAAATTTCATGCTCGCGCAAAAAGATTTTTACTTCGCTCCAGCAAAGGCTGCAAACGCAGGCGGCGTGGGCACGTCGGGCCTAGAGATGATGCAAAACGCCGGCATGAGCTCGTGGAGCTTTGAAGAGGTTGACCGCAGACTGCACGGCATCATGAATCATATCTTTGAGCTTAGCTACGAAACTAGCAAGGAGTTTGGCGACGAGGGAAATTTGGTGCTTGGCTCAAATATCGCGGGCTTTCGCAAGGTAGCCGATGCGATGATAGATCAAGGGTATGTGTAGGACTGATTTTGCTCTTGGCTCTATAAATTTGCGTCCAAGTTAAATTTGGACGTAAATCAATATAAGGCTGGCTGGGATTTTAGCTAAAAGAGAGTTTGACTTTTGCGCGGCAAATTTTACTAGCAAGCTATCAAATTTATGCTGCTTTGATGCATTTTTATGCGGTGTATATAGAGTGTTTTTTGACAAATTTTCGCTGGCGTGGCAGACGTGGATCTGAAGCTTGGTTAAATTGCACTAGGGTGGCGAGCAGATTACTATTTTTAGAGCATTTAATAGAAATTTTGTCAAAAAAGCTGGCGTGGTGGCAAATGGTGGAGTGGCGAGGTTGTGCAACAAATTTGAAAGTTTTTGCCATGTATGCTTTTGCTTGATTGTACGAGTGGTATGTTTATGTGTGGCTGTTTAAAGATGAAGAAATTTGTAGCAGGCGCGTTACAATCGAGAAATTCTTATAGTGTTAGCTGGCATCGATATAGCAAGGCAAAATGAAGAAGTTCTGGTAGAGAATGAGCAAACACTAAATTTTATCCAAGCAGATTATAGGGTATTTGATTTTTGCCAAGAAATGGCTTATAAAATTTAGTAAATTTATGCTCACCCAGCCTAAATTCTCTTTTATAAATTTAAACTATAAACAAGCGAATTTTTTAGCAAATTTAGCCTGCTATTAAGCGAAATCTAACTTAAAATGCTAAACACAAGTGTCATAAACTTACAAATTATCAAATTTACTCTTTCAGGCGAGCTCTTGCCTAGTCGAATTTCAGTAAAGCGCCCATGTAATGGTTGGCAGAAAAAGGATGGAGCAAATTCTAGTAAGCAAAAATTAAAATTTGCTACATTTAATCCACAAACAATCAAACTTCTCGTCAAATTTAGTCGCCACATAAAACCAAGAGTAGTCAAAGCTTTTTGTAAAAAGTATTATTAAAGCAATATCCCATTACCAAATTTAGCTAGATATTAGGCAAAATTTGGCTTAAAAACACTCACGCAAGCACTAAAATTTTGTAAGCTCACAAGAAAGTCGATTTGCCTAGATTATTTTCAGTACAACACCCATGCGAGCGATAACAAAGCGGGTAAATTCCAACAAGTAAAGGCCAAAATTTACTAAATTTAAACCACATCCAAATTTTGCCTATCAAATTTAACCATAAGGTATATCAACCCTGCAAACGCCTTTGCGTAAATTTAACACATACAAAAATGATAGGATTTTGGAAAATAGTTATTTGTGAGTTTTTGTATTAAAAATTTAATAAAAAAGAGCAAGCCCTAGCCTGCTCTTTGTAGAAATTTAACCCTTTTTTGGAGTTACAAGCATATTTACATAACGACCTTCTATTATAGGCTCTTTGTCGCGGTCAGCTTCATCTTTGATCATCTCCCAGACCTTCTCAAGCATGGCTACGCCAGCTTCTGGGGTGCTCATCTCGCGACCCTTTAAAAATACACGAAATTTAACGTGTTTGCCATCTTGCAAAAACTCGCTTGCGTGTTTAACCTTGTAGTTTATATCGTTTTGGGCGATCTTGACAGAGAGTTTTATCTCTTTTATCTCGATGGTTTTTTGCTTTTTCTTGGCCTCTTTTTGCTTTTTCTCTTGCTGATAGCGGAATTTGCCGTAGTCCATTATCTTGCAAACTGGCGGCTTCGCATCAGGCGCTATAAGCACTAGATCAAGCCCAAGCTTATTTGAGATCTCTAAAGCCTCATCTCTTGAGATGACACCGTATGCTGTGCCATCATCCCCTACACATCTTACCTCTCTCGCCCTTATGTCCTCATTGAGCAATACTTCATTTTCCTTACTCAAAAATGTACCTCACTAAGTTTCTCCTTCGTTAAATTTATAAATTCCGCCAAGCTCATATCGCTCTGCGTCCTAGCCTGTCTGTCGCGCAGCGCAACGCTCTTGTTCGCTACTTCGTTGTCTCCTAGCACGACTATCATAGGCACCCTTTGTTTTTCTGCCGTTCTTATTCTCTTATTTAAACTCTCATTTTTACTTGCAATCTCGCTATCGACGTTGATCTTTCTTAGCTCGCGTGAAATTTCTTTTGCGTAGTCTAAATGCACGTCGCTAATAGGCACAATGACAACCTGCGTAGGAGCGATAAAAAATGGTAGCTCACCAGCAGTGTGCTCAAGTAAAATTCCTATGAATCTCTCAAAACTGCCAAGCAGTGCTCTGTGAAGCATTACGGGGCGTTGTCTTTCGTTGTTTGCATCGATGTATCCTAGATCAAAGCGCTCTGGCAAGTTAAAATCAACTTGTATCGTGCCGCACTGCCACTTTCTCTTAAGCGCATCAGTGATCTTAATGTCGATTTTTGGACCGTAAAATGCGCCGCCGCCCTCGTCGATGCCGTATTTAAAGCCATTTTCATCAAGAGCTTCTTTTAGTGCTTTTGTAGCTGTATCCCAAATTTCATCGCCACCGATCGCTTTGGCTGGCTTGGTTGATATCTCCATCTCATAGTGGAAGCCAAAATTTTTCATTATCGTGCCAGCAAATTTTAAAATTTCTAAGATATTTTCTTTGATCTGGCTTGGCATACAAAAGATATGTGAGTCATCTTGTGCAAATTCTCTAACCCTGAAAAGTCCGTGAAGCACGCCGCTTTTCTCATGGCGGTGAACGACGCCGTACTCGAAAAATTTAAGCGGTAGATCACGGTAAGAGCGGATGTCACTTTGATAGACTTTAATGTGACCAACACAGTTCATCGGTTTGATTCCATACTCTGTCTCATCGATCGTTGTAAAGTACATATTTTCTTTATAGTTTGCGTAGTGGCCGCTTCTTCTCCACACATCAGCCTTTAAAAGCTCAGGACCTCGCACTGGCTCGTAGCCGCGGTCGCGGTGAGCTTTGTATAAGAGCTGCTCTAACTTCGAGCGCAAGCGTCCACCATTTGGTAGCCAGATCGGCAAGCCACCCCCCACTTCTTCATCAAAAGTAAATAGCTTCATCTCTGTACCAAGTTTTCTATGGTCACGTTTTTTGGCCTCTTCGATGATGCGGATATGCTCTTTTAAACTCTCTTTATCTGCATAAGCTGTGCCGTAAATTCTAGTTAGCATCTCACGGCTCTCATCGCCGCCAAGATAAGCTCCAGCCACGCGTGTAAGCTTGAAAAATTTTAAAAATTTAGTATTTGGTACGTGTGGTCCGCGGCAAAGATCCTCAAAATCGCCTTGCGAATAGCTGCTAACTTCACCATCTGGGATTCTTTTTAAGACCTCTTGTTTTAGGTCGTCATCTTTAAATTTATCGCTCATATTAGCTTTGGTTGAGCAGGTTTTGATGATATCAATTTTCTTCTCGGCAAGCTCTTTCATTTTTTCTTCGATCGCTGCTAGATCGCTCTCGCCTAGCTTCGTGCCCTCATCATCAACTCTAAAATCATAATAAAACCCATCTTCTACGTTTGGTCCGACAAAGAATTTTGCCTTTGGATAGAGTGATTTGATAGCTTGTGCCATGAGGTGTGCACAGGAGTGTCTGATAACGTGTAGTGCCTCTTTTGAGTTGTCAAAATAGATAGGCTCGGCACTACTCTCGCGCCCTACGATACTTTGAGTATCGACTATTTCGCCATTTAGTTTGTATGCGATGATATCGCTCATTGTTTTTCCTTATATCAAATTGTCTTTTTTACGATAAAAGAACGATTAAGGATTTTATCTAAATGGGCTTTAAGCTAAACTTAATAATTACTAAGCAAATTTTTATAAATTCTTTTTAAATTTTAATAAATTCGAGCTAAAATTTTTGGATTATTAAATATATATTTTTATATAAAATTATAAAAGAACCTAAATTATACATATTTTATTTATATAATTTATTATATTTTAAGATTATGCCTGATAATATTTGTTCTTGAAATGAATTTAGCAATTTCTCGTCTTTGCATTATTTAAATTCATTTTTCTCCCGACAATATTTAGTGCTAGGAAGTGGTTAGCCTAGCACTTTTTTATTCTGCAAAATTTATTAGCGTTGGTCGTACTATCTTCGTATAATCTTTTGTATTTAAAATGATCGATCTATCAAGTAGTCCTGCATTAAATGCGATCTCATCGTTTCTTTGTAGTAACCTTTCATCAACTACAATGTGTAAATTTTTATGAAAGCTAAATGGCGGCACCGAACCAAAAATACAATCTGTCAATGCCAAAACTTCATCTGGACTAGCTAGGCTTGCTCTTTTGCCGTCAAATTTTTGTGTCAAGCTATCAAGATTTGCTTGCATATCGGCTGGCAAAATAGCCAAAATATAAATTTTACCAGCCTTCATAGCTGGCTTTTCATCGCTTAGCGAATAATCATTTAGCACATTTTCATCTTTAAAAATTTGCCTAAATTTTTCCTCATCTACCCCTTTTATAGAGCAAACTAGAGCCTTTGCGCCTTGGCTCATCTTTGTTCCCCTAAGTTTTGCCACCTCTTCTGAAGTGGTCGCACTCTCATGATTTAGGACTTTAAATTTGGCTTCATTCTTGCTAAGAAGCTCATATATCTTATTAAAAATTTGCTCAGACACAACTCTTTCCTTTAGATAAATTTTAGTTAAAATTATACCGCTAAAACTTACAAAAGGCAGGAAAATGCAGATAAATTTAGATGATATAAAGATTGAGCCAAGTTGGAAAGAGGTGCTAAAAGATGAGTTTTTGAGTGAAAATTTCGCGCATATCAAAGAAAATTTCTTAAAAGCAAAGAGTACTGGCGTCGTCTATCCACCAAGTGCACTTATTTTTAATGCATTTAATCTAACGCCTTTTCACTCTGTCAAAGTCGTCATCCTAGGCCAAGATCCATACCACGGTGCAAATCAAGCCATGGGGCTAAGCTTTTCGGTACCAAATGGCGTAAAAGTCCCGCCAAGTCTTGTGAATATATATAAAGAAATTTACGCTGATCTTGGCATAAAAGAGCCAAATAGCGGCGATCTCACAAAATGGGCAAAACAAGGCGTGCTTCTACTAAACTCAACTCTTAGCGTTAGCGCTGGAGCGGCAAATTCTCATGCTAATTTTGGCTGGCAGGGCTTTACTGACACCGTAATAAAAAAAATTAGCCAAAATTTACAAAATGTAGTTTTCATGCTTTGGGGCAACCCAGCCAAAGCAAAAGCGCCGCTTATAGACGCCAGCAAGCACCTCATCTTAGAGGCAGCACATCCAAGCCCACTGGCTCGTGGCGCGTTTTTTGGCTGCAGGCACTTTTCAAAGGCAAATATCTATCTAGCAAACCACGGCAAAACGCCAATAGACTGGGATCTAAACGTAAAAATTTGATCTACTTTTTTAGATCATTTAAAAGCTTGTTTGTCTCTTCAAGCTTTCTTTTGCAAAATTTCTCATCTTTGTTTTGCAAAATTATGGCTTCTTGGCCACTTTGTCTTTGTTTAAACTCATCAAATTTAAGCTCAAAAAGCCTTAACGCCTTTTCATCATTTGCAAGTCGTTTGCTCTCTTTGGCATAAAACTCGTCAAGATAGAGCCTGCTTTGCTTGATATATTCATTGCAAACATCGTTTGCATGGACTAAATTTACGCCAAGCAAAATGGCAAAAATAGCTATTTTTTTCATGTTTTTCCTTGAAATTTTTGCGTTATACTAGCCTTTAAGCACTTAAATTTTAAAATGCTCTTTCAAAAAAAGGATAAAAAATGAGACGAAAAGATAGAGAGCTAAGCCGTGAAGAGGCGCTTGAGATCATCGATAGTTGCGAATACGGCGTAATCTCATGCGTTGATGATGAGGGAGAAATTTTTAGCGTACCGATCTCGCCTGTTAGAGTTGGTGAAAGCATTTTTATACACGGAGCTACCACTGGCTGTAAGGCAAAACTACTTCAAGATGGACGAAAAGTAGAGTTTGTCTGCGTTAGTTTTAACAAAGTCCCGTATCTAAGCGAAAGCGAGCTAGATGTGATAAAAGACGATGGCAAGGCACTTGGAGGCAAGGTTTTTACGACTGAGTACAAAAGTGCCATCGCAAAAACAAGAGCCTACGAAGTGACAGATGAAGCCAAAAGGTATGAAATTTTAAAAATTCTCAGCCAAAAATACACCGCCTATGCGATGAGCACCTTTGATGTGGCGGCCGAGTATGGGCTAAAGATCATGAAAATTTACGAGCTAAAGATAGAGAGCCTTAGCGCAAAAGCTAAAATTTTGCCAAAACCAGCAAATTAAAGGAACAAATTTGAGCTCACTTGCACTGATGTTTAGACCAAAAAACTTGGATGAAATTTGCGGTCAAAAGGCGGTTAAAGCGGCATTTTTAAAATTTATAGCCACAGGCAAGATCCCACACTCCATATTTTACGGCCCAGCAGGCTGTGGCAAGACTAGTTTTGCAAGGGCTGTGGCAAGTGGGGCAAACTACGACTTTTACGAGTTTGACGGCGGAAATTTAAAGATAGATGACTTTCGTAAAATTTTAAAAAACTACGAAAACGCCTTAAACAAACCACTCTTTTTCATAGACGAGATCCACAGGCTTAGTAAAACCCAGCAAGAAGCACTTTTGATCCCCATGGAAAACTACAAAGCCCTAGTTATCGGGGCAAGCACAGAAAATCCCTTTTTTACGCTAAGCTCAGGCATCAGAAGTCGCTCTATGCTCTTTGAGTTTAGGCCGCTTAGCAGTGGCGATTTTGAGGAGCTTTTATCCAAGATAAAAGAGCAAATTTCATTTAGCATTGACGAAGAAGCAAAAGAGTATCTCTTTAAAAGTAGTGGTGGTGACGCAAGAGCCATGCTAAATTTACTCGAATTTGCCGTCACGCTTAATGAAAATGTGAGTTTAGAAAATTTAAAAACACTTCGCCAAAACGCCCTAAAAGAGGGAGCAAAAGAGGATGACACGCACTACGAGCTAGCAAGCGCTTTTATAAAAAGTATGCGTGGAAGTGACGAAAACGCCGTCATCTACTATCTCGCAAGACTCATAGACTCTGGCGAGAGTGCTGATTTCATCGCTAGAAGGATGGCGATATTTGCCAGCGAAGACATCGGCAATGCAAACCCAAATGCACTAAATTTAGCCGCTAGCACGCTAAGCGTCGTAAAAGAGATAGGCTTTCCAGAGGCTAGGATCATACTGGCTCAGTGCGCCATCTATCTAGCTAGCTCGCCAAAGTCAAACTCCAGCTACAACGCGATAAATGCCGCCCTAAAATACGTGCAAAGCGAAGAAATTTTAAAGATCCCACCATATTTAAAAAATCACACAAAAGAGAGCAAAGACTACCTTTATCCGCATGATTTTGGCGGCTGGATCGAGCAAAAATACCTAGAAAAACCGCTCGTTTTTTACAAAAGCAAGGGCATAGGCTTTGAAAAAACACTAAATGAGTGGCTAGATAAAATAAAATCCAAGGGCTAAATTTTGGCTTTACTCTGTCAGATTTATTTATGCCAAGCATAAGAGTAAATTTTAAAGGTATATAGATGAATAAGCAAAATTTA
The DNA here is from genome assembly GCF_003048595.2 of Campylobacter concisus. Lineage (NCBI taxonomy): Bacteria > Pseudomonadati > Campylobacterota > Epsilonproteobacteria > Campylobacterales > Campylobacteraceae > Campylobacter > Campylobacter concisus. The sequence continues at coordinate 127,437 of NZ_CP049270.1, read as the reverse complement.
GCATACATCACAAATTTAGAGATAGAAGACGTGCCTTGGAGTAGATTAACAACGACTTATGGTAGAGCAAGCGAATTTCCAGAAATTTTTAAACAGCTTTCGGCAGCGATCGGCGAGAAAAATTTGACACAAAGTTTGACTACCAGCAAGTCAAATAGCGGACAAAATACGGCAAATCCAGCAAATAACAATGAAGCAAAATTTAACGCCAAAGCTGCTTGTGACGTGCTTGATAAAATTTTTAAAGAAATAGAGCATCAAAGTACTTTTTGGCACGCTACGCCTTTTGCACTTGTATTTTTGGCGAGAATTTTTATGCGGGCGAAGTTGGTCGCTGATAACGGCGATAAAAACGAGGTGGCAGAGCTTATCGTATCCCGTCTGGGTGAATTTTTCGCGTTTATGCTTATGGTTTGTAGCGATGCCGATAAAATTAATCATACTACACCACTGAATAGCTTTGCTGATATGTTAGCCGAAAAATACCTGTGGCCACAAAGCGATGAAAACGACGAGGAGCTTTGGGAAGAATGCTTTTATGATGATGATTTGTTTTATAGTTTTTACTTTTATTCGCGTACAGTCCTTGACGCGACCGGTGTGGATTTTAAGCAGTTTAAGCCTATAGAATAGCGTTAAATTTGTGCGGTAAGACTAGAATTTACCATTAAATTTATACTAGAAAGCAAACTTATTGGTAGTCTATAAGGCATTACTAGCTTGCTTAATTTTATAAAAAATCGGCGCAAAGCAGTAAATTTAACCCAGTTAAACAAAAGACGGGCAAATTTTACAAAGATGACTAAGCAATTTAATAGCCAAAGCCTTTTAAACGCTTTTGATAAAATTTTTAGCAAAACTAATAGTCAAATACGTTTTGCCAAGCTATGCCCACGCAGGAAAAACAGCGAATTGTTTGTAAAAGCCTTCTAAAAAACGCAAAAATCTAATTTTAAAATCCAAAAATCAAGAAATAATTTTAGTCCTCATAAGCCGTCTTTGCGGAATAAATTTAGAAATTATCAATCAAAAAACGCCTTAGAGCGTAAAAATATTGGTCATAAAATCTTGCTAGTAAAAACAAGTTCACTACGAGTAAGCCGAAACTAGTACGAAATTTTAAGCAAAGCTAAAAAATTTTTCTTATTTATTCTAATTTTATATTTTTTTAAATATACTCGCTCTCTAAACTACACCAATGAAAGTCAAGAAAATGCCTACAAATTTTGCTGAAATTTTAAATAATTGTGTCGAGAGTATAAATTCATTTCTTTGGGGTCCATACTTCCTTATTACCCTACTTTGCGGCACTGGACTATTTTTTACTATTAGGCTTGGTTTTGTTCAAATTTTTAAGTTTAAAATGGGATTAAAAGAGCTTTTTGGAAATTTTTCACTCCATGGCGAAGCTGCTGGCAAGGCTGGAATGAGTCAGTTTCAAGCGGTCGCAACTGCGATCGCTGCACAAGTTGGCACTGGCAATCTAGTAGGCGCAACGACGGCCCTTATCATGGGTGGACCTGGAGCGATTTTTTGGATGTGGTGCGCTGCGTTTTTAGGCATGGCTACAAATTTTGCTGAAATTTGCCTAGCTCAAATTTACCGCACAAAAGACGATAGCGGGCACACGATAGGCGGTCCGGCATTTTATATAAGTCGTGGATTAAAGGGAAAATGGGCAAAAATTCTAGCTGGCTTTTTCGCTATCGCTATCATTATCGCACTTGGCTTTATCGGCAATATGGTGCAAGCAAACTCGATCTCAGACGGCTTTAAAGGAGCCTTTGGTATACCTCAGTGGATAACTGGAGCTTTTTTAGCAATCGTCTGCGCAGTAATCTTTATAGGTGGCGTAAAGGCGATCGCAAGAGTGGCTGAAAAGATCGTGCCTCTGATGGCTTTACTTTATGTAGGTGTTGGACTAATCATTATCGCTTTAAATTTTCACGAAATTCCAGATGCAGTTTTGCTTATCTACAAAGCAGCATTTGATCCTTCAGCTGCGTGGGGTGGAGCAACTGGAGCTAGCATAGCAGCTGCGATGAGATACGGCATCGCAAGAGGGCTTTTTAGCAATGAAGCTGGCATGGGCTCAACTCCGCACGCACACGCCGCAGCTAATGTCAAACACCCAGTCGATCAAGCAGTACTTGGCATAATGAGCGTATTTGTAGATACTTTTATTGTTTTAAATATAACCGTTTTTGTAGTGCTCACTGCAAATGTTATTAGCTTTGAAAATGGCAAGGCAGTCTTTACAGGCATAACCTTAGTACAAGAGGCCTTCTCATCGCATATCTTTGGCAAGGTTGGCGGTTATAGCTTTGTAGCGATCTGCCTATTTTTCTTTGCATTTACAACGATTCTGGGATGGTACTATTTTGCTGAGATCAACGTAAGATACCTTCTTGGGGCAAAAGCGGTCAGAGCTTTTCAGATTTTAGTAGTCGTTTTTGTATTTTTGGGAAGCTTGCAAAAGGTTGATTTTGTCTGGAGCCTAGCAGATATGTTTAATGGCTTGATGGTCGTACCAAATTTAATTGCCATCATCATTTTAAGCCCTATCGTGGCAAAGCTTTTAAAAGATCACGATGCTGGCAAAGAGTATGATGTGAAAGATTATTTGAAATAAATCTTTACCACATCTTTAGAAAATTTACTAATAATTAATTTTTAAATCTCTTGCTTAGGATGTTTTATTAGAAGTGGTGGCCCCGAATGGACTCGAACCATCGACCACTACCATGTCAAGGTAGTGCTCTACCAACTGAGCTACGGGACCAAAGATTTGGGATTATATTTTATTTTCTATTTTATTTAGCTTAATTCTTTAGTAATTAAATTTATTTATAAGCAGTAAATGTAATGGATAAATTTAGAATTGGCTAACGCTTGCTTCGCGGTTATCGGTAAAGATGAAAACTACCTAGTCAATATCTGTAACTCACAAGTTATCGCCACAAAAACCTCTTGGCACTCCTAAAGAGCTAAAATGTGTAAGCTGCCACTATGATGCAGAACACAGGGCTAGCTTTAGAAACTACCTTGAATACTAAAAGCCGATATATAAAAATTTATGGGAAGAAGATACTAGAGAAAAAGATCGATGCTAATAAAAATTCTTCAAAGATAAATATAAACCTACAAAAGATGAATAGGAATTTTTAAAACAAAAGGCTGATAAGAATAATACAAAATCAGTTAGTGGACTAACGGGGTAGAAGTCTAGCCTAGAAAACTAGTGAGCTTGTCTTGGTTTTATTATTTAAATCACGATAAGCTTGCCGAAGTCAAGTCAATATAAATTTTTAAATTAAAAATCTAAAAATGGTAATGTGCTATTTCCCAATAATAATCTTTGCAAGTCTTTCATTTTTTTCATTTATATTAAATTTTATTTCAGCTATTTTTCTGCTTTCTATACCCATTTGGACTATCATTTCTGGATTTTGTATAAAATAAATCATCTTTTGTGCCAAAATTTTACTATCAAATGGTGGCACCAAGAATCCATTTACACCATCTTCAACAGTTTCTCTACATCCTACGCTATTTGTGGTTATTACTGCCCTTCCTATTGCCATGGCTTCCTGCGTACTTCTTGGCACACCTTCTCTGTAATACGAAGGCAAGACAAAAATGGAACTATTCACTATCCGTTCTTTTATATCATTTACGAAGCCAGGATATATAACTACGCCACTATCAAGATAAGGTTTTAGCTCTTCTTGAGTTAATCCAAGTAGTGAAATTTTATATAAAAGAACTTGTATAGTTTTTATAATTTTCGCCTTTTTTGTTTGCCCATTTTTATGAACCGTAAAAGCCCCGCCAAGCCCTTCTATCATGCCTACTATTCGTGGCACTCTTGCTATTTTTGCGGCTATAGTTGCAAAAATGACTGGCTTAACAAAAAAAAGAAAAAACCGCATCTGGACTATATTGCCTAAATAGCTTAATCAAATCATATGTGGCAATAATATCTTTAAATGGATTTAGCCCTTTTGTATTTAAAGTATGGTCAAGCGGTATTACACCAAAAGAACTCATCTTTTTTCTACTTTTTTATCGCAGTCACTAACCAAACAATAAACTTCATACTCGCTTGATACAAGGATTTAGATAAATTCTTTTCTAAAATTTATCATCATGGAGGCGATATTGCTAATTATAAAAATTTTCACAATAATCTTCTCTCTTATAAATATCTCTAAAAAAATTTAAATAATCTATCGAGCCCAATAAATGGCAATAAACAAATAACTTTTTTAAGTATAGGAAATTTGGTATTTTCTAATATAAGTCAAATGTTCGCTACTTCTTTATCAATGGATTTTAAATTTTTACAAATTGATTGTTATTCTCCCCATTTAGTCCCGAATACTCTATTTGGTGATTTACTCTTTTTAAATTGTAATGAGCTAACAAATCGTCGTAAGCCGAGTTTTCGTCTGTATGAATTTCCGAGTTAGGCAAGATGTGGTTACTCTTTAGAATAAAGGTCTTAGTTTTACCTGCTCCGCTTCCAAATAAATTTCTCTCTCGAAGCGATATGATAACTCGTTTATTAGGCTTAAAAGCTTTTCGTCTATCTATCCTGTTGTTTATATTATTAGCGGGTTTTATATAGTTTCCGACGTATACTCCGTCCATCTCGACTATGCCGCTAAATTTATTTCCGCTATCGCTAGTCATAAGGCTTTCTCTTATTTTATGAGATAAGACCCAAGCCGTTTTATATTGAACGTCTAGGTCTCTACTAAGTTGTAAGGCTGAAATACCTTTCGTAGCATTAGAAAATATAACGATAGCAAGAAGTATAGCTTTAAAATCAAGCTTATGAGAGTGAAATATTGTTCCGCTTGTAACGCTAAAGGTATGAAAACAATCCTTGCAACGATATTGTAGTCTACTTTCTATAAAGTAGTGAGACGATGCGCTTCCGCAAGTCGGACAAATAGGACTACCTTTATTGCTACTCCAACAAATCGATTTAAAATATTCGTAACACTCGTTCTCGCTCATAGAAGCTATCTTTCTAACGGATATTGTTCTAGCTTTAGACTAGAGAAGGAAGTGTTGGGACATTTTTAAGCCTTTATATCTTTATTTATGATGATATTATATCACATATATACTTATATTTTAATAAATATATAAAGATATTTCATTTTATTAGATTATTTATAATTATTTATTGCCATATTGTAAAAATTTAGATATAGTCATAAAAAATATTCGTCTCGGTATTACGAACGAATATAAACCAAAAAGGCTACCGATGACCGAATATGAAAAACGAGCAAAGGTGTATCTAAAAATACAAATGGCAAAAGCCGACATAGATTATCCGAGACTAGCGGAGCTATTAAAAGAAAAAGGCATAAACGAATCAAGAGAGAATTTAGCAAATAAAATTAACCGAGGTAAGTTTAGTTTTGCGTTTGTTTTGATGGTATGTGAATTGCTCGAACATAAAATTGCAGATTAATAAAAGATAAAAGAATAATAAGATATGGAAATACACACACATACACAAATTCATTTAAACAAAGCTGATACGGTTAATTTGGTTTCATATTATACGCCCTAAAAATTAGTTAATTTAGCTTATGAGCTATTAAAAAATAATATAAAAGAGGAATTTGAAAACATTACATTACTTGATAGCTCTTGCGGATATGGGGAATTTTTAAAATACGATAGTTTAAATAAAAAGGTAGCGGCGGATATTGATGAAATAGCTATAGCAAACTGGCAAAAAAGCCCAGATGTGTATTGTCAATACACTTGCTGCTTGATTATATTGTTCACCATAAAGCATATTTACTATCATATCAGATAAAAAAGTCATTAGTAGTGCTATTGCAATGGCTATCCATGCAACAAGGTCAAAAAGCTTTTGAAGCCTATCACAATAAAGCTCTTCACTTTGTCTTCTTGCATTTACTATTGCAGGAAATAGACTAGATACAACTACAGTAGGTATAAAATACCAAATTTCACTTAACCTAGTTGCCGCAGCATACTGTCCAACAGCTTCATTTCCTAGCATCTCTTGAATCATAACCTGATCTATTTTCATATATAGATATTACAACTCCACTTAGGATAAGTGACCAGCTATCTCTTAAAAGAGATATAGCGATAGTTTTATTAAATTTTATTTTTTTAATCTCAGAAGTTGAATATTTCAAGAAAAAATAAATAAATCCTAAAGCCAAAACTATACTATCAAATAAAATGACCCATGCAAAAGCTACAAGCGGAGAGTTAATCAAAACAAGTATAATCTTTACTATGTTACTTATAAAAAAAGAGATAATATTAGAAAACACTACATATTTTGATAGAACTTTTGATTGAAAATACATATCTACTACATTAAATGATTGAAATATAGTAGCGCTAGCTATGATAAATACTAATAAATTTGTATACCTATCATTTGAAGTAAAATAAGTAGCAATTACCAAAACTAATAGCGTCAAAATAGCACCGATAAGCTTAAGGTAAAAAGCGGTGCCTATTAGCTCATTTGCTCTACCTTCATCCTTTACTAGCTCCCTTACTACTATACCATCAAGTCCAAGCGTAGCAATGGCAGCAAAAAGTCTTACAAAGCTTTAAGTATATGAAAAAAAGTCCAAACCTCTCAGGACCCAAGTATCTAGCTACCCAAATCCCAACGAAAAGTCCAACAAACATACGGAGTATTTTTTCAAAAAAAGCCATGATGTATTTTTAAAATACTTCATAAAGCCTTGATGATTTTTTAATGATATTATTTTATCTATCATTTATTTTCAAATACCACTTATAAAGCATCTTTATTCCATCTTCAAGTTCTACTTTATGTTTCCAGCCAAGAGAGTGGAGCTTAGATGGGTCCGTTAGTTTTAGCATCGTTCCATCAGGCTTGTTATCATTAAAATATAGCTCACCTTTAAAGCCAATTATATTTTTAACCAAATTTGCTAGCTCATTTATCGAGATATCTTTACCTGTACCTATATTTATATGCGTATTTCTTATCTCTTTGCTATTTTTATCATAAGTATCTTTAAAGTCTCTATTTTCCAGTAAAAACACGCAGGCATCGGCCATATCTTCTGAGTGTAGAAACTCTCGTCTAGGCTTTCCTGTGCCCCAAATTTCTACTCCGTCTTTTGAAATGCCAAATTTACCAAGATAAGCCATAGCTTCATTTATATCTTTTGCTTTTAGATCTTTTACCACTGCGTCAAATTTTTCTTCACTTAAAAGCTTTGCAAGGTGTATCTTTCTTATAAGTGCTGGCAATACATGCGAAGTTTCTAGATCAAAGTTATCATTTGGACCATACAAATTTGTAGGCATTACAGATATGAAATTTGTGCCGTACTGTAAATTATAGCTCTCACACATCTTCATGCCAGCTATTTTAGCTATTGCGTATGGCTCATTTGTGTATTCAAGCGGAGATGTCAAAAGCACCTCCTCGCCCATTGGCTGTGGGGCATTTTTAAAATATATGCAAGTACTTCCCAGAAATAGTAGTTTTTTTACCTTATGCAGATAACTTTGGTGGATCACATTATTTTGAATTTGTAAGTTTTCATATATAAAATCAGCCCTATAGGTGCTATTGGCCACTATGCCACCGACCTTTGCAGCAGCTAGCACCACGTGCTCGGGCTTTTCTTTTTCAAAAAACTCACAAACTGCCTTTTGATCCATTAGATCAAGCTCGCTATGAGTTCTTGTAATTATATTTTCATAGCCCTTTGATTTTAAATTTTTTAATATAGCAGAGCCTACCAGACCCTTGTGTCCTGCTACATAAATTTTACTATTTTTATCCATTTTTTACTCGAAATAGCTCATTGTCTCATATCCGCCATCTTTTAGATAGACATCTTTTGTCATGAGCTTTAAGTCCGACTTCATCATATCGTTTGCTAGATCTTGAAGGTTAAATTCTCTCTTCCAGCCTAGTTTTTTCTCTGCTTTACTAGGATCTCCAAGCAGTAAGTCAACCTCTGTTGGCCTAAAATATCTTGGATCCACACAAACCACAGTTTGTCCGATACTTAAATGGGACAAATTTAAATTTAACTCTTTTGCTTTTTCAAAATTTAGTGAGTCCACGACTCCTACCTCATCTACGCCAGCCCCTTCAAATCTCAAATTTATGCCAGCATAAGCAAATGCAAATTTTACAAAATCTCTAACCGCTGTTGTTTGTCCAGTTGCTATCACCCAGTCTTCTGGCTCTGGAGCTTGCAGTATCATCCACATCATCTTCACATAGTCTTTTGCATGACCCCAGTCTCTTTGGCATCTAAATTTCCAAGATAAAGCTTGTCTTGAAGCCCAAGCGTTATCTTGCTAGCTGCTCTTGTAATCTTTCTAGTTACGAATGTCTCGCCTCTAACTGGTGATTCATGGTTAAACAATATGCCATTACAAGCAAAAATGCCATAAGCCTCTCTATAATTAACCGTTATCCAGTACACATACATCTTTGCGACCGCATAAGGACTTCTTGGATAAAATGGAGTCGTTTCGCTTTGCGGCGTCTCTTGCACTTTTCCGTAAAGCTCAGATGTAGAGGCTTGATAAATTTTAGTCTTTTTCTCAAGCCCTAATATCCTTATAGCTTCAAGCAATCTAAGAGTGCCTGTACCATCAGCATTTGCGACATATTCTGGTGTCTCAAAGCTGACATGCACATGGCTCATGGCAGCTAGGTTGTAAATTTCATCTGGCTGTACTTCTTGAATGATCCTTGTTAAGTTCATAGAGTCCGTCATATCACCATAATGTAAGAAAAAATTTCTATTATCAACATGTGGATCTGGATATAGATGATCTATTCTGTCCGTATTAAAAAGGCTCGTTCGCCTTTTTACACCATGGACTATATAACCTTTTTTTAGTAAAAATTCTGCCAGATACGATCCGTCTTGACCAGTTATACCAGTTATTAACGCTACCTTTTTATCCATAAATCACCTTTTAAAATCATCATCTAGGCGAATTATATCATCTTCACCTGTATATTCGCCGACTTGAGCTTCTATTAAAACCACAGGAATTTTTCCTTCATTAGACAGCCTATGAATTTCACCCATTTTTATATAGATAGACTCATTAGGGCAAACGAGTCTAGTTGTCTCACCTATCGTAACGGTAGCGCTACCTGATAGCACTATCCAATGCTCATTTCTATGAAAATGCTTTTGCAAAGATAGTCTTTTGCCAGGTTTTACTTCTATTATCTTTATCTTATAACCATCTTGATTTTCAAGGACAGTATAGTTTCCCCAAGGTCTATTTGTCGTAACATGAGCATTGCAAAGCTCAGAGCTCTCCTCTTTTAAAATTTCCACCACATTTTTTACTTTTTGACTAGATGATTTTTTAGATATTAAAAGAGCATCTTTTGTATCAACTACAGTTAGATCATCGACATCTATTAAAGCTATTTTTTTGCCACTAGATAGGACTAGATTATTGTGAGAATTTATCTGCACCAGATCGCTATTTATTGTATTTCCATTGATATCTTTTTGTAGCTGCTCATCCAAACTATCAAAGCTTCCGAGATCACTCCAAGGCGCATCTAGTACTACCATTTTTACGATACCAGACTTTTCCATCACAGCATAATCTATACTATTTTGGGGAATATTTTGCATGTCGATAACGTCTATTTTGATATCAATTTCGTCTTTTTTTGCGTTATCAAAAGCTAATTTACATGCTTCAAGTATCCCAGGAGCAAAAATTTTCATCTGATCCAAGAAAACGCCTGCCTTAAAGACAAACATACCTGAATTCCAGTAGAAATTTTGATCTTTTAGAAATTTCACCGCTCTTTCATAGTCTGGCTTTTCATAAAAAGCCTTTACATCACCATTATAGCTCTCTATATATCCAAATCCCGTCTCAGGTGACCTTGGCTTTATACCAAAAGTAACTAAGAAATTTTGCTCTGCCAGCTCTTTTGCAGCTTTTACGCTTGTGTGATATACTTTAATGTCTTTTATCAAATGATCCGATGGCGTTGCTAAAACAATCTCATTTGGATCAAGTGCAAGGCAAGCTAGTGTGATCGCTGGTGCAGTATTTCTACCAACTGGCTCAAGCAGATATTTAAAATTTGTGATATTTAAATTTTCTATCTGATCCATCGCCAAGTAGTAGTGATCGATATTTGTAATCACAAATGTATTGTCACAGATTTCACTATTTCGTAGTGCAGTTAGCTGAAAAAGTGATCTATCGTCAAATAATTTAATAAATTGTTTTGGCATCAAAGTCCTGCTAATAGGCCACAACCTCGTACCAGAACCACCACATAATAATATATTTGTCATAAATTTTATCTACTTTAAAATGAGCTTAGAAATCTTATATAATTAAAGCTAAAAAAGACTAAGAACTTACTAAAATCATCTAAAATATAAGCTTTGATAGCTTTAAACTATCAAAACAATTCTTTCATCTTATGTGTTAACTCTAGGCTCGCTTCTATCTCGGCTCTTTTTGCCATTACACTTTCAACATTGACACCAATATTTATACCAATCTTTTTAGCAAATTCATAAAGCTCTACGAAATTTTCAAGACAAATTTGCGATGCCATGGCTAAAAAATCATCACTCCCAAGCATCCTTTTTTCGCTCTTTTCATCAACGCTTATTCCAAGCCACTTGATAAACTCTAGCGTTTTTGGTGTGCCACAAGTCGTAAAGGTCAAAATAATAGGCAAATTTAACCCACTTTTTGCCACACTTGTTATTAAATTTTTAGCCAAATTTATATCAAAAACCGCCTGTGAGATGAAAAATTTCGCCCCCATTTTGGCCTTTTGGCTCATCCTTTGCTCTTCATCTCCCTTTTTAGCGTGCCTCTCAGCTATACAAACACCACCCACTACAAGCTCTTTAAACTCGTCTCTAGCGATCTCATAAGCGCGTTCTAGGCTCATTTTAGGTTCTATCTTGCCAGAAGCAACGCCGACAAAGACATTTATATCGCTGCTACTTTTGGCTAAATTTGCTCTAAATTCGCTCTCGTTATATTTATTTGCGACCCTATAAAAGATGCTTGGTGTCTTTAAATTTAGATATTTTGAATAGTAAATTTCAGGGCTTAATGTATCGCTAAATTCAAAAGTTCGCTCGCTTTTTATGCGGCTACTTTCGTCTTGTATCTCATAAAGCACCAAGCCATCAGCCTGCACTTCTGTGATCCTCTTGTCCCATTTTGCAGCGATCTCTTTAAGTTTTGCCTCGTCAAATTCAGCCTTTGGAGGCGTTAGGCCATAAAGCACTATGCCACTTTCATTGTTTATGATCTTATCTTTTAACATTTTCTAACTTTTTTTGAAATTTAAACGGAGTTTAGCGCCTAGGCTTACTAGACGCTAAAATTTGGATTATAGACCTCTTACGATTTTGACGGCCTCTACCATGTTTTTAAGGCTTGGCTCAACCTCTTCCCATTTTCTAGTTTTTAGACCACAGTCAGGGTTGATCCAGAGCTGCTCTTTTGGCAAGACTTCAAGCAGAGCTTTGATCTGAGCGACGATCTCTTCGACACTTGGCACGCGTGGGCTATGGATGTCGTAAACACCAGGCCCAACCTCTTGTTTGTAGCCAACAGCCTTAAATATTTTAAGTAGCTCGTTGCCACTTCTTGCAGTCTCGATGCTGATGACATCAGCGTCCATAGCTTCGATGGTCTTAATAATATCATTAAATTCAGAGTAGCACATATGTGTGTGGATCTGAGTTTTTGCCTCGGCTGAGCTTACTGAAAGCTTAAAGCAATCAACCGCAAATTTCTCATAGGCTGGGATATTTTCAGCTCTTAGCGGATAGCCCTCTTTAAACGCTGCCTCATCGACTTGGATCACTCTGATGCCTGCATCTTGAAGGTCTGCGATCTCGTCATAGATACAAAGTGCAAGCTGTTTTGCTACCTCGCTTCTTGGAAGATCATCACGCACAAAGCTCCAGTTTAGCATAGTCACAGGACCTGTTAGCATGCCCTTCATTACGTGTTTTGTGATGCTTTGAGCGTATTTCATCCACTTAACAGTCATTGGCTCTGGGCGGCTTACGTCACCAAATAAGAGTGGTGGCTTGACGCAGCGGCTACCGTAGCTTTGTACCCAGCCATTTTGGCTAAATGCATATCCGCTGATCTGCTCGCCAAAGTACTCGACCATGTCGTTTCTCTCTGGCTCGCCGTGTACCAGCACGTCTAGGCCGATATCTTCTTGAAATTTCACGCAGTGATCAATATATTTTTTGATACCTACCTCATAAGCAGCCGCATCGATCTCGCCTTTTTTGAAATTTTGGCGAAGTACGCGAAGGTCTACTGTTTGAGGGAAGCTACCTATCGTTGTTGTTGGTAATATGCCGTATTTTAGCGTTTCACGTTGGATTTTTATGCGGTCTTCAAATTTCTCGTCACGCTCAAATTTGCTTAAATTTTTGATACGGCTTTGAACGCTATCTGAGTGGATGAGCTTTGAAGTAGTGCGAGTTTTAACTGCATTTTTGTTCTCTTCATAAATCTTTGTTTCGCTCTCATCAAGCTTCTCACCATTTGCTAGTTTTGTAATGATCTTGATCTCATCAAGCTTCTCGACCGCAAAGCTTAGCCAGCTTTTGATCTCTGGGTTTAAATTCTCTTCGTATTTTAGAGTGTATGGCACGTGAAGAAGCGAGCATGAAGTGCCAATATAAAAGTCTTTACCGCCTATTTTTTCTGAAATTTCAGCTACGAGTTTTACTTTTTCATCGATGTTGCTTTTCCAGATATTTCTGCCGTCTATCACGCCAGCAAATAGCGTCAAATGGCTATTTTTGATAGTCTCAAGAACTTCGAAATTTCTCTTGCCGTGGATGAAGTCAAGTGCGATACCATAAATTTTAGTTTTAGCCACCTCATTTACTGCCTTGATCGCATGCTCAAAATATGTCGCAAACACGATTTTAACATTATTTGCAACGCCTGTTAGTTCGTTATAAACCTTAGTTATAAGTGGCAAAAGATCGCTTTCATTCTTGTCAGTTACAAAGATCGGCTCATCAAACTGCACTAAAATTTCATCATCAAGCTTAGAAATTTGCTCAAGTAGCTTTTTGTACTCGCTCACAAGTGCGTCAAGGTGCCTAAATGGGCAGCTACCGTCAGTCGTCTTTGAAAGAGCCAAGAATGTGATAGGGCCGATCAAATTTACCTTGCCTTTTACGCCGTTAGCCTTCGCCTCTTTGTATTCATTTAAAATTTTGTCCGCTTTTAGACTAAATTTGCTCTCGCTGCTAAGCTCTGGCACGATGTAGTGGTAGTTTGTGTTAAACCACTTTGTCATCTCCATCGCAACGCCACTTTTGTTGCCTCTTGAGCAAGCAAAATATTGCTCCAAGCCGCTTAAATTTGCAAATCTTGGAGGTATAGCGCCAAAAGCGATGATGTTATCAAGCATTAGGTCGTAAAATGAAAAATCATTAACGCTAATAGCCGAAATGCCAGCATCTTGTTGATATTTCCAGTGTCTTTGGCGAAGCGTCTTTGCAGTCTCTTGTAAATTCTCTTCACTAAAGCCCTCTTTGCCAGCCCAAAAGCCCTCTAACGCGCGCTTTAACTCTCTTTTCTCTCCGATTCTTGGAAAACCCAAAACATAACTTTTTATCATTTTTATCCTTTTTAAATTTAAATTTGCAGACAAAAATTCGCTCTGCGGACTACTATAAAACTGTGCAAGGCACAGCAACCTTGAACGTGCAGTTGGGTAGGTGGGGGTTTGGGGGCGGAAGGGGCGACGTTTTGCGTCGCAAGCTCGCAACTGCAAGCAGACCGTAAGTAGAAACCCCTTCTGCCACCAAAAGCCAAATTTTCACTATCACAGCTCAAACAATAAATTTAATCACCACAAACATGGTGGATGACACCCGCTTCTTCTTAAACTAAAGTAAAATTTATAAAAAACCCTACTAAAAAGATCCTTGCCAAATTTCAAACACTGCTTAGTTTTATTTTTAAAAATGCAGTTACAATGCAGCGGACCTGCTAGCAAAAATGGATTTATATCAATGTGAAAAAATGTAAAATTGTTTAAAAATTTGCGTGATTTTTGAAAATCGCTGATATGTTTTTTGCCGAGATTAACGAGCTTTATGCATGGGACAAGGCATCAGCGTTTTTCCTTTGTAGTGAATTTTTGTCGCATTATAAATGCTCTTTGCCAAATTTTTGTTTAAATTTGGGCGCTACTAAATTTCACACCCAAAACTTTTAGTCTTTTTTGCCTTTATTTAAGGATTTTAGCTTAGCGTCCATATCGGCTGTAAGCATCGTAAAGACCTTGTTTGTAAGCTCCCCAGTCAGGTCTTTAGCCTCTTGCATTGTCTTTTTGCTAAAATCATTTAAGAGTTTGTCCGCTTTTTTCTTATCTTTTTTATAAAGCTTGACATATTCATCTTCAAATTTAGCCTGTTTTACCGCCAACTCTTTTTCAAATTTAGCGTAGGCCTCTTTTACCACTGGCGAATACTTCTCATAGTCAGTCATTACAAGGGTTTGAAGCTTTCTATAAACCCAGTATATCGAAGTGTCATCAGCGTCGTATGAGCCATCTGAGTAGCCTTTTATAAAGCCATCGAGCCCCTCGTAATACGGCAAATAAACGCTAAGATCAGCCATGCCAAGAGCGACGTAGGTCACGCGGCCGATCTCTTTTGGTAGCCAAGGGCGCACCTGCATGACGTGAGATTCGTATGTTCTAAAGACGCTTATAGCGCGGTAGATGTTTTTCTTATCTTCATTTTTGCTAGCGTAGTTATCAAACGGTGTGCCGTCGTAGTGAGCTCTCATCGCAGCTTTTAGGTCTTCAACGCTTAGCTTTTTCTCTGGTTTTAAAAATACTGGAAATTTCTGACCATCGGCGAAGTCTTGTTTTAAGCTTGGGTTAAACATGCTTTGCACCCAGCAAACGCGTGGGTAGTTATAGGTCACATCTCTCTCATCGTCCCTTGTATAGGCCTTTGTGAAGTTAAATTCGCCATCTTTTGCAGGGTCATAAGTCTTGTTATCGATCGCAAATTTGATCACATCTTTTGCGCCCATGAAATTTGGATCGTTCTCTTTATAGTTTTGAAGTCTGCCTTGGTTTGCAGTGACGAAATAGTCTTCTTGTGGGATCTTTGTGGCGATCCACTTGTGGCCTGTGCCAGTCTCAAAGTACCAAAGCTCGTTTGCGTCGATAAATACCACGCCAAAGCCCTCGCCAGCGCCTTTTGTCTCCACTATCTCACCAAGTAGTTTTACTCCCTCTTTTGCGCTCTTCATACGTGGCAAAAGCACGTCTGGGATGTCATCTTCGGTGATGCCGGTCTCTTCGTTATATGGGTCGATCTTTAAAAGCTCATCTTTTGCGTAGATGGTCTCAGTGCCGCTTAGTCCAACGCCAGCCTCGTTGTAGCCGACTGCTCCGTGAAGTTTTGTGTGTGAATTTGCGATGGTTGTGTATCTCATACCGTCTTTTGGAAGCGGATATGTAAAGTCATTTGCGCCGTCATGGGCCTTTGAGCTGTACATACCAGTTTGGTTTTTCTTTGCTGGATGGATTAAAAAGACTTGTGCCTTTACAGCCTTACTATCTGCACTCCTGGCAACCAACATAGAGCCGTCGTTTGAAGCTTTATCTCCTACTAAAATGGTAGTGCATGCCAAGCTACTTGTGCCTAAAATAGCACTCATAGCGACGATTGATGCAAGAATTTTGCCTTTCATTTTTACTCCTTTAGTAAAATAAAATTTCTTTATGTGATTATACGCCAAATTTAATAAACTAGTTTCATATTTTAAAATTTTTTTAAGTTAAATGTAAATTTGTTGCAAATTTTGTCTAAGTGAAATTTAAATTTTCTAAAGGATTTTTCGCTATAATCCAAAACTTACGCACTTGCGTATAAAATTTCAAAAAGGATTAGCATGCCAAAGATGAAAACCGTTCGCGGTGCTGCTAAGCGCTTTAAAGTAGGTAAAAATAAGATAAAAAGAGGCTCTGCATTTAGAAGCCACATCTTAACAAAAAAACCTAGTAAGCGTATGAGAGATTTGCGTGGCCCACAATACGTGGACAGCACAAATGTCCCAGCCGTTCGCAAAATGCTCGGCGTATAAGCAGCTGTAGATTTAAGTTTTTGACAAAAAGTCATTCAAACTCCCCCCAAAAAAAATTTAGGGGCAAGACTCACTTTGTGAGCGCCAATTTGTAAAAGGATAAATATGGCAAGAGTAAAAACGGGCGTAGTTAGAAGAAGACGCCATAAGAAAGTTTTAAAGCTAGCACGTGGCTTTTTCAGTGCTAGACATAAACACTTTAGAAAAGCTAAAGAGCAACTAGAGAGAAGTTTAGTTTACGCATACCGCGACAGACGCCAGAAAAAACGTGATTTTAGACGTTTATGGATCGTTCGTATCAACGCAGCTTGCAGACTAAATGACATTAGCTATTCAAGATTTATCAACGGCTTAAATAAAGCTAAGATCGAACTTGATAGAAAAATTTTAGCTGATCTAGCTATGAATGATGCGAAGGCATTTGCGGCACTTGCACAACAAGCAAAAGATGCTTTGAAATAATACCTTTTCTCCGCTTCGGCGGAGATCTTCTTTTTTTTATTTTCTATTCAAATTTTTATTAAAATTTATTTTTCGAGTTTTTAACTTAGTTATTTTGTATTCAAATTTTAAATTAAAGCCACTATAAAAATTTTACTTCATCAGCTAGGTGCAAATTTAGTAATATAAATTTGAAAAATTTGCTTACCGTTACTAGCCAAGAATAAGTATAAAACTCACCCTAAAAGCTAATTTCAATACTCGTATCAAAGCAGTGTTTCACCGCTCCGCTAAATAAAATTTTGCCGTTTTCAAGCCTAAGCCCAAGCTCCTCGCCACTTTTTGGATAGACTTTTAGGCATTGCGCTGCGTTTAAATTTAATGTAGCGCCGTAAAAGCAAGCCGCCATGCCAGTACCACAAGCTAGCGTCTCGTCCTCCACGCCCCTTTCGTAGGTTCTCACCTTTAAAACTCCACCCTCAAATTTGGCTAAATTTACATTTGCATTGTACTTTTGACGAAGCGCCCTGCACTCTTTGACGTCAAATTCCTCTAAATTTTGTGTGAAATTTACAAGATGAGGCACGCCAGTATCATAAAAATACCAAGTTTTGCCGTTTTCATTTATCGGTTCGCTTAAAATTTTTGGACTTGTTAGCACAACCTCGACGCACTCATTTTTAACACTTGCCATAACCTCGCCACTACCAGTTAGCAAGACAAATTCGTTTGAGCTAACAAGACCATTTAGATAGGCATATCTAGCAGCCGCACGCGAGCCATTGCCACACATCGCAGCGTAACTTCCATCGCTATTGTAAAACTCCCATTTCACACCCTTTTCGTAAGGCAAAAGTACTATTAGCCCATCAGCTCCCACGCCGTTAGTCCTGCTGCAAATTTGCCTTGCTAGCTCACTTCTATCTTTGCTCAAAAATGTATGAAATATGACAAAATCGTTGCCACTAGCGTTGTACTTTGAAACTTGCATTATTTTTCCTTTAAAATTGCTCTACTTTTTGCCAAATTTATATAAGCTCAGCCATAAATTTGCCTTAGAAATTTCTCTAGTTCTTGCTCTAAATTTTCTTTATCACCGCTGTTGTTTATAACAAAATTTGCCTTTTCTCGCTTTTGCTCAATATCCATCTGAAGCTCCACTCTAGCTTTTGCTACTTCTAAATTTAGACCATTTCGGCTCATCAAACGGCTTATTAGTAGCTCTTTTGGCGCATAGATCACAGCTATATTTTTAAACTCGGTGTATCGATCTTGCTTTTCAAAAAATAGTGGAATATCCACAAAATAAACCTGCCCCAAACACTCAAGCTTTGCAGCGTGAGATAAAATTTCTCCCTTTATCTTTGGATGCAAAATTTGCTCTAAAATTTTTAACTTTTTTGGATCACTAAAAACAATGGCACCAAGTTTTTGCCGATCGATTTTGCCAGTCTCATCTAAAATTTGCTCGCCAAAAAATTCCACTATCTCACATTTACAAATTTCAAGCTGTTCATGAGCGATCACATCCGCATCAATCACGCTAAAGCCTCGTTTTTTTAGTAAATTTATAGCTGTGCTTTTACCACTAGCGATCGAGCCTGTGATAACATAAGCGTTTGGAAATTTCTGCAAACTCGCTCCATTTTTGAAAATTGATGACAATTTTAGCAACTTTTGGCTAAAGTTTTAGAAAATTACAAAAAAGGGCAAAGATGATAAGCTATAAAGATGCTGGAGTGGATATAGATGCTGGAAATAGCTTTGTTGAGGCGATAAAGCCTTTCGTAAAATCTACACAAACACCAAACGTTATAGGTGGCATTGGGTCATTTTCAGGAGCGGTCAGACTACCAAGCGGATATAAAAATCCAGCTATTTTGGGAGCGACTGATGGCGTTGGCACAAAGCTTCGCCTAGCTATCGACGCCAAGAAATTTGACAGCGTTGGCGAGGATCTAGTCGCAATGTGCGTAAATGATCTCATCTGCAACTTCGCCACACCACTCTTTTTCCTCGACTACTACGCAACAGCAAAGCTTGAGATAGAGAGTGCCAAAGAGGTGGTAAAAAGCATCGCAAATGGCTGCAAAAAGGCGCAGTGCGCGCTGATCGGCGGTGAGACAGCCGAGATGCCGTCGATGTATGAAAAGGGCGACTTCGATCTTGCTGGATTTGCCGTGGGTATCGCTGAGGCTGACGAGATAGACAGGAGTAAATTTGTAAAATCTGGTGACGTTTTAGTCGCACTTCCAAGTAGTGGCCTGCACTCAAATGGCTTTTCGCTTGCGAGAAAAGTAGTAAGCGAGCTTGGACTAAAATTTGATGAAAAAGTAGGCGATAAAAAGCTCATCGATGTGCTTCTTGAGCCAACAAGAATTTATGTGAGCGACTTTTTAAGATTAAAAGATAAGATTACGGCAATGGCTCACATCACCGGTGGTGGCATAGTTGAAAACTTACCTCGCGTCTTCCCTGCTGGACTTGGTGCAAAAGTACAAAAAAGCGTTATAAAAACGCCTGAAATTTTTAAAATCATCGCTCAAAAAGTAGAAGATAGCGAGATGATGAGAACCTTTAACATGGGCGTTGGCATGATATTAGTTGTGCCAAAAGAAAACGTTGATGCTATCCTAGCAAATAGCGATGGCTACGTGATCGGCGAAGTAGTAAATGGCAAAGGCGTAGAGCTAATTTAATGCAAGAAAATAGCAAAAAATGCTTGCTAAAGACCAAAAATAAGAGCTTTTTTGATCTTAGCATTTATGAGTATATAGGTTGTTTTGGTGTACTAGAAAGCGATATCAAAAAACTTGATCTCTATAATCACTGGTGCAAGGTCTCACGCACCTCTACTATGCTCTGCGTCACGCATGATAATGGCGAGAGTGACAACCTAGTCTATCTATATGACTGGGAGAAATTTAGCCGTATCTACATAAATACAGGAAATTGAGTTGGCAAAGCAAAAGGCAAAAATCGCATCTGTTTGGGCTAGAGCAAAGGCCTTCGTTATCGATCTTTTTATCATCGGTATGCCGATATTTTATGCGACAACATATCTTGTGCTTGATGGCAAAGAGGCATTTTTGCATAACCAAATTGCCATTTTTGGTGCAAATAGCCTGATCTCGCTTATAATGTGCCTTTTTTTTAGCATAAAAGCACAAACTCCAGGCTATAAAGCACAAGGAATTTATCTAATAAACCTAAAAACCGGTAGAAAACTAAGCTTTTTTCACACCATCTTGCGCCAAATTTGCTTTACCTTTGCTGGCTTTAGCATACTTGGACTTTGTCTTTGCTTCTTTAGAAAAGATAAACTAAATCTGCACGACATCATCACTCACTCAGCTGCCGTGCAAAAATCAGAGAGATAAATTTTACTTCGCTCCATGCCAAAGTAGGCGATTTTTACCAAGTTTTGTATCTATGCTCTCTTTTATGATAGAGCAAATATACTCTTTTGAAAGTTGTATAGACTCCTCTAAGCTCTTGCCCTTTGCTAAAAAGCAAGCAAGTGCAGTTGAGAAGCTACAACCAGTCCCGCTCATTACAAGCGGATTAACAAGTGGGGTTTTAAAATTTCTTAGTGAGCCATCTTTTTTATAAAGTGTATCTATGCTGCTATCTTCACTGATATGTTTCTTTACGATGACGTCACAAGGCAAATCTTTATAATCATCACCAAAAAGCACATTTGCCTCATCTAAATTTGGAGTAGTTACCGTAGCTAAGCTCATTAGCTCTTTTAGCTTTGCTACCGCACTATCTTTTATAAGCTTGTGTCCGCTTTTTGAGACGCAAACTGGATCAAGCACTACTTTGGTATTTTGAGTTAGCAAAAACTCACGCACCACCTCCATGATCTCTTCACTAAATAACATGCCTATCTTAATCGCATCAAAGCTAAATTCTTCCGCAAGCGTATTTAGCTGATCTTTGACAAAACTAGGCTCTAAGCAAACTACACTCTTTACAGCATCCGTAGTCTCAGCGACCAAAGAAGTTACCGCTGTTGCACTATAACAATTAAGCCTAGCACATGTTTTTATATCTGCTTGAAGCCCAGCTGTGCCGCTATTACAAGAGCCTGCGATGATTAGAATTTTTTTCATCGTTTTCCTTTGAAATTTTTGGCTTATTATAGAGGATATTAGATAAATTTGAGTTTTTTAAAACAGAAGAAATTTGAGCAAAAAGCTCAAATTTATGAAAGTTTATTTAAATCGTTATCGATATCTATATATATCGTAGTTGCGTTAAGATTTGTATGCTCAAAGCTAGGATCTACATGCTTATCGCTCTCTTTATGTTCATTCATTTTAGCTAAAAGATCATCTTCTCTTAATCCATGCTCATTTGCTAAATTTGGATCTATATCATTAAAACTAATATTTACGCTAGTCTCATCATTTAGCTCTTCTTGCTCTAAATTGGTTGCACTAAGGATATCATCTACTTTTTCATTTATATGATCTAAAATCGATACATAATCATTGCCAAGAAGTGCTTTAAACAATGCGTCAGTATCTATGCTAGACTCGCCAACATCATCGCTTACTACGCTACTATCTAGCCAAAGAGTATCGTATCCGTTTATTGATATATCTTGTCCATCATTTGCAGTGATTGTAATGCTTGAGCTTTCGCTCTCGCCCTTTATAGCCTCTCCGATATATACTTTATCATTTACGTCTAAAACTCTTACATGATCATTTTGGTCTATCGCTACAACATCAGATGAAACACTTTTAACTATACCAGCTACTGCTGCCATCTTTATTCCTTATTTTTATTTGTCGGTATTTTAGTATATTTAATTACTTTTGTATATTGTACTATGGTACAAGGTGGCGATAATTCTAAATCATTCAGATTTTGTGATTAAAATATATCCACTCTCACTAATATTTTTAAATTTCACGCCAAGCTCACGTTTTAGGCGAAGTATCACATTTTGGATAGCCGCCTTGCTAACATCGCTTTCATAGACAAATTCTTCTATCATCTCATAAGTAACTAGCTTATTTAGATTATAAGCAAAGAGCCAAAATATCTTATTTTGCAAAAAGCTAAGATAAATTTCAATGCCGTTTTTATAAATTTTCTCTCTTTTTAAATTTATACTCACCTCATCGCTTAAATAAACCAGCTTTTCATCTCGTTCAAAACTTAAACTAATAAGCATTGATCTAAGATCTTTCATATCAATAGGCTTTTTTAAAAAAAGCATCGCCCCTTCCTCCATGCTTTTTATCAAATTTTCATCGCTATCATAAGAGGTAAAGACTATAAATTTTTGGTGCGGTTTTGTACGCTTCATCTCATTTATCATCTCAAAGCCATTAAGCACTGGCATGTGAATATCGCTCATCACGATATCAAAACCTTGCTTTTTAAATTTCTCCACGCCATCTTGTCCATTGCAAGCACCAATTACCTGTTCACAATAAGGTTTAAGCCCACTAATAATAAGCTCTCTTGCCATATCATCATCTTCGACTACCAAGACGGACGTCTTTTTTAAAATTTCTAAGACTTCTTGCATTTTAGTCCTTTAAATTTATATCAAAACTTAACTCAAATACCGTTGGCTTTACGTTATTTACGAGCTTTACGTCGCCATTTAGCTTTTCTTGCGCTAGCTTTTTAGCAAAATAAAGCCCTATGCCATTTCCTTGCTTTTTGGTGGTATTTAGCCAAGTAAAAATTTTCTCGCTCATTTGCTCGCTTACGCCATTTCCATTGTCATAAACTCCGATGTAGCACTTATCTTCAAAGCTTCTAAATTTTATTTCGATGATACGTTTTAGTGGCTCATCTTTGTAGCTTTCGACAAGTGAGTCTTTTGCGTTATGTATTAGGATTAGTAAAATTTGTTGGATTATATTTTCTATCTGACGAACTTTTTGTTCATTAAAACCACTAAATTTTACACTAACATTTGCACGGCTTAGCTCTGTGTGCATAAGAGTTATTAGATTTTTAACGCTTGTTTGTATCTCAAATTCGCTCACATTTTCAGCGCTTTTGTAAAAATTTCTAAAAATTTCAATAGTACTTGAAAGAAGTTTGACCGAGCTTTGTCCTTTTTCAAGCAAATTTATTAGCTCCTCATCGCTTAATTTACCTTCTTTTTTTAACATTATGCACGAGCTTAGCATTAGTTTTAGCGAATTTACTGGCTGAATGAATTGATGATTAATGCCACTTATTAGCTCGCCAGCCTCACTCATTTTGGCTCTATGAGTTAGCAAAGTTTCATACTCATCTTGTATCTTTTTTATCTTGTTATACATAAAATTATGAAGAATATTTGCCAAAAATGTGAGCGCAACGAAGGCAAAAAGTAAGCTTAGAGCATTTTTTAAAGCTTCTTTTGTTAAAGCTGAAATTTCTTCTTCGTTATTTGTGCCAGCTCCTATGAACCAATTTATCGTTGGTATCTCAGCTACTTGAATTAAATTTTGTCCTATTTTTAAGCTCGTAATATCTTCATCTTTTAAAAACAACTCTTTAAATTTCTCCTCGATCTCTTTTTTTAAAGCAAGATCAGGTATCGATGTTAAAATTTCACCGCTATGAGTCACTAAAAATGAGTAAGAATTTGGCGCAAGGCTAAAATTTTTAATGCTATTAAAGATATTTTCTATACGCACGACGCCACAAAGTGCTGCTTTAAATTTCGCTTGTTTTGTGACTGGAACGCATAAATTTAGAGTTGAGCCTTTTAAAATTTTATGTTTTTGCATGAAATTTACGCTTGGGGCATTTGTATTTTTTGTCTCCACATACCAGATAAGCCCTGCTCTTTCACTTTTTGGCATAACTTCTTCTAAAATTTTCTCTCCATCTACAAAAATTTCTCCATCATCCCTTAAAAGCTGCATTAGATCAAATTCTTTTGCGTTTTGCTTAAAGAGCTTTATAAAGCCAGCTATCTTTTCATCGTCATCTACGATGCCTGCATTTTGTATAAATTTTGACGCACGAATAAGTGAATTTATACGTTCATCAAGCCAAATTTGAAAGTTATTTACGATATTTTTGCTAACTGCTATGTTATTTTTATCAGATAGCTCTATGATTTTCTCTTTTGCATTGCTGTAAATATTTAGCCCAAGAAGTATTACAAAAAGGCTAGCAAGCAAGATGATGGCGTAGATTTTAATATTTTGTGATTTTAAATTAATACCCATGCGTGCAGTATATCCTAAGTTAGCCCAAATTTGGGCTAACTAAATTCATTTTAAAAAGGATAAAAGCTTTGAAACAAGCATAAGTGCAAGCACAACAAAGCAAATGCCAAACCCAAGTAGCGTGCAATCAGCCATCGACATAAATTTAGATGACGGGATAAGATACCAACCATCTACATAAAGATCAACTATGCTCTTTTGCAAATCGCTTAGCACCGCACCATCAGGCACCATAGGGCTGTCATATCCGCAGTCGCCTGTTGGCATAAACCAGTCAGGCGCCCACTTTTCAAGCGGTAAGCCAAATGGATAGTGTGGCTCAGTAGAGCAGCCCTGCACGCCAAAAGGATCATCACCATGCACTGCATCGTGAATTTTAGCTAACTTTACGCTATACATTATGCCCTGCACCGCTCCCCAAAAGGCAAAGACGTAGCCAACTAGAGCAAAGAGTAAATTTTTTGGGTTTATCATAGCGATCACGCCGCCAAGCGCCATACATAAAAATGCAAAACGTATATAGACGCACTGCTCGCAAGGAGGCATATAAGCGTAGTTTTGAAAGAGCGAGTGCGCGATAACGACAAGCGCGACGCTCACAAAGACTAAGATCGCCCAAGAGATACGTGAGTCTTGAAATTTAGCCATTTTTTTAAAAAAGCTCATGTGACGCCTTATTTTTTAAGAAGCTCTTCGATGAGTGCTGCCATGCCATCAAGTGAGCTGATTGATTTTGTCATGATGAGGTATTTGCCATTTACGACAAATGCTGGTACGCCTTGAATTTTAGCCACGTCATAGCTCTCATCCCACTTTTTAAGCAGCTCAGTCACTTTTGGATTAGCTAGCTCTTTTTCGTAGTCTGATTTGCTAACGCCAGCTGCATCAAGACCAGTTTTTAAAAAGCCCTCAGCGTCTTTGCCATCACTCCAGCGCTCTTTTTTGTCGTGATAAGCCTTGTAGTAGGCAAATTTAGCCTTTTTAAATAGCGAATTTTCATCAAATAAGCCGACACCTTTTGCCTCGTCCATAACGATAAGCACGGCAAAAACCTTGCTCGCAACCTCGCCATAATCGCCCTTTGTCTTTAGGTGAAATGGCTCGTATTTTAGTCCAGGAATTTTTTCGACCACCTTTGGAGTGACGCTTTTGTCGTACTTGTAGCAAAATGGGCAAGCGTAGCTAAAAATTTTAACTAGCGTATTTTGTCCGACACTTAGTGGCTTTTCAAGCTTGACATAGTCCTCACCCTCGCTAAATGCACTAGCACTAATCGCACCAGCTACCGCAACTGCAAAGATAGCCTTACTAAATTTAGATAGAAAACTCATAATAATCTCCTTTAGATGATTTATTTTGAGTTATTCTACAACCAAGCTCAACCGCAAATTTAACGCTAGAATAAATTTTGGCTGAATTTTATAAGAAATCGCATTGATTAAAAAATTAATTTTTACTAGAACTTATCTCATTTATTGCTGATAATGCGTTTAAAGCACTTGGATAGCCTATAAATGGTATAAGTGTCGTAACAACGCTTATTAGCTTAGCTCTATCGTTTCCGATACCAAAATTTGCAGCAATGTGCCCTAAAAGCTGTGGCTTTGCAAAGCCAAGAGTCGTGATATAGACAAATGTCAAAAGCTCCCTAAGCTCTAAACTAAGCCCATCTCTTGCATAAAAATCACCAAAGCAGTTTTGCGATAAAAACTCCATTATATGTTTTTGATCATTTGGCATTGATGCGATAAATTTATCAACTGCTGGGAAGAGTTTTCTTTGTATCTCAAGGCCTCGTTCGCCTCTGCCTTCTCTTGATTTTTTAGGCATATTTTCAGGCTCTATATGGTGCTCATTAAAAATTTCATCAGCTAAAAATATATAATCTTCTACCTTGCCAAGCCCAGCATAAGGCACTGCTTGATATAAAATTTCTCTTATCTCTTTTGCTGATATGCCTACATTTAAAGCAGCCCTAACGAAGCTTTTAAATGAGCTTTTCGCGCCTTTGCTCACGCAAAGAGAGGCGATGATAACCGAAAGCCTTGTTTTTTCATCAATATTTATCACTTCACTAATATCGCCTAAAAAATTTAAATAATCCTCTAAAAAGCTAGCATTGCTCTCTTCAAGCTCACTTTTTGAGTCAAACCAAATTTCATAAATTTTCTTTGCATTGTAAGTTAGTGTCATAAGTTCTGCTCCATTGTTTGGGGCTGATTATAAGTGCTAAAGCGTAAATACTAGCTTAATGTCCAAAAAGGCAAAAATTTTTAATATAAATTTAGATTTTAAGCCATTATAAAGTTTATCGTGATTTTTATGTTATAAGGTTTTATTACAATTACGAAGGACGCAATATTTTTTATTACTCCTTTTACCTATTTTAAGCCTTGGGTATTCCAAGGCTTTTTCTAAATTTTATAAGCTTTATGAGTAGAGTTTATAAAATTTATCCAAAGGAGATGTTATGAAAAAGACTTTGAGTTGTGTTGCGCTAGCTTCTGTGCTTTGCTCAAGCGCTTTTGCGATAGGCGGTCCAAGTGGGGCTAAACTAGACTATGCTATCACTGGGCAAATAGGTGAAGTAGTGGTAAATCCATATGATACTGCCCCACTTACAGCAGTCATCAAAAATGGCGGCTACACACTAAGCAATGCAAAAGTAACCATCGTGCCAAAACAAGGCGGTCAGGTGATAAGCTACAAAGTGGCTGACAAGCATCTTCGCACACATGGCGGCATCCCAGTTTTTGGCATGTACCCTGACTATCAAAACACTGTTGAAGTCGAGTACGACAAGAGCTATAAAGGCAAGACTGAACACATAAAAGAGAGCTATAAAATTTACGCTCCAGCTATCTACCTAGAGAGCGCTGGTACGCCAAATCAAAAGGGCGCGCTATTTGACAAGATCGAGGTTACTAAGCCTGCGAGTACTAAATTTGCAAACAGGCTTTACTATGTAAATAACTTTGTCAATAAAACAGGCAAGGGCACAAAAGTCGTTTGGAACAACCCAGCTGGCGGTGCGATCGAGTGGAACTACAGCCCAAATAACTTCATCCTTGATACAAAAGGCGAGGTTAGATGGTATCTTGAGCCAAGCAAAATTTACGATCTAAAACAGCCATTTTATGCTGGCGTAATGATGGGCTTTAAGCAAAATGATGACGGCGCTATGACTTGGGGATATGGCCAAAGATACGCAAAATACGACATCATGGGTAGAGAAATTTTCAACCGCGAGCTACCAGCTAGCTACAACGACTTCTCTCACTCGATGGACGTAGCACAAAATGGACACTACTTCTTGCGCGTTGCAAATGCTGACTACAAAAGAGCCGATGGCAAAAACGTAAGAACAGTGCGCGACGTGATCGTTGAGCTTGACCGCGACGGCAACGTAGTTGATGACTTTAGACTATATGAAATTCTAGATCCTTACCGCGATATCGTGCTAAAAACACTCGATCAAGGCGCAGTTTGCTTAAACATAGACGCTAAAAAAGCAGGCCACACTGCAAGCTCTGATGAGCTTCAGTCTATGGATACACACGATAAATGGGGCGACATAGTTGGCGCTGGTCCTGGACGCAACTGGGCACACGTAAATAGCGTGGATTACGACCCAAGCGATGATAGTATCATCATCTCAAGCCGCCACCAAGACGCAGTTATAAAGATCGGTCGTGACAAACAAGTAAAATGGATCATGGGCGCTCACAAGGGCTGGAGCGATAAATTTAAAGATAAACTTCTTCAGCCAGTTGATAGCAAAGGTAGTAAGATCGTTTGCGAAGATGAGTACTCAAAATGCCCAGGATACGAGAGTGACAAAGGTGGCTTTGACTGGCAATGGACGCAACACACAGCATTTAGGATAGATAGCAAGTCTAAAAAAGGCGAAATTTATCTAAGCGTCTTTGACAACGGTGACACAAGGGGCATGGAGCAACCAGCCATCGCTGGCATGAAGTACTCTCGCGCAGTCGTTTATAAGATCGATGAGAACAAAAAGACCGTTGAGCAGATCTGGGAGTACGGCAAAGAGCGCGGTAAAGAGTGGTACAGCTCAGTTACAAGCCTTACGCAGTATCAAGATGACCTTGATAGTGTGATGGTCTATTCAGCCGTTGCTGGCATGCAGTTTGACATCGCAAAAGGTCGCCCAGTGGGACTTCCTAGCCCGCACATCGATGAGTTTGAGTGGGGTGCAAAAGAGCCTAGCATCGAGATAAAGATGACAAATGCTATGGGTTATCAAGCGTTTCCATTTAGCTTGCAAAAAGCGTTTGAAAAATAATCACCCGCTTTTCTCCCCTTTTTGCCCAGTGCAAGAAGGGGAGTTCTTGCTATAAATTTAATCTATCAATAATAGATACAAATTCACATTCGCTAATAAATTTTAAAGCTATAAATTAAAAATTTATATTGTAAAGATATTGTTTATTAAGGCGATAACATATAGTATTAGCACTTATATATAAAAATATATATTTAACATAAGGAGAAAAATAAAAAATTTTTCATGGCTTTAATGGTGCTGTTTGCAGGCCTTTTGCTTAATGCAGCTGAGTTTAGAGACGTCAAAGACATCACTGGCGACATCGTCAAAGTCCCTGTAAATATAGAAAAGATCGCTACGCTTTGGTATGCAAATAACCAAATCGTCTTGATGCTAGGCGGTGCTGACAAAATAGTTGCAACAACCGATCTCATAAAAAACAACAAATGGTTTGCGCACGTTTATCCTAGAATTTCAAGCATTCCAAATGGCATAAACGGTAAGAGCCTGCAAGTAGAATAGCTAGTCAAGCTAAGCCCTGATATCGTGATAGCCGCAGATAAAAAGAACAAAGAAGAGCTAACAAAAAATGGCTTTAACGTCCTTTATCCGTCATTGACAAACCATGCCGATATGAAAAAGAGCGTAGCTATCATGGCTGATGCCATAGGAGGCGATGCCCCAAAGATAGCTCAAAAATTTAATGACTATTTTGATCAAAATCTCCAAAAAGTACTAAGCAAAACTAGTAAGATAGCTCAAAATGAGAGGCCAAAAGTGCTTCACATAGCAGAGGGTAAAAAATTTATTCAAAGTAGATGGTTCAAATACAATAATCGATGAGTGGATAAGTGTCGCAGGTGGCATAAATGCAGTACAAGCAAAAGGCAATATGCTAGAAATCAATGCGGAAGAGATACCAAATATAAATCCAGACGTTATCATCATAGGCAGAGCCAAATCGCCAGACGCTATAGAAAAGATATATGAAAACAAAGTCTATACTGGTACAAATGCTGTAAAAAACAAAAAAGTCTTCGTAAATCCAGCAGGTGTTTTTAGCTGGGATAGATACGGAGCCGAGGGAGCTTTGCAAATTTTATGGGCGGCTAAGACTTTACATCCTGAAATCTTTAAAGATTTGGACATAGCATCTGAGACAAAGAAATTTTATAAAGAATTTCTACACTACGATCTAAATAACAATGAAGTTAACTATATCCTAAATGGCCTAGACCCAACTGGAAAATAATTTATCCTTGCGGCGGTAAATTTATCTACATTTACCGCCAAATTTTAATCCATTTTCAGCATTTGCTTATCATCCAGACTTACTGATTTGATATATGCTAACTACTATTAAATGGCTAAAAATTTGTGGATTTGATGTTAATTAGAAAGATAAATAATTATGAAAAAATTAATGATAAGAAAGAGATACCCCAATGGATAAACCTTGGGGTATTTAAGATTAGCTCATTATAAGTATGTTACGTTATTTACCATATCGTCTTTAACTCCTACGGTAACGGTACCGCTAGTAAAAATCGTATAAGTGTCGTCACTAGCTCCTTTACTCCATCCGCCACCAGAAAGGTTAAATTTATCGTTACCATCACCGTCTATTTTTAGTATATTCCCATCACAGTTGTGCAAAATATTTTTAGCACCCTTTGCCGTTAGGTTTAGATGACATTATCGTTGACCATATCTTAATTTACATCGATATAATCACCTAACTGAATCTTTTCAATGCCGCTAATCTTGCTAACATCAACAGTAGTGTTGTCGTATCGTCATTAGCTATCAAATTAATCTCGGTTAAATACCCGAGATTAATGAATTATTTATATATCTACCGTTACACCGTCTTCTATTCGTATAGTTACGGTATGAGATATTCCATTTAAAGTGTTGTCGGTATTCGTCGCCGAATATTGACGCCAAACTTTTCCGTCATCATCCGTATAATTGCCCAATTTGGTAAAACCGCTGCCCTTTAAATCAACCTTATCGTTGCCGTCCCCCAGGATATCGAGTATATGGTTTGTACTACTTTCACCCTTGGTTATATCTAGTATATTTTTGGCGCTTAGCGTAACGTTCTTGGTAGCGTCGCCCATCTCTATTCTTTCGATGCTTAAAATATTCGTCTTGCTAAAATCTAGGCTTGCGCTATCATCCATGATTTTTAGCGTATCCGTACCGCTATCGCCGTTTATCTGTACGCGGCCGGATATATTGCCGGCTTCGTCTAGGTAGTCTTTATTTATATCGGCTACTTTTTCTATTACGAAGGTATCGTTTCCTTCTCCTCCGTCTAAAAGGGAACCGTTCCTATCGGCAATAAACTCTATACCGCTTTTTAGCGTTATCGTATCATCGCCCTTATTACCGTATATAGAGGTTCCGTCATATAATTTAGCTCCGCTATTTATAGTTATTTCGTCTCCGCCTTCTCCGGCATCAATCTCTGACCAGCCTTTGATTTGCCCGTTTACGTTTATAATATCGTCGCCTTCCTTGGTGTGTGCATACGAAGCAAAAAATTCGCCGCCGATGTTGACTTTATCTCCTCCGTCACCGGTATCTATTTTTGCGAATTCTAAGACCGAATTGCCTTTAATATCCACCTTATCTACTCCGTCACCAGTGTTTATTTCGTTCATATGGAGTTGATCCGGGCTTAGTATCTTGGAATTTTCTATTATTACCTTATCTCCTCCGTCGCCGGTGTTTATAATAGTTTGATTATTACCACTGGCATCGCTTTGTATCGTAGCGCCAGTTATTTTTACGGTATCGACGCCGCTACCCATATCGGCTTTAAGTCCATTCTCTAAAACGGCCCCATTTCGTAAAATAAGCTCGTCATCGCCGTCGCGCGTTTGGATTTCGCTATTAAATTTAACTTTGCCTTTTATATCTATAATGTCCTTTTGGTTGCTACCCGTAAGACTTTTTACTTCGGCGACCGTATCGTTATAGAAATTTATACGTTGTTCGCCGGAAGATTCGGCGGCGTTTATTTGTACGTCTTTTAATTCCGAACTGCCGGTTACCTCAAATAAAGCTTTGTCCGTCGATTGACCACCATTTTGTCCATTTGCTCCAAGCTTAATCTCGGTATCTTGTAGCCCTCCGCCGTCTTTAACGAGTATCTTGTCGCCTAGGCCGGCTCCGGTATTGAGTGTGCCGCCGATCATTTTAGCGTTTCCGCCTATTGTTATAGTATCTTTACCCTCGCCGCCTTCAATTGCAGAATTATCTTTTATCTCACCGCCAGTTATTTTTACGATATCGTCGCCTTTGCCTAATTTTATATCGCCTTTTGCTATAGTACCGCCTTCCATCGTTACCTTATCATTGTTCTCGCCGCCTATGATCTTTGATACTCCGTACGAATAACTCTCTACGTTTATATTGGCGCCGTTTAATATCTTAACCTCTAGGCTTCCGGTGGAGTTTCCTGCGTCAATAGTAGATTTGTCGAGAGTTCCTTGAACGGTTACGACTGCTCCTTCTCCAACGGTTATTTTGGAATTTTCTAATTTTCCTCCGTTTTCGATATCAATTTGATCTTTTCCGCCTTGCGTTTGGATAAATGAATCCTTGATGATTCCTCCTTGTTTTACCTTTACTATATCGTTGCCGTCGCCGGTAAATATATTAGAATAACCCTTTACGGTTCCTTGTATAGTAATATTATCGACACCATCGCCGGTAAAAATTCTCGTTCCGTTTAGAGTTGCGCCGTTCTTGATATTTAACTTATCACTACCGTTACCCATATCGGCTTGTTGAATTTTTGCCGTAGCTCCGCCGTGAATATTTATCTCGTCATCTCCGCCGTTACCCGTTATCTTATCGCTAACGGTAAAGTTTCCGGTAATATCTATAACATCCTTATTGTTGCTACCGGTAATAGTTTGAATTTTGGCTTCACCACTTTGATGGAAATTCATATATTGCTCGCCTAGAGATTGAGAAGCTTGTATCGTTACGTCTTTTAATACGGAGTTTCCGGTTACGTTTAATGTAGCTCTGTCGGTAGATTTACCGCCATCAACCGAACTAGCGCCTAGTTGTAACGTCGTACCGTCTATCTCTGCATTACCGTTAATATTTATTTTATCGTTTGCTCCGGCGCCCGTATCGATATTACCACCTTTAATCTTAGTATTACCGTTTACGGTTATTTTATCGCTATCCTGATTGCCTTTTATACTACTATTCTCAAATGTTCCGGAATTAATAAAAATTTTATCCTCTCCGGTTCCACTATGCACTCCACCGTTTTTAAATTCTGCGCCATTAACATATATTTCGTCATTACCTGCATCCGTATATACGTTACCGGTATCAAATTTTGCACCGCTTTCCAAATATACCTTATCGTTACCATCTCCAGCTTGTATATAAGAAATATCTTGGAATATAGTTCCATCTTTTATAGTAATTCTATCATCGCCGTCACCGGTATTTAGATTAGATAGCTCACCGTTACTACCCTTCTTGAACATAGTATTTGTGATTTCTACTATATCTTTATCAGCTCCGGTATCTAAAGAAGATCCTTCAAATGTTATACGATCTGCAATACCTGTTTTACCATTATTAATCTTTATAGTTTCTTCTCCGGCACCCGTGCTAATAACAGTACGAGTTAGCGTTACCCCGCTAGCGATATTTACTTTATCTATGCCGCCCTCGGTCATAATATTTGATTGCTTGCCAACATCAGCGGTAATGTTAGCATTGATGTTTACGGTATCTTTGTCGGCTCCCGTATTTATATCAATCTTATCTATTATCGCACCAGCGTTAATATTAACGATATCTTCGCCCTCAATTGTTTTAATTTCGGAATTTATGAGCGTTCCGTCAATATTTACGATATCCTTAAATTTATTACCCCAAATAGTCTTTGAATCTAAATTAGTAACATTTGAAATATCTATCTTATTTTCGCCGTTTCCGCCGGATATCCCGCCTATATGAGAATTTTTAATTTTCATTCCATCATTACCGCCCCATATGCCGCCTTCTACAACTCCTTCAACAGTAGAGTTTTCGACAGTAACGTTATCCTTATCGGAATCTGAAGCTCCGCCGTATATGCTAGGGTTTTCGCCGAGTCCGCCGCTAACGTATCCTTTTACTCTTGCGCCGTCTAAAATTTTAATTGTGTCGGCGTCTTCGTTGCCTTCTACATTTTCTGTTACAACAGTGCCTGCATCTTTTACGGTTATCTTGTCGTTACCCCATCTTCCCACTATACCGTCTACTTTTGCGCCTTTTTCCACTAGGATAGTATCATCTCCTCCTCTACCGTTTATACCGCCAACATAAGTTCCCGTACCGCTTACGGTTACCTCATCATTGCCTTCATCCGATATAATGAGATCGGTCTTTGCGCCGTCTTTTACTTTAATAATATCGTTGCCATCTCCGCCTAATATTTTTTCTGCACTGGTTCCTGCACCGCTTAAAGTTATAGTATCAGCATCGGCACCTTTGTCTACTATATCCAGGGTCGGGGTTACCTGCTTTTCATGAACATCATTCATGGTTTTGGTATCGCCTCTTATCTGTCCTATTACTTTAGCACCGCTTTCTAGGGTTATGGTATCTTTTCCGGCCTCTCCTAATATATTGTCTATTGAAGAACTTCCTTTGGCGGTTATCACGTCATCGCCTGCGCCACCACGGATGTTTCCTTTTACCGTAGCGTTTTCGACGTTTATGGTGTCTATACCGTCATTGCCGAACACGTTACCTACGGTAGCGTTATTTTTAACGTTTATAGTATCCGTGCCGTCGTTGCCTTCTATAGTAAAGACTTTAGCTTTATCTTCGACTGTTATCGTATCGTCGCCCTTACCGCCTTTTACTTCTTTTACGTAAGTATTTTCTCCCGAAACCTCGATAGTATCGTTATCTAGATCTCCAGTAACGTAGCCTTCTACTCTAGCGCCGTTTCTAACGTAAATTTTATCATCGCCGTGTCCGCCTTCGATTTTTTCTGATACGGTAGCGTTGTCTACTGTAATAGTATCTGCGCCTTTATCGCCGTGCACAGATTTTACCTTAGCCTTATCGCTGATCGTTATCTTAGAATCGCCGGAACTCACGTCGCCCACGCGAGATACTTCGGTATTTTCTCCGGTAACGGTTATGGTGTTATTTCCGGTTTCGTTATACATGTCGGCGGTTTTAGCATTTGCGCCGTAAACCCAACCAGCTACTTTAGAGCCACTCTCTACAGTAATAGTATTACCACCTTGATCTCCAGAAATATTGCCTTTTACGTTAGATTCGTTTTGCACAGAGATCTTATCATCGCCCTTGCCACCTACGATAGCCTCTTTGATATCATTACCCTTATAATCTTTAGCAGCTTTTCCACTTACCGTAGAATTATTTACGGTTATACCATCATTTCCAGAACCACCAGAAATTTCTACTAATTCAGCACCATTCTTAGTATCAATATTATCTTCTCCAACTCCACTATGTACAGATGTTATCTTTGTATTGTCTACTGTTATCTTGTTAGGAGTATCTGAGCCAAATACTTTTAAATTTGGATTAGGATCTACTATCTTAGCTACAGAACCATCATCTCGGTAGTCTGAAGATTTTGCTGTGCTAGTTACTGCTAGGCCTTTAGCATTATCTTGACCAATAGCTAGATTATTACTAACGTACCAACCTTCTTTATATTCAAATGCACTAGGAGCAGTAGGGTCGTTAGGAGTTAGATAATCTCTACCATCAGTATGTCTATATACGTGATATCCGTTAGGTATAGAAGAGGCAAACGAGTCTAATAGTGCAGAAGATACACTTTCTCCTTCATACGCCGACAATGGAATTTTTATACTTCCTGCTGGTAAAGGAGGCTGTGGCTGTGGTTCTGGCTGTGGCTGTGGTTCTGGCTGAGGTTGAGGCTCTGGCTGTGGCTGTGGTTCTGGCTGAGGTTGAGGCTCTGGCTGTGGCTGTGGTTCTGGCTGTGGCTGTGGTTCTGGCTGAGGTTGAGGCTCTGGCTGTGGTTCTGGCTGAGGTTGAGGCTCTGGAGTTGGTGTAGTATCTCTTAATAAATCATTTCCTCCACTTACACCAAAGCTATTATCTCCACCTGCTGCTAGAGATAAAGCATCTATGCTTCCTACATTAGCATTTATGTTACTAATGTGGCCTCCTTCTGCAAAGCTAGTAGAAGATAAGCTTACGCCATCTCCACCATTACCACCTGCTTGTGGACCACCTGCAGCAGTTTCTTCTAGAGCATTAAGATCTGTTCCTTTTAAGATGGCTTGTTGTAAAGCTGAGATATCAGCTACTGTTTCGTTATTGTTAGAGTCTTGATCTAGAGTTATAGTATCTTTACCTATTAGAGTTATATCTTTACCATCAGTTTGAGTTATTGTTACTTTAGAGTTAGAACCCTCTGTAACTATCTTTTCACCTTGGTATACAATATCTCCTACACTTAATTGTCTTACCTCTCCTGTTAAGTCATTAAGTGCTCTTGCTATTCCTCCATTTACGCTTTTAACTACTCCGGCTTCTTTAGCCATCATGTTCTCCTTATTGTTTATAGTATTTGAAATTTTAAATGAATTATATAAATTTTAGAAGTATATGTCTATTGTACTGGGGTACAATGTTGAAAAATTTGCATGGCTAGCTTTTATCGTAGCCCTAAAATTTAGCCTTTGCTTTTAAAATTCTTAGCATTAGTTTTAGTAGAGATTGATTTTATTTAAAAATTTAAAGACCTACTAAAATAGAAAGTAAGTCTTTAAATATGATCTTATAAAGCCTTGATATCTCCACCGATAACTCTTAGCCCTCTACTATCAAATATCGCCTTTACGCCAGCTACTTCTATCACGACACTTGATCCCTCTATCATTACTTTTGTGCTACCTACTTGATGGATTACCTTATCTTTGGCATTTACCTCATAAGTCGTCTCTATATTGCTAAATTTTGAATTAGCAATCTCAGTGTGCTGGGCAGCTGTTTTTGTTGTGAAATTTGACTTAGCATTTACATCAATGTAACTATTTGCCTGAAGCACAATATGCTCGTTACTAAATTCATTTATGCCTTTTTGTGAATTTAGCTTATAGCCACCATCTATATTTTGCTCTTTTGTGCCTTTTATCTCTCTCATCTCATCATTATGTATGGTCGTATTAAGATTTGATTTTACTTCTACAAATTTATCATGTCCTACAAATTCATGACTATCTTGACCTATTCTTGTATTGTTATCAACAGCTACGTTTAGCGTATTTGAGACACCAACTACTGTATCTTTTGAAAGTCCAACTGTTGTTAGATACTCGGCTCCGACATTTACATTTTTTGCTAGATCTATCGTCTGGATGTGAGCTTTTTTTACTCGTTCGGTGTAACTTCCATGCACCTGTGAGCTTTTATCATTTAGTATTGTTTGAGAAAAGTCGTTATTTACAAGCTCGTCATAGTCCTTTTCTGCTTTTACATAAATTTGCTCTTTATTTTTTAAATTTGATAAAGTGATCTCGTTTATACCAGTCTCATTTGCACCAATTGTTTTTGAGCTAAGAGATGTTTGGTGATAGTTACTATCCACATTTACAAGTGGCGTATTTGAAGCATTATATAGGCTACCACTTACTACCGGGTTGTCTATGTCATTTTGTAAAAACGAGATGATAACCTCATCGCCGATCCTTGGTATGGCAAAAAATCCTGAGCTATTGCTAGCAATAGGCGTTATCACTCTTAGATAAGCACTCTTGTGATAGCTTGCGTTGATGGCATCGTCTTTATCGATTATCTCTTGCGTACTAAAAGCATTTAACCTCACCTTTACCCTACCATAGCTATCAGTATGGATCGTGTTATTTTGGCTGTTTAGTCCATCTTGACCGACTACAAGACCTAGCGTGATGTCTGGTGCTTTTGGCTTTTGCTTGTAGCTTGGGACAAATTTCACACTACTTGGAATGATGCTTATCTCATTTGTGTATGAGCTTATAAATTTTTTATCTTTAAACGGAACATTATCGCCTAAATTTAAAGTATTTTCTAAAACACTCTCATCAATATAAGTATGCTTTAAAGCTATTATTTTAAACTCATATTCACCCTTACTAGCGTCAATGGCTACTGAGATATTGTCATTTAAATTTAGTGCAAATACATTTGAGCTAGCGGTAAATTCTTTTAAAAGCATATCGCTTCTTAGTTTTTTAAGATAGGTGCTAACTTCAAGCAAACTAGTATCGCTAAATGAATACTCATCTAAATTTATATGCTTGTCATAGATATTTACCTGCTCGTCAAATATCTTTTCATTTTTACTCTCTAGCACATTTGGATAAGCTGTATTTTGAAAAGAGTGCGTAAAGCTATTTGCCTTTAGCGTCTCGCTCTTTGTTATTTTATTTATGTGTTCGGTTCCTAGATTATTATTCAAATTTATATTAAAACTTACTTTTCTAGCTTCCTTGCCGTTACTTATGTCACTTGAAGTAAAATTTTCATTTTGATTGCTATAAGCTAGTATAAATGTATCATAAAAATAAATTTTTTCATTGTCTTCATAAAAATATATACCGTTATCATGGCAAAGCCTTGTTATGAAAGCTAGATCGCTCTCATTGTACTGGGCTATAAATTCTCTTTTGTTGTAGTTATTTTTGATATTTGAGAAGTCCAGCTCTTTGGTTAGTCTTTGTTTATTAAAAGCCAAAATATCTTTTACTACTTCTAAAATGCTCTGGTCTGTATAAATTCTATTTGCTCTATTTATGCTTAGTCTATATAGTGGCGAAGTTAGCTTGAATTTAAAGAAGTATTTTTTATCTATATTTGTACTAGTCTCATCATCTACACCAAGATACTCTACATCGCTTACTATTCCACTAAAGTGCATATCGTTTGAGCTACCATCTGGAACGATGTTTTTATTTATTGAAGACGGCCTTTTTATGCTTAGCTTTATACTTTTATCAAGATATTTATATATACTTGAGTAACTTTTATCGTTATTGTAGATGGTGTCTAAATTTTCATAAAGCGGGTTTTTCACCAAATTTATATAAGCAAAGCACTCTATGCTAAATATACTTTCTAAATTTTCATAAATATCTGCACGTGTAACGATAAATTTATCGTTTGACTCGTTTGCTATCTGAAGAGTCGAGAAAGTATCGTTAGATACGCCGTAGTCCACAAAGCCATCTGTTGCCACTGAGTTACCGGATGCTAGCATGACTGGCTTAGTTAGTGATGATGTTGGTGATGTTATGTTTTTGTCCATTTGTTGCTCTTTCAATCTTTTTTAGTTTTCTTCTTCTTGTTGTAATGCCTTTTTCAAACATTTCAATATCGGTGTCGGTGAGATTACGCATAGTTTTTACACTTTCTTCTATTCCACCCCTTTTTGCTTCTTTATATTCATTGTAAATTTTTTCTTTTTGGTTATCTATTCCAGTTTTTGCTACTTCAGCAACTGCTTCACATGTTTTGCAACCCAATAAACCAAAAGTCTTACCAGTGCCATCAATGACTTCACTAAATTTTGTAAATGTATCTTGTTTTTCGTAATTCTTTATTTCTGAATTATTACTTTTTACATCTAGCTTTTTTTTATTCACGTTAAAGAAATCCATTATTTATTTCCGCCATTTAATAATTTCTCTAAATCTTTTTCATCATTTATAATTTTCAAAATAACCTTTAAAACCTCATAGTCTTTTGGGTCTTGTCCGTACAATAAAAGCTTTTTAATTAGCCTAAATTTATCGTCTTTAAATTCTTTATATTTTTGAGTTTTTATAAATTCCAATAGCTTAGGGCTAGCTTTTTTATTGTCTATACCGATACCATTTTCCCTAAAGAAAAATGCAAAGCTCATGCCTATGGATGTTGCTAAACTAGCATTAGCTGATGTTCCTTTTAACAAAAGAGTATCAAAAGTTTTTGTTTTATTTGTATCGTAAGCAAATTCCAATAAATTCGATCTAATCGTTAAATTATTTAATTTTACGCTAGCATTAGCATCGCATCCGAGATCATCTATGTAGTATTTTATATACTTAGCCGTTTCAGTGTCACTTAAATTTTTATTAAAAATAAGTCCAAACATATCCTTGCAGTTTGCTTCGTGTGAATATAAAGCTGTTATGAAAAATATGATTATCGCCAATTGCTTCATCGCACCAATTCCTTTTGAGTTTCATTCTTTAATAAATTATCTAAAACCTCTTCATCATTTACAAGCGTTAATACCTTCTGCAAAAGGATATAGCCTTTTGGATCTTGTCCATATTCTAGGAGTTTTTTGATTAGCTTAAATTTCTCTTCTTTAAATTCTTTATATTTTTGAGTTTTTATAAATTCTAGTAGCTCAGGGCTTGGTGGCTGCCCTTCTAACTTAACACCATTTTCTTCAAAAAAAAGCAAAAAGTCTAATCCTATTGAACCAGCTAACCATACATTAGGTACTGCACCTTTTTCTAAAATCTCGTCAATACTTTTAGGCTTATTTGCGCTATATGCAAATTCTAATAAACTGGCTTTCATTGTGAAATTCGGTAAATTTATACTAACATTAGCATCACATCCAAGATTATCTATATAGTATTTTATATACTTAGTAGTTTCAACGTCACTTAAATTTTTATTAAAAATAAGCCCAAACATATCCGTACAATTTGCTTCGTGTGAATATAAAGATGTTATGAGAAATATGATTATAACTAGGTGTTTCATATCGCATTTCGCATATCATATTAATTTAAAAGATAAAGATAAAAAGGGCTCATCTGCGTCCTTCTAGCTAGAAGATGATTTTATTAACCCTAGGGGTAAACCCTAGGTTGGTTTTAAGCTTTTTTAGTAGCTTCTCTCCAGTCATCGCTTCCGCTTGT
This sequence comes from Campylobacter concisus, assembly GCF_003048595.2. Lineage (NCBI taxonomy): Bacteria > Pseudomonadati > Campylobacterota > Epsilonproteobacteria > Campylobacterales > Campylobacteraceae > Campylobacter > Campylobacter concisus. The sequence goes on along the minus strand of NZ_CP049270.1, from coordinate 87,379 downwards.
ACCTGCAGCTACGTGTTCCCAAACTATCTTTCTATAGTTCATTGAAACTTTGAAAAGCTCTGTTTTGTCGCTGTTTAGCTTGTCTTGAGCATTTGGACTTACTAGAGTAATATCTGTTATAGTTGCATCTTCTAGTTTTGTAGTAAAGAAATGTTCCGCACCACCACTAGTTGATGTTCTATACCAATAGATCTCAACCTCTGGAAGTCTTTCACCTTGTGTTAAAGCATTGTAAAGAAGTGGAACAGCTTTATTTAGTGATGTAGTAAAACTAAATGGCTTATGGACTCTTTGACCTGATGGTTGGCCACTTTGTGGATCAGTTGGAACTGTTACTATATGAGAAACCTCTTGAGCCATAATCTCATCTTCGTGACCTGACTGATAGCGATTACCTATACTAGCTTCTGTTGAAGCACCACTTGAAATAAGTCCTTGTGTAGAACCTTTCACTTTAATATACACTGGTTGTGACATATTTACTCCTATTAAAAAGTTTGGATTATTCTATCTTTTATTTACTTTCTGTTTTATTAAAAACATTACTTTTTTAACATATAGCTTTGAAGAGCTTTATGCAATAAATAATTAAACGCTTCCTTATCTTCCTTAGTGCTTTTTAGTACGGCTCCTGAAAGATATTTAAAAAACGAATTATTCTCGACTATATCATACATTTGGCTATATAGCTCTTTGCAGATAAGCTTGACCAAAACCGTATTTATTAGCTCTGTCGAGTCACTAAGAAGAAGAGTTTTCATGATTGTTTCCATATCTTTTGTGTTTAAAGTCCTAGTCTGCTCACTTATAGGGCTCATATTTGGTTGCAATTTTATACTCTCAACTATCTTTGCTAAAAGCTCATCCATGCTTTTTGCAGTTAGCATATTTTGATTATTTGCATTTTCTTCTTCATCAAAATTTTGAGCTATCTCATTTAAATTTAAAACTGCATCGTGCGCATTTTCATTCAAAGCAATATCTTTTTTATCATTTATCAATGAGTTTATCTTTGGTTCTTCTTTAAAATCAACATTTGAAATTTTACCAACTGGTTCAAAACGTTTATCATCAAGCTTGTCAAAATTTTTTGTATTTTCTATTATCTTATGGGCTTTTCCTATATATTCATCAATCCTAGAAGGGTCTATAAATATAAATTTTAACTCCCCTATCCTAAAGACATCGCCCAAATTTATGACGCTCTCATAGTCATCTGGAAGCTTTGAATATGAATCACTATAAAAAATTTCACAATCTTTATAGCCACAAATTGTGAAAACCCCCTCTTCAAATCCAACATGAGCGTGTTTTGGTGCGATTGAATCGCTCATATCATTACAAGAAAATTTTGTAGTATCTAACGAGCCTATATCGCCGCCATTTTCATCAAAAATGATAAATTGAGCTGAAAAGCTTGACGCTTTATCGTAATTTTGTATAACTGCTGCTATTTGTTGCATATTTTTTCCTTAATAAAGCATCTTCTTTGGTAAATTTATCATTGGTATGATATCCATAAGCTCTAAAAGCTCTCCTCCATTTGGTGTTACTTCAAAGCCAAAATAAGAATCTCTTCTACCATCAAAATTAAGTGTACTAACGCCAACGCTACTAAAGTTTGAAGCTTTTAATATCTTATACCAGCCCCACTCTCCATCAAAGCTTAGCTCTTTTCTCTCGCTTCCAGTACTTGAAACTGCATTGAATTTAAACTGTGTTGATATATCAAAATTTTTACTTGAGACTATCAAATTTGAGGCAATTGTATGATCATAAGTCAAAGAGTTATTAGAATAACTAATATTTATATGACTGAAATTTGCCGATAAGTCGACAGCTTTTAAATTATAATTTAATTTTAGCTCATCATTTGAATCAAGCATTAAATTTGAAATTCTGTCTATATAGGCAATATTTTTAAGGAAATCCCTACTAAATCTTAGCTCTTTTGCATATTTTGGTCTTATTTTATAACCATCAGCGGTTTTGCTTAAGATTTGTTTTAGATATCTGTCATAAAAGCTATTCCAAGTTCCGTTTTTGCCAAAGAATCTTTTAAATTCTTCTATGCTAACAGCCTTTGGAGATTGTTCATTAAATGGATAAAATGGTTTGATAAGACTTTCAAAATCATCAAAAACATCATCTCTATATGCTGTTGATAAAAGTGCTGAAGCGCCATTTTCTACTTGTTTCCATGCAAGTGTCGATAACTTTTGATAATATTCATTTAGCTCATCTGGAAGCTTCTTAGCATCATTATTTAAGACAACAAATGGGTCGTTTTCATTTTTTATACCATTTATTGCATAAACTATTTTATCATCGTTGCTTTGAAGCATTTCGAAGTTATAGTCACTAACTTTTTTATAAACGCTTGTTACATCGTTGCTTATAATATCTAGCAAGTCATTAGAATTTAACGTATGATAGTTAGTAAATTTAGCACTAAAATCACTGAAAACGCGCTTTATCTCACTTGAAGCAAATCCTAGAGAATAGATATATTTTAGTAAATTCTCATCATTTAAATTTGTATTTTGATTAGTTAATTTTATTAAAGAATTTAAAGGATTTTCTCTTTTTGACAAGATGTCAAGCTCTTCTATGACCTCTTTTTTTGTAGTAAATTCATTTGGTTCTATTTCTCTTAAAATTTGGCTCCACTTATCAGCATAATTTTGCAAATAAAGCTCTATTACAGCAATGCTTAGCTCTTTCTTATCATTTGAGCTAATATCTTTTAAAGAAGAATTTGTCTCCATTAGCCAAGATTCTATTCCAGCTGTTTGATCTATGTTTGAGCTAAGCTTTGACAAGAAATCTCTTAAATTTTCTTTTGTATAAATTTTATTAAATGGCTTAAATGCTTCTTTTTCTTGGACTACTGTGTATAAATTTTCAACATCTTTTTTAATATCGTAAAAAGATTTATCGTCCTTGAATGATATGAACTCAAGTATGTAGTAGAGCCTTTGTGCTCTTTGAACAGGTGATAGCCTCGTATTTGCTATACTTTGAGCAACTGTATCTGCAGTTATGTTTAAATTTTCTGCCTTTAAAATAGCCTCAATATGAGCTAAAAATTCATCTTTTGCAACGCCATATTTTTCAAATTTGTCCCAGTTTGTACTAATCCAAATTTTAAATAAATCCACATTTGTGTAATCTTTATCAAAGAGCGAATCATACATATAAAATGCTTTTATTAGCTTATCTGGATCGCTTTCATTTTTTAGTATATTTTCCATTTCAGTTAAAACTGTATTTTTGAAAAAATCAGCATTCAAATCATAGTAAAGTACTTTAACTGGAGTGAAGCCTTTATAAGAAGTATCTAGTGTTATATACTCAAATTTAGTATCCCCGCTAAAGATTCTTGGATAGTCATTTAGACTTTGTTTTAGTAAATTTAGAAGCTCAATCCTTTGTGTTGGAGAGAGATCCTTGTATTTTTTACCATCAAGGTATGAAGAAATTTTATTTGCATTATTTATAGCATTTTGCTCTTTTATATTTTTGGTCTCTAGAATAAAACTAGAACCCAAATATACTCCAGCACAAAGTATGGCTACTAAAACAAAATTTACAAATTTTGTAAATCTATTTTGAGCACCAAATTTATTTAAGTTGGCTTTAAAAGCTATCTCTTTTAAAAATGATTTTACAAAATAGCTTTGTTTGCTATAGTTATTTACTGCTCTTAAAAGTGGTTTTTTGATATTATACCTATCACAAATAGTGTTTGTAAGGTAGTTTATAGGTATATTTTCTTGATAAGCACTTACGAAATAAACTCCATTTATGGTTGAGCTATTTTTAAGTGTATTTTGAGAGCTTAGCTTTGCTACAAAATCTTTCACTAAAGCAAAAAAATTATCAAGTTGTTTTAAAAAGAGATATGAACGTTTTTTATCTTCCAATAAATGCGAAATCGAATTCTTACTCATGAGATGTTTAAATAATGACTCGCTTAGGTTTTTTAGTTCAGTTTCTAGTGATTGTTTTGAGGAATTTGGATCTAAGTTTATTCCTAGAGCTTTATTTGCAACATCTTCATTGAAAAGCCTAAAATAATCTCCCATACCATCTATTAAGTCAAGTTTGCTAAAAACAATATAAATAGGGAATTTAATGTTTAGATGTTTCTCACAGTCATTAACCCTTTTTATCATATATCTAATTAATTCATCAAAATATTCTTGAGTACCTTCGAGAAATTTTTTAGTATCTATGATTAAAACCGCACCACTTAATCTAGCGTTAAAATCATTTCGTTTTAAAAAGTGTAAAAATTCACTCCAGATACTTTTTTTAAGCAAGTAATCCCTATTTTTATCCACATCATCCTCAGGAAGCTCTTCAGTAGCTGTTGGCTGATACAAGCTCTCTTGTGCAAAATGTATACCCTCAGTATCTAAAAGTGCACCAAATTTTGAAATATAAAGATTAAAGTTTGTTGTACTTTTGTGTATTTTTTTATAAGTATCTAAACTATCAGATAGTGGAAATTCTATATTTGAGTAGTTTATAAATGCGCTCTTTCCAGCACCTTCATTACCCATTATCATTATTAAAGGTAATTTTTTAAAATTTATATCTTTTTTCCATGTTGCTTTGGCATCTTTCAAAGAAAGCATAAAATTTCTTTTTGCCTTACCAAAACTGTCTATAGACTCTTTTTTGATCTCTTTTAGCTTGTTATTTTTTTCATCTTTTTGAGATGCTAAATAGTGCATTAATGGTTTGATTAAAACAAAAAACAAAATAACTGCCCAAAATGCAATTAATATAGTGACTCTTGAACTTATGCTAGCAAAGCTATATACATCATTAAAAGCTATAAGTGGAGCATAAAGCCAAAATAAGATACTTAATGCAATAGAAGCTACCAAAATTGTACTGTGTTTAAATCTAAAAAAGACAAAAAATCTTCTTAGGTAATCGATAAATGCCATTGATGCACATCCTTTTACAAATAAATATATTTCTTTAATGTAATAATAACAAATATTTTAGATTTTATATCTGAAAAATTTAAGAGCAGAGCCTAAATTTTATAAAATTTGACATATTTTTATTACTTTTAAGCCTTGTACCAAGGCCTATTTTACTATAACCTTTATCCATTCCAAGCTTTAATTGCATCTTTGGAGAATAGTTTATTTTTATGTATAAATCAGCAACAAATTCATTGTTCGTAAAAAAGATAAGAGTATCTTGAAGCTCTTTAAATTTTCTTCTTTTTGGGAAAAAATCAATAGCTTCTTCATAATCTATGCCATTTATATAAACTGCTATCTTAGTTTGTTTCTCAAAAAGCTTTTTACCAAGTATAAAATTTCTACCCAAAGTCCTATTTTTGATACCAAGTGAATTTAAATTTGAAGGCGCTATGAAAATTTGATTTGGTAGATTTTCTAACAAAAATAGTTTATTTTTTAAATTAAAATGACGCTGCAAGGCAAACTCAATCTCTCTTTTAGGCCTTCTTTGGCTAATAATAAGCGGAGAAAATGGTAAGAATTTTTTTGCTAATTTTTTATTGCTTATGTTTAATATATCTAATAAAATCTTTGAAATTTTATCATCAAGCTCTTTTTCAAAGGATCTTGCATAATTTTTAAACTAATGCTATCAAAAAGCCAAAGCAAGTAATTGTCAAAAAAAGTCAAAAATTTTCTCGAAATTATTATCGCTACTCTTTGATATCTTTTCTAAAATATAGCTTGTAAGATGCGAGCCACTTCCCCAAAAGACCCATAAAATTTACGACAATTTTTTTACTACTTCCTCTTTATTTAAGCTTTCAAGCTCATTAATTGGATAAGCAAAACTTGGGCTATTTTTTAAAAATATCCCTTCTATCATGGTGTTTTAGGCAGTTCTTTACTAATTTAAAAAGAAGCTTGATTTAGTTCTTTGTTCATATTAATTTTTTTGTACCGCCTAAAAAGTCATAATTAAGCAGAAATCTTTACTCTTTTATACACTTTATTTTAAGTTCACAAAATGAATTAATTGATGCAAAATTCTGATAAAAATTTAGCCAAATTTATACCTAAAGCATAGACATTTCCAATACTCTCAAATTCACTTTCATCTATATAGAATATGCAGAGCAACCCTCTTTTTGCAAAGCCTTGATCAACTCTATAAATTTGCTTTGTTTTTATATCATAAAGCGAGTTTGCAAATTTTTTAAAAAACTCATCATCTGGTGCGCTAAAGGTATTAAGAAGTGCTAAAAAAGAGCCCTTCTCTAGTATACTTTGATAGCTAAAAGATAATATGCTAACTAGTTTCCAAAGAAGATTTCCATCTATTTTTACTCGCTTTACGCTAGTTGGAATGGTTAAATTTTTAGTTGTTACACCTTGGTGGGATAACACCCTATCTATCTCACCAAGTCTTAGCTTGCAAGGCAAGTCGCCATTGCAGCAAAGTGCATCTATGCTAATGGTTTGATCTTTAGAGTCACTTTTTAAAAAAAGAAATTTCTTTATAAGAGTTTAGTTTTATATCTGTTTTATTGCTGACAAAATAATAATCTTTTGCTCGCTCATCATTTAAAAATTCGAATCTCTCAAAACTTTTATAGTTTTTTAATATCCTTTTTTCATTATTACTGCTATGGGCGACCACTTTATTGATTGAAACGATTTCATAAGCATCGATATTCGAGCGATCTAGAAAAATTCTATATTCACTTCGTCTATTGTTATTCAAAATAGGCTCGGCACTCATTGCAAATAAATTTATTACAGGTGTAGCAAAAAGAGAAAAATACTCTAACCTTGGCACATATCCACTTGGCATATCTTTTGAAAATATGAATTTAATATTAAAGCTTTTTGTAGAAAAATTTTTAAGAAAGCTAAGCCCATTTAATCGCACAAAATTTAACTTTGAAGGAAAAAATGATAGCTCTTTTAAAAGCTCAAACGCTTCAAATCCAAACTCATCACTCTTTATCAAACGCTCATCAAACTCATCTAAACTAAGTTTATCAGAGCTTAACTTTATCTCTTGATCGCTATCTTCAAAACTTATTGTAATAAATTTCAGGTAATTTTTTTAGCCACATTAAGAGCGTAGAAGAGAAGTAAACATTATCTCCAATATATAAATTTAAAAAGTCTATATCAAGTTCTTTAGTGCTAAGCTCGTCCTTTGTAACGCTTATATTTAAATTTAGAAGATAATCGCTCTTATTGTTTGACATAAAAGCTTTTGTTATCTTTAAGGGAAGCAAATTTATGTCAAAGAGTGTTTGAAATTTGCACGTTATGCCATTGATCTGCTTTGACTCAACTATACTTCCTTTTGGTATAAATTCTTTTACCCCAGAGAAGTCATCTCTTAAGGTAAATTCTTGCATACAAACTGATGGAAAAGGATTTGTATAGCTTGGCATTAATATATTTACCAAAGACTCAGCGATTAGCGGGATATTTTCGTCTAGTTCTTGCCTGATCCTAGATGTTAAAATAGCCATATTTTCTATTATGCTCTCAACATCAGGATCTTTGCTTTTAGTATCTAAAAAGGGTGCTACTTTTGGAAAATTTTTAATAAAAAGGGCTCTTGTTTCATCAAGATATGCTATCTCTTTTTGAAAATAAGCTAGATTATTTTCATTATAATCCATTATAAAATCTCACAATATCTATTGTTTTTAAAAATAACTTTTAGCAAATACTCTTTGAAATTATCGTTTTTATGCTTATAATTTATATTAAAGATGATACGCCAAGGCTTTAGTGAGTCATCATATCCGATAGATGTTACTTCTATTCTATTCTCATTTGAGCTGATTAGTTCATATATCGCCATGCCAAGTTTATGACCAAGCTCATTTATTTCAACACCCATCGACCAAAGATCAATAATGCTATCATTTAATCGGCCGTAGTTACCAAGTCTAGAGTTTAAGATAGTATCAATGTGATCTTTTATGTCGCTGTCTAGATCTTTAAAATATGGACGTAGTTTTGATTCGTCACTAAATTCATATAAAATTTTATCTATCAGCGACATAGTAAGCTTACTCTTTGTCTAGTTTTCCGACCAAAGAAAGCTCGAAATTTGCTCCCATAAATTTAAAGTGAGGTCTAGCCAAAAGCTCTATTTTATACCAGCCCGGCTCGCCGGCTATATCACTGACGATTACTTTTGCGCTTCTAAATGGTCTTCTACTTCTAACATCTGCTGGTGGGTTTTCCTGATCCGAGATGTATTGTCTTAGCCATTCATTTAAGCCGCGCTCAACATCGCTACGCTCTTTCCATGTACCTATCTCTTCTCTTTGAAGCACTTTTAGATAATGAGCCAAACGAGAGATCAAGAACACATAAGGCAGTTGAGTTCCGAGTCTGAAATTTGTCTCAGCAGCTTTACCTTCTGGAGTATTTGGGAAAATTTTAGGCTTTAACGCAGAGTTTGCTGAGAAAAATGCAGCGTTATTGCTATCTCTTCTTAAAGTAAGAGCGATAAATCCATTTTCTGAAAGTTCAAATTCTCTTCTATCTGTGATCAAAACTTCGGTTGGAATTTTTGTTTGGACGCTTCCATAGTTTTCATAAGTATAAGTTGGAAGATCTTTTACGGCACCGCCACCTTTTGGCCCAATAATATTGCCGCACCATCTATAATCAGCAAAACTATCTGTAAGCCTTGTAGCAAACGCATAAGCTCCATTACCCCAAAGCATATCATCGTGATTATTTACAGTTTCTCTATAATTAAAGCTCTTTATAGGGTTATCTTCTGGCACATAAGGAGATCTTGTAAGAAATCTATTTACCATACAACCTGTATATTTTGCATCTTCATTTTCTCTAAAAGTTCTCCATCTTGTATATTGTGGGCCTTCTAGCATGCTTTTTAGATCTTTTATATTTTCAAGCTCACCAAAATTATCAAGTCCGAAAAATTTAGCAGAAAGAGATGTAAGAAGCGGTGAATGACTCATTGCAGCAATTGATGACATTTTATTTAAAAAAGTCATATCTTGATTTGATTTATCTAGCTCATAATCAGCCACTATCGCACCAACTGGCTCGCCACCAAACTGTCCATATTCGGCTGAATAAATTTGTTTATAAAGTGTACTTTGAGTTATGTCTAGATTATTTTTCAAAATCATCTAAAATTTCTTCTTTTGTAGCGTCTAAAAGATCAATTTTTACATTTTTCATTAGAAATTTGTTCTCTCAACTAAAAAAACCTAATGCCACGCCAAGTTGATTCTAGCTCTTGAAAAGATTTATTGTGTAGAAATTTCATCCATTTGAGCAGATAAAAGGGCATCAATGTGAGCTATCATCTCATCAAGTGCGAGCTTGTTTATTTTATCTTCAGCATTATTTGTTGTGATTATATTTGAAATAAACTCAGCAACTCCTTGCTTTACAACACTATAACTCTCGTCATCTTTTGAATATTTACTCCTTTGCATTATGCTTTCAATGATAGGAGTTTTAACTTTAGTTTCAGACATTTTTTTATTCCTTATCTTGTTCGTCTTTAATCTCTAAAAAGAAGTTGTTTTCTACTATCTTCATCTTTTATAGCTTCTAAAAACCGCTTTTCTAAAATCAGGCATATTGCCCATAGGACCTTTTAGTGCAACTAAAGCTTTTTCTAAGCTGCAAGAGTTTTTAGTTCAGGGATTTGATTTATAATATTATCTGGATTAAAAATCATGGATGCTCTCAAAATCAAGGTCAATATTTAAGTCTTCATTATTAGAATTTAGCTTATTTTTTTACAGAGAAATTTTGTATGAATATCTAAGCTTTTTCATAACCTGATCAAAAATTTATTTTTATTGATAGAAATCACTTCACGATCTTCAAGTGGAGTTTGGTTTTCACCAGTTAAATTTGCAACTACCATAAGTTTTAATGGAAGCTCTACATCAGCCTCTTGGTCATTTGTCTTAGTTTTATAAACTATATTTATGCGTTCTTTTGGTGGGGTTAGATTATCTGCCATAGTAACATCCTTTTTTTCATAAATGATTTAAGAATTATATTTAAATAAAAATTAAAGGCGATTTAAAAAAACATATTTTATCACACAAATGTTTTTTTGCCTTTATATATATGTCTGATAAATAATCTTTTAAGCTCGGTATTTTTCTATGAAATTAACTATTTGTGTATAGGTAGCTTTTTGCATTATTATTCATACCTTGAGCAGTAAAAATTTTTTTGATAATTCAAGCATGAAATTAAGCTCGCTTTGAGCACTTGAAGCATGCTTGCTTTTTGTCTAGTTCTTTTATTAGATCTTCAAAACTCATATCTTTTTTTACTATCACCGCTGGAAGTAAATTCCCAAAGAGTTGCTTTTTAATAAAAAAATTTATTTATATCTTCACTAAAAAGCTTCTCCGCTTTGAGATTTGAGCTTTTTTTATATCTGGAAAATTTATCAATAAAAATTTTAAAACCATATCACAAATAAGATCACTTTGCCTTGCAAGTCCAGCACTATTTAAAAAAACTCGCAAAATATCTTAATGCCTTCTATCCAAAATGGGTTAAGTGCTAAATTTCTTATAAATTTTTTTCTAAATTGTCAAGATTTAGTTCGTTACTTTTTTAAAAAAAATCATAATTAGATTTTTCATCAGGATAACGTATCTGTGTTATTTGATCGCTACTTGATGGAAGTGCCTTTATTCTGCCCCACATTGCTTCAAAAATTAAAGCATAAGCGGTAAAATTTTTAATATCACTCTTTAAAAAGCATTAGTGATAAATTTATAAAATATTCTCTAAATTCTCTATCATTAAATGTGCTAATATCATTGCTGCTAAATGAAACGTTTTGATGGTAAGTTGGCTCAGTTTTAGTAATTACTTTTGGCTCTTTGGCTTTTAAAATTTCTTCTTTTTTTTCTTCTATATGAAGCGTATCAAAACGTGTGCCAAGCTCTTGTGAAAGCTCAGGCACAAGGTCATTAAACGCTTTTGCGTCAGCTTGATCCAAAGCTTTATCATTAGCTTGCGTAAAAAGCTCTATTGTTTGAGCTATTATCTTTTTTAGCAGGTAGTTGTTTTTTTCATTTTTTTGCAAGTAAATTTGGCTCTTTTTTAAAAATAGATAGAAAAAAAGGCAAAAGCTTTTTATAAGTGTCTTAAAAAGCCTCTTTGTCATTTAAATTTATAGCAGAAATCGCTAAAAATTTAAAAAGCTTAGCATCAAGGCTAAACTCACTTAAGGCTTTTTAAAGATGAGCTAAATACATAATCCCACTTTTATGCTATCATGCATCAAAGTTTTTATACTTTGACATTTCATCAGTTAAACTAATATAAAGCTCATTCTCTAAAAAAATCTTCATTAAATTTATTACAAAAAAATTATCTTGCACTTACTTGTTATCCATAAAATTCTCTATCTTATTATTTAGAACGCTATCGTTTCTGATATTGTTTTTGATCCATAGAATATGTACTATATAAAAAAATGCAGCTGCAATCATGGCAATAGCTAGCAAAATGAAATAAAATTTTAAACGCTTTAGCGAAAATACCTCAAGAAAGCTTTTCTTTGTCTGTTTTAAGTAACTCTTTTCAAATACATTTTCATCGGCCTTTATGAGCGGAGAAACGGCCGCAGCTATATTTTTCACAAAGATAAGAAAATTTTTCATTGCAATCTTCTTGGGTTTCATATTTTCCTTTATAACCAAGCACCAAACAAGCATATATAAATTCTAAGAAATCTTTATTTTTTTGCCAACATTTTCAAACCACTTATCCATAATGCCAAAGAATTTATTTCCGCCTAGATTTTTCATTAAAAAAATCTTGTTGTCAGGGTATTATTGGCCCAAAAAGCTGTTCATAAAAAAATTTCATTTTTAGCAAGCTCTCATCTATAAAAAAAACACAAAGGCAATATCTAAGCCTAATAATATCGTCTTCCTCGTAAATGCCTAGATTTGATATCTTTGAAGTAGTGCTTAAGATATCGTTTATCAATTTTTCACGTAAATTTGCCATTTCACTTTGTGAAAAATTTTGTAATTTTGAAACCCTATTTGCCAAAAGGAGCAATGGCAACACATGATCTAATGCAAGATTTGTGCCAAGACCCAAAAGATTTGTTTGACTTAAAACTGAGGTTTCATTTTGATTTTCGTTCATTTTTATCCTTATAATAAAGCCCACATTTTAATGTCAGCATTCGGTAAATTTGCCGTTATATAAACGCTAATCACATTTTGATTTGCAAAGCTTTTAAAAATTTCATCTTTTTTGTCTATCTTATAGTAGATATAATCGTTTAACTTCGGTAAAGTACTAGGAACAACAGAAATTTGCTCTACGTTTATACCTCTTAGCTGTGAAGAAACTATGCCTTTTATATTTGATTGAGTATGGATTTTGCACTGCTCTTTAAAATTTTTAAGAAGATACTCATTTTTCGTATCACTGTGAATAGCAAAATAAATTTCTGAGTTTTCAATAATGCTTGGATTATCAAAAATACAGTCATAAAAGCCGTGATTATTTTTAACAATCTGTGCCATTATATATTTTGGAGATAAGATATGTGAGAATAAAAGTCTTAGATTATTTATCAAAGGCACAAAAGTTTGAGTTAGGTTATTGTGATCGTAGGCGATAAATTCGCTAAAACTATTATCATGACTAAGTGCTAACAAATCAGCCTGAAAATCAACTAATTTTTCATACAAATACTCTGGGTGAAATTTATCTTTCTTTAACAAATAAGAGAATATCAAATGCCATTTTTTTAGCATATTTAGTGTTAAATATGTTGAAAAATCAAGTCTATTTTTAGCTTGATCAACACCTCCTAACAACCCAAAATAACTCTCTTGATGTTGCTTTGTAGCAAAGCTAAGCTCCTCTACAAAATTTATTATAAAGGTGTTTTTACTGATGTCAATACAAGTTGGAATAAATTTTTCGTCAAGTGTTATTTGCTTATTTAGGTCTATATTTTTTATTTTACAAATTGGTATGCTAAGCTCGTAAGGCATCTTTGAGCCAAATACTCCAAGAGATGATCTTTGGCTTGCTAGGATTAGATTTTCTTTATCTTGTGTAAAGGCAGAAGATAGTTCAAAATCATCTTTATCATCTAGCTCGTTTAATATATCATTGCTAGCTTCATCATGCACTCTTGAGCTAATAAGTGCTTGCTTGGCTGTAAATTTTAGATTTGGTAAATTATTTTGCAAGCTAATATCAACCAGACCTGAGCTAATAGGTAGTTTTAACACTACAATGGCTGAGTTTAGTTCACTTGGGCTTATCTCAAGTGGCTCTGGTAATTCATCTTGATCTGGCGCGTTAAAAATCGTACCATCTTGAGAGATACAAGAAATTTTAGTTAGCCCTATTTTGCCTTGAAGCAAAAGATCGCTTGAAATTTCTAAATTTAAAACACCGTATAAATTTGAAAAAGAAGAGATAGTTTTTAGGTTTAAATTTCTCTCAAAATATCTTTCTTGCTGCTCGAAATGAACCTTATCAACGTTCATTCCGTTATACCAAACGACTTTTAGCTTTTCAGACATTTTATTTGCTTGCTTGTATTTTAGAGCTACTAGCGTCTAAAACATTTACGCCATTTTTTGTTATTTCAAAAACTATATTTTTTTCTTTTATCTCTTTTGTAGCTTTATAAGCCTTGATATTTGTCTTGCTCTGATCAGCATAAAGTACCAAAATACCGACATACGGAACCTCGTCAGGATATACATTTGTAAAAGCGTATCTATTTGTATTTGGCTGAATTTGTGTTTTTATAGAGTCAATCTTGTCATAGCCTAATATTTCACCATTTCTCTCGGCTAGATCGATAATGCTAGCTTCTTTAAATTTAGCCACATCTCTTAATTTATAAGCTATGATAGTTATAGGAACATTATCGCCATGATAGTTCAAATTTGAATTTGGCATATTGCTTATAATAAGATCTTTTTGCACATCCTGTAAGAAATAGCATAAATACTAAAAAAAGATAGAAATTTAAATATTTTTTTCATGAGTTCCTTTACCTGATTTTTAATAATATAACTTTTTGCGTAATTATATCTAAAAATTTAGATGATGCTCATTTTAAAATTAATGTTCTTAAACAAAACTTTTTATATTTGCTCTTATTCCTTTATATTATGCTCTTTAGCATAGCTTAGGATCTTAGCTCTAAGATCTTCAGGAAAGCTTTCTCTATACATTACTGGTGTTAGAGGGTTTAGCTTTTTATCTAATTTACCAGCCTCATATAGTCTTGTTAGCTCTTCTGGAGTGTTATAGTATGGTGCATTTGGATATCCTTCTGGTGGAGTTAGAGACATTATTTTAGATTCTAGAAGAGTGGAGTCGATGTACTGGTGGAGTTAGAGACATTATTTTAGATTCTAGAAGAGTGGAGTCGATGTAGAGGTCTATGTCTCTATCTTCATAATTAGCTGGATAGCCTTTTTCAGAAAAAATCTCTGCATATTCTGGCAGTTCTTTTTTTACATACGCCACAAATTCTTCCCTTGTAGTCTCATTTGCATCTAGGTCTCTAGGATCAAGTAGTTTGCCTTCGTCTTCCACAAGTTCTCTTAAAACTCTATGCATTGATCCTGTAGGGTTAATCACTACACCACCCCTATTAAAATCCATCACAAAGTAACTTCCCACTATCTCATCAAGATAGGGCATCATGCCATATTCATCTAGTGGTGGATTTTTTTAAATAAATCTCGAAATTTTATTTTTGCTTGCAAGTCTTTATTTGAGCCTGATATATAAGACGAAGAAGAAAAGTATCTAGCTAACACTTTTTAAAGCATCTCACTTCTCCCTAGTTGGGCTGCTAAGAATACTGCTTGTCTAGCTCTTGTTTTAAAGCCAGAGTTATTTAATACAGTAGCTGAAGAAAATGATCGTCTATCTCCTAATATACCTGCACATATATTCCACTCACCATTAAATAATCTTGATTTAAGTGTATTTTTTTATTTCTATCTACTTCATCATAAAATTTCAGCATACTCAGGCTTTGTTAGTTTGCCATTGCTATCTACTCTACCTATAGCATCTTCAGGGATATCTACCATAGTGCATTTTAGATTACTTCTTTTTACTAGATAGATATATCTATCTCTCTTATCTTTTTAAGCTTTCATAGTAAGCTTTTTTTCTGATTTAGTCCAAGGAGCTATCTTATTTGAACTTGATTTATAGCTAATATCTAGCCAAGGTTTAAATGATAGATAGTCTGTTTGACCTAAAGAGTTTGGTTTAGGGTTATAGTATAGTGGTTTATAGTTTTTTTATAAAGATGAGTCTAGGATGGAGCGGGAGTCAAGGAGCATTTGGGAGTGCTCTTTTACACCTATAGTCTCACTCCCATAATCAAGAGGTGAGACTGATAAATTTGTATTTTTATCAAATGGTATTTCCATTCCATTTGGAGCTATAACCATATATGTATTATTGTTATCCATTAAATTTCCTTTATTCATTCTTTTATTTATTGCTATTAATGATATGGCTATTACTAAGATAGCTAAAGCTGTAAATATAATCTTCTTCATCTTTTATCCTATTTGCCTATCAGTATCCTCTCACCTATCTTTCCAGTTACACTTATAATGAATCCCATAAATCCGCCAACTATAGTCTTTATAATAATTCTATTTGCATCTGTATCTTTTGGTATATCTTTAAGTTGAGAATATAGCTCTATGGGTGAATTAACAAAAAGCACTTATTCCTACCGCCGCTAGCCAATTACTAGCACCTCCACTGAATCCGTCACTTAAAGCGTTTATTAATACTTCAGTATAGTCTAGCCATTATCTATATACTATACCCATTACCACATTAATGCTGCCAATTTATTTATTTCTTAATTTTACATTTGTAGAAATTAACGAATTCTTACTTTTTTTCAAATTTAACTTTTTTTGCTTCTTTTTGTTTTTTTAGGGTTTCTATTCTGTGGTTTATGTGGTATAAATTTTTCCAGGTCGAAAAGCCCAAAAAAATCACACCAATAGTAGAAATCCATGAAAAAGATGCAAAAAAATAAACTAAATATCCATTTGATTTGTAAATTATGAATTTAATGAGAAAGTAAAAATAACAATAGGAATAAAAATAATATACCTATTTTTTTAAAATTTTTTTATATTTTTTTAGATTTATTATAGATTATATAACAATGGCGAATAAACTTAAAACAAAAAAATATAGTACAAGCAAACCCAAAAATATAAGATAATCCAAGCAACTAATGGGTGATGATTGGCTAAATATAGGATTAAATCTACGATTTTATATTGAAATTCTCGCCAGAGAACATTAAAAAAATCATTCATTACCACTACCGCCGATAGTATTGTCTTTTTATTGTGTTGCGAAGTTCATAATTTACTCCTTGAAAAAAATTGTATGTCTAAAAAAATATTTCCACCATTTTTCTATCATATTATTTAATAATTTATCTTCCCTATTTATTGATTCTGTATTTAAGAAATCTCTCCATTGTTTTGATATTGCACCAATTGAATGCTTTACTTCTTTTTGCAGAATTTATCATGCTAGGCACGATCGCTGCTCCTGCGACTGCACTAAAAACAACACTAGGATAATTTAAATGAATATCTCTAAAATCTACATACCCATTATTGTTTATAGCTTGATCATAAATTTGAGTTCCTACTTGCAAACTAGTATCTATCGTAGCACCGGCCAAACCGGCTTTAACCGAAGTTTTAGCTTCTTGATTTAGTATAAGTCTTGACAATCCTTTTGTTCCTGCATTTGCAATAAAGCTACCACCGCCTGCGCCCAAAAACATACCCGACATATCGATTAAAGCCCCGGGAGTATTTTGATTAAAGTCTTTACCTTTATAAAATTGATTATTTGTAGCCGTGAAATAGTCTTGGAAATGCAGTAATTCATCGCCGCCATAATAGTTTTCAAATTTAAGCCCTTGCGAATTTTCATTGATAAATTTACTTGCCAATAATTCATCGTTTTTGTCAAATTGCGTTTTACCAAATATTTTACCAATTAAGCCGATATTTTCATCGGCGTCCACTATAGAATTTTGCCGAGTGATCCAATAGTTTCTTTGCTTGTAAATTATTTAATGAAATTCCTGTTTGATCTTTATAAAATTCTTTAAAATTATCCACATTTTTATCAATCCATTGTTTTTCGTCGTTATGCAATGGTCTATTCGCTCCCAAATTCCTATCTAGATTTGCAAATTCTTTATTGTTATTTATCATATTTGGCGTTACGGCCGTGCTTAGAGGCGTTTTAGAGAAGTTCTTATCGTTTAGCCATAGAGAGTGAGAGAAATATCTAGTCGCAAAATTTGAGAAATTTGATGCATACTTAGTATCATCATCTCTATTTTTGTTTATATCTCTATGATCTTGTGTTTTCTGGCTATTATATCCTCTTTCGTATGTATGTATAGCCTTTACATTATTTGGTAGACATCCTAAATTCTTCATAACGGCAAGCATTATTAGTGTCATAGCAACTCTTTCGTTTTTGCATGCAAGACTACTTTGCATAGTCTTTCTCAAAGCTTTCTTGATAATCTTTAAGTAAATTTTTACAAAGGATCTACTGTACAAATCATCATCTTTAGCATTAAAATTTGTAACGATTAGCGGTGATTGGATGTTTAATGTATTTTAAAGGTGACATAAATAAAAGCTAGAAGCAAGAATTTAAAACAAATTTATTTTTATGGCATTACAAGGGTGATGACTTTATAATCATTGGAATTTTTAAGAAACTGTCCCACTTTAGTAACTAAGTGTTCCACTCTTAAAGGAAATTTTAAAGAAAGGGAAAGAATAAAAGCATCACTGCTAGTGCCTAAAATAGTATGTTCTGGTGTCACGGGGGAGACTTGAACTCCCGACCTCCGGCTTATGAGATAAATTTTTAAATATCGCTTAAAGCCCTGCTACATCGCCATTGCAAACAACTTTTCCCAATAAGCACTAGTCAAGTGTCCCACTTTTGTTCCACTACAAATCCATGGTACACCTAAAAAACCGCAATGGAATTTATTACTACCGAAGTGTCATCACCCCAAAAGCAAGAAAAGTTTTTAATTGTTCAAGAGAGTTGTGTTTCTCCTTGGGGACTTGTTCCATATTAAAAGCTAGAAAATCTGCTAGAATCTATAATAGATATATTTATCTCATAACAAAGGCAGTAGATATGAAGCTAAATCAAGGAATTACAGATTCACTAGTTGATAGTTTTATGCAAGCAAAGATCGATAAGAGCATAAAAGAGCATTCACTTTTTGATAAAAAGATAGATATTGACTTTACAGATGCACTAAATCGGCACTTCAAAGAAGCATTAAAAAATGATAGCTTTCCTGAATTGCTCAAGCAAAGCAATGAGGCTTTAATAAATAAAGCCAAAATTTTATCTAATAACTTGATGAAGCCATAGATCAAGATGATAAGGCCAGCATAGCTCAAACCTTGCTTCAGAAACATATATTATCACTAAACTATCTTATATCAAAGCTTGATAAAAGCACAAACCTTGTTTCTAAAAAGCTTAAATTTTTAAACAAACAAGATGAAAACCATAGCTTTGAATCAAACGATATAGATAGCTTTCAGGACAATATTGAAACCCTTAATGAGACACATGGACTGCCTCTTAATAAAGAAGGCATTAAAAATCTAACTAAAAATTTCTCACATGCCATAATGACAACCGCTAAGCAACAATATGGACTTAACACTCCTGTTAAGCTAATAAAAACTAAAGACGATGAGCGGAGTGTAGAGCAGATACTAACTAGTGATAGTCATATCATAGGTAAACGCATAAAAGTAGGTGATAAAAGCTTTAGTGTAGGTATTTTAAATGATGAAATAAGACAAGAATATGAGATAGTACCATGCTCCGCCAGCCAAAGAAATGCAGAGAGCAAAGAGACCATTACACTAAAAACAGCATTTGAAAATTTTATAGCAAATACTAACATTAGCCAAAAGTGGTCAAATAGCACTATGGATTTGGTAAATATAGTAGGAAACATACTATTTAAAATTTTTTAACCCAAACAAAGAGATCACAGCCATATCACGAGATGATTTACTTAGATCTAGAAATACTTTAGCTCTCATACCAACCAAGCTAAATCAAAAAGCCAAATATAAAGACAAAAGCCTAGAGCAAATCATACACATAGGCAAAAAAACGATCCTAAGCTATCACAAGTAACTATACAAAAAGTATATGATAAGGGTTATTCAGTTCTTTAAGTATTGCTATAACAGCGACTACATAAGTAAGAGCATTGTAAATGACCTAAACGTAAAAGTAGAGATAAATCCGATGGAGCACAAGGTGCTACCTTATAGCAAGGAAGAGGCTAATGCTATCTTTAAAAATAGTCCAAAATTTTAAAGATATAAACAAGTCGCCAAGCAAGCGGATAAACGCAAATGATCTATACTATATAACTATGATAGCAGCATATAGTGGCATGATGATAAATGAGATAGTTCAGCTAAGAGCACGTGACATTGTGCAACACAATAATGTGCTTTTGCTTTAGTATAAATAGAGATGATGGCAAGAGTACTAAAAAAATATAAATTCCCATAAGGCTCGTGCCAGTGCATAGCAAGCTAATAGAGTTTGGACTAATGGAGTTTGTAAAACAAAAAAAGCTAGTGCGAATAAAAAGAATCTTCAAAGTAAGTAACAAAGACTTTTCAGAAATTTCTTTGAGATCACAAATACAACGAAAGCTAATAAGTAGCGACAAACAAAAGACTTTTTTTACTCGTTTAGGCACTATTTTATAGATACGCTTGTCCAACAAGAAGTAGAGCCAAATATCATAGCTCAAATAGTAGGACATGAGAAGCAGTATAGAAATTTTACTTGGAACATATGCTACAAATATAAATGCTATTGTATTAAAAGCAAAAGTCGAAATGGTAAGTTACTAATATATCTCATAATACATTTTATTACGTAACTTTACTTCACTATACGTGTTTTTACGTGGTTTTTACCTAGGTATACTTGTTTTACTTCACTATACCCTACTATACTTAACCTAACTTCACTTAACTATACTTCACGTGACTTCACTATACGTAAAATACGTATACTTACTTTGCTATACGTAATTTACGTTACTATACTTAGGTATGCCTATTTTACGTAGTTTTTACTTTTGGTATACGTGCTTTACCTTACTGTACTTCACTATACGTGTTTTACGTGGTTTTTACCTTATGTAACATTACGTAAAAATTATGCCACCATACACTTTAATTATCTAGATTCACCCCTATTAAGCATCAACATTTTTTATATGTTGATAAATAAACTTACTTAGCAAGCTCGGGCTGAGCTTGCTGTAAGGTCTTAGCCAGACGGGCAAAAATTTTTTTATTTAGTAGAGCAAAAGAAAAAAATATAAAAAAATTTAGACGAACTTTATCCATTAAATATGATTTTTTTGGTAATAAAACATTTAAATTATAACTAAGGATCCAATAAAAAAACTTAAGAATATTTAAAGATATAGCACTGAGAATTTTTTTAAAGAGCAAATAGATCGTTTTTATAATGGTTCTTTGAATTACTAATAAAAGGTGAGATGTAGGCTACCAGCAAGATAAACCTATTAGTGTAATAAAATCAACCAACTACACTAAATTTAACTATCCATTTTTTTATCGACTTTATCGGAACCAAAAAAACTGTAGGTACTTTGTAGTCTATGTATTTGGTTTTTAGACTAAGCCGTCTAGCAAAAACGTCTTAAATACTATAATTTATATTAGAAATAATATAAAAAAAGATCAATATATGAAGATAAAAATTGCGACGAGTTTTAAGCTCGTCGCAAAGCTTTCTTAGAAGTCGGTATGAATTTTTTGGTCTACCTCTATTTTAACGGTATGCCCATTGATTTCATACATACTTTCGTAGGTCCTATTGCCGCTATTGGTATCCGCTGTTCTTTTCCATTCATGGTTATCTAAATTAACTCTATCGTGATCGTCGCCCAAAATTTTTAATCTAACGTCTTTATTGTCAGTTATATCTAAAACGTTTTTCGGACTAATCGTTAGATTAACTGCGCCGTTCGCCCCATCATCTCCAAGTTTAATTTGTTCAAATTTATAAACTTTATCGCCCAGATTCGCTACATTATTTAGATCTACGCTTTCTTTAAATACTAAAGTATCCGTACCGTTGCCGCCGTACATTCTATTGTTATTTGCGTTAAATTCTACCGTATCATTACTGATATCTTGCTCTACTTTTATAGTAAACGAAGATGCTACGCTGTGATTTGAACCACTTGAATCAGCCGTTTGAGCCACCACTTTTACGTCATAGGCTTTTTCCGGATTTACGTTTATTTGAGTCGAAATGTGACCGTTATCTATATCGGCTTTAGTTAGTCCTTCTAGCTCTTTCGTAACAGTTTTGCTATGATCGTTCGGATCTGTATAAGTAAGAGAAATTTTATCTCCCTCTCTAGCGTCTTCCGGTAAATATAGCGTTACGTTATGCAAGCCCTTGTTGCTCGCATCTTCGCTTTCGCTATAAGAGCTTATATATTGCATTTTTTCTAGCTCGACCTCGTTAGTAGACGTTTGCTTGTATTCGCCTTTACTGTTAGTTAATTCAGCTTCTGCGCTATACTTATGGCCTACACTCACATCTATATCTTTTAGATTTAACGCTCCTCCTTCAAGAGATATCTTGTTGCCATTAGTACTTTTAGCAACAAGTTCACCGTTTTCTTTTTCAAGCGTAAAATTTTCGGTTCTGGTGACTTGACCGTCGGTTTTTATAGTAACGCTAATCTTATCTCCGGCCATAACGTTGCTTGGAAGCTTTAGACCAAGAGTAGTTTTACCGGCATTGCCGTCTATCGCCGCTTCGTCTCTGCTTAGAACTTTATTGCGACTTAAGTCCTCGGTGAATACCGCTTCGAGTTTTCCGCTAAAGCCCATATTTAAATTTATATTCTTATTGTCTATCGTTTTATCTTCGCCGTATGCGTCGGTTAACGTAGCTTTTACCGTAGTCGGAACCAATGCTGGAGCCGGATCTCCCGAAGTTGGCGCAGTATATGCAAGCTTAACGTTAGGAATTTTTATCGCGTTATCTATCACGTCTAGTATTTCGCCACTTGACGAAACTGCCTTTATTTTACCGTCTACGCTTTTTAGCTCGTATTCTCTAGGCGTAGATTCTGTGCTAATCTCTACTTTTAATTTATCTCCGATAGATGCGTTGTAAGGTATAGTCACAGTTGCCGTAGTAGTATAAATATTGCCATCTTCGTCGGCTTCTACGCGGTCTATTGTGCCATCCCTATTTAGATTATCTTCGTCGAACGTTACCTTAATAGGCTTATCATTTAGTCCTCTCTCTAGCTCGATAGGCTTTTCTCCGGTTGTGCCCTTATTAACCCCGGCGCTATCTTCTAGCGTTACTTTCGTAGTCGTTTGTGTACCAACTTGAACGTTTACCGGAACTTTGATAAGCCCTTCTTCGATATTTACTGGATTATCGTTTTTATCCACAGCACTTATGGAGCCGTCATTATTTTTAGTAAGAATGTACTCTAGCTTTCTATTGCCGCTTGGCTCGCTTGGCTCATTTTTTATATCTACCGTTAGTTTATCACCGGTTACTATTTTGCCAACAGGTAGCGTTATAACAGCATTCGTCTTGCTTGCTGTTCCGTCTTGATTAGCTTCGGCTCTACTTAATTTAGCGTCTCTATTAGTATCCTCCTCATAAGTTACCATTAACGAATTGCCGCCGCCGGAAGCTTTTTTAATATCGTTTGTTGAATTCACAGCTACGCCTTTACCTTCGTAATCGACTACCTCGGCGCTAACTTTCGTAGGTCTTGCATCATTAATAGGAACGGAAACTTTAACTATTTTATTATCGTCGGTTTCTATCGGCCTGCCTATTTTGTTTTTAGCGGAATCTATTTCGGTAATTTCAAATTTTCCGTTCGCATTCTTCTCGATAAGGTAAGATTTCTCAAGATTATCTATCTTAAGTTTTAATATATCACCGTTAACAGTATTTGACGGAAGCTTAATACTTGCCGTCGTTTCATTTGCCGTAGTGGCTATAACTCCGTCGTTATTTTTGTCTTCGTCGAACTTAATTAACATATCGTTATTTAAGGTGTCCATAGATATATTATTTTTAGCCTCTGCGACCGCTCCGTTTTTATCGGTAACGCTAACCGAAATCTTCGTATCGCCGCTCGTTTTTAGTTCTATATCTTTTATAGTTACCGCACCGTCTTTTATTTCTAATTTTTCGCTTCCATTAGAAAGAAACAGATTGCCGTTCTCTTTTTCAACGATATAATCCTTTTGGGTTCCATCTATATCAATACTTACCTTGTCTTTTTCCAAGATATTATTCGGAAGCGTTATTTTAGCGGTAGTTTTATAGATCGCTAGATTATCTCCGCTTGCGCTTTCAGGTCTTGAGAGTAGCGAATTTTCATTCTCATCTTTATCAAACGCTATCGAAACTCTATTTAGATTAGAAACGGTTATAGAGGCTTTAGCTACTGGGCTTTCATCGACGGCTACGTTATTATGAGTAGCATCCGAGAGCACTTGAGCCGTTACTTCGGTTTGCTTGCCGGTTTTCATCACTACGTCTTTTATAACGAAACCTTTTTTATCCGAAGAAAGTTCTATTACGTTGCTGCTATTGTTGTACTCCGTTATTTTGCTAATCTTTGAACTTTTACTAGCATCTTTTCCGTTCTCGTCAAGTTTATAAATAATGTAAGTTTTTTCAGTTTCATTTCCGTTAGGATCTTTGATGGTTACTTTTACTTTATCACCATTAACAGCATTTGATGGAATTTTTATAGTAACGTCGGTTAGGTAGTCACCATTTGCGCCTTTTCTAGCATCGGTTCTACTTACGCTTGTACCGCCTTTTGCGTCTTCAAATATTACTTCTGGGGCCTTGATGTTCTCTATCTGGGTAGTCGCTTTTTTGCTTACGTCCGTCGTTACCGTATCGTCATCCGTTCCTTTTCGGTAGTCTAAGGTAGCCTCTACGGTAGTTTTTTTGCCGGCTTCTAGCCCTACGCCTTTGAGTATATATTCGTATTTTTGATTTGAAGTCGGTTCGGCAGACGGAAATTTACTTTCTAGGTCAGGATAATCGCTTGGTTTATTTGACGTTATAGAGTTTAAAAATCCTTTTGCGTCCGTGTGGATAGTGTATTCTCTCGTTGTCGTCCCTTTGATAGGATCTTTTATTTCAAGTCTTAATATATCGCCATCTCTTACGTTTTTAGGGATTGAGATGATTGCATCTATTTCATTTACCTTGCCGTCCTTCATGCTGTCTGATCTTGATAGCGCGTCGTTGCCACCACCTACTTTTACGCTTTGTTTTTCGGCAAATTCTACGTATATGCCCTCTTTTTCGACTATAACTTCGTCTTTATTAGATTCGTCGCTTTTTTTGGTAACGCCGTTGTTTTCTAAAACTACGGCATTTTCTATGGTCGTCTTAAAATCTCTAGATACCGGTACGCCTTTTAGCGTAATACTTTGTTTATCTGCCGAAATAGTCGCTGTTATACCGGGAGCTATCGTAGTCTCGGTCGTATCCGAAAGATTACTTAGTTTAAGCTTTATATTAGACGTACTGTCTGTTGTAATATCAAATTTTAAATAATCGTCAGCCGCTTTAACGCCGTAAGGAAGCTCAATCTTTGCCGTAGTAGTTTTTAGATTACTATCGCCGCTTCTGTTTTCATAAAAATTTAGCATTCCGCCAGTCACCGTCATAGACTTGTAGTGGAACGAAGATTCAAAAAAAAAGCCTTTTCTTCTGATATAATCATACCCGTCAACGGCAATAATTTTGATCAAAAATTCATAAGATACGGCGTATGGTTCAGAGATCGACATCCGAGGGATATTTTTTTTCGCCGCGATGATGCTTTTGAATGTTACAAAGACATCTTCATGTGTCCATAACAAATAAATAAAATGAATCTATTTTGGATGCTTAATGTTAATTTTTCTTTTTTAATGCGATCAGTAAAATTCAAAATAAATACTCTTTTAGGAGTTTTGAAGCTGTTTGGTGTTAAAATAAATGGAACAGTGGTATATTACAATAAAATACTTAATATGTTTACAAGTCCAGAATAATGTTAATATAAATACAAAAAATGTACCCAAACATGGTTTTTGGAAGAAAGAATCAAAAAAGCTGAGCGCTCAAAAAAAAGTTTATCTTGGGTAATCAACAATAGGCACTTTTATATATCAAATAAGGAGTTTTTTAGAATGTGAAGTTTTTCTGAATGACAAAATAAATGTACTTCAAATAACATCGCAAGGAATAAGGTGTAAGTTAACACCGTGGAAGAAAGTTTTTAAGCAAAAATACAATAAAACAACAAGTTAATAATGTAAATAAGTTGCCAATTGGGAACATAATGAATATAGGAACTATAATCGTGAATAACAAGAGAGGGAATGTTGGAGTGTGTATGTAATCAGATCTGTGCTGCTCATTGCTGTTACAAAATCCTGCAAATTAAACAAGAAGAAGGAATGTACCCAGAAAGCACACTGCGTGTTTCTGATGTTTGACGTGTTGAGAAAATGCCAAGGAGTTTTCAAAGGAATTTCAAAAAATAATTTCAACAGAATGTTGTACACTTCGCCGCCCTAAGCAAGAAAAGGTAATAGTGGTTTCCAGACATTGAAAATCCATAATAAAAGTGGTAATGTAAAACTGTGAGCATCAAGATCACTGCTTTACAACTAAAAAATAAATGTTAGGAAAATATAACAACAAATAACAACTTCTTCATTCTCTAGTCGTTTGACGCTTGTAAGTAAGGAGTCTGGGAAGTGCAAAACATATAACCGTTATTTTTTATTTCAGGAGTAATGGTTTCGGTTTTATTCTCAGTCGTACCATCTGGTTTAGTAATAGTAATTTCTAGCTTATCTCCTACATTTGCGTCCGCAGGAACGGTAATTTTAACAGGAGTCGTATTCGGATCACCATTTGCTTCATTTTCGCTTTTATTTAAAAATCCGTCATTATTTGTGTCTCTCGTAAATTCTACGGTTGGAGTAGTCGGAGCAATCGTATCGGTAGTTATCGTATCTCTGCCTTCGCCGCCCTTATTTCCAGCCTGATCGGTTATATAGGCGCTTACGGTAGAAGGCTTTCCGTCTTTAACAGGAATGTCAGGTATTATATAACCGTTATTTTTTATTTCAGGAGTAATGGTTTCGGTTTTATTCTCAGTCGTACCATCTGGTTTAGTAATAGTAATTTCTAGCTTATCTCCTACATTTGCGTCCGCAGGAACGGTAATTTTAACAGGAGTCGTATTCGGATCACCATTTGCTTCATTTTCGCTTTTATTTAAAAATCCGTCATTATTTGTGTCTCTCGTAAATTCTACGGTTGGAGTAGTCGGAGCAATCGTATCGGTAGTTATCGTATCTCTGCCTTCGCCGCCCTTATTTCCAGCCTGATCGGTTATATAGGCGCTTACGGTAGAAGGCTTTCCGTCTTTAACAGGAATGTCAGGTATTATATAACCGTTATTTTTTATTTCAGGAGTAATGGTTTCGGTTTTATTCTCAGTCGTACCATCTGGTTTAGTAATAGTAATTTCTAGCTTATCTCCTACATTTGCGTCCGCAGGAACGGTAATTTTAACAGGAGTCGTATTCGGATCACCATTTGCTTCATTTTCGCTTTTATTTAAAAATCCGTCATTATTTGTGTCTCTCGTAAATTCTACGGTTGGAGTAGTCGGAGCAATCGTATCGGTAGTTATCGTATCTCTGCCTTCGCCGCCCTTATTTCCAGCCTGATCGGTTATATAGGCGCTTACGGTAGAAGGCTTTCCGTCTTTAACAGGAATGTCAGGTATTATATAACCGTTATTTTTTATTTCAGGAGTAATGGTTTCGGTTTTATTCTCAGTCGTACCATCTGGTTTAGTAATAGTAATTTCTAGCTTATCTCCTACATTTGCGTCCGCAGGAACGGTAATTTTAACAGGAGTCGTATTCGGATCACCATTTGCTTCATTTTTCGCTTTTTATTTAAAAAAATCCGTCATTATTTGTGTCTCTCGTAATTCTACGGTTGGAGTAGTCGGAGCAATCGTATCGGTAGTTATCGTATCTCTGCCTTCGCCGCCCTTATTTCCAGCCTGATCGGTTATATAGGCGCTTACGGTAGAAGGCTTTCCGTCTTTAACAGGAATGTCAGGTATTATATAACCGTTATTTTTTATTTCAGGAGTAATGGTTTCGGTTTTATTCTCAGTCGTACCATCTGGTTTAGTAATAGTAATTTCTAGCTTATCTCCTACATTTGCGTCCGCAGGAACGGTAATTTTAACAGGAGTCGTATTCGGATCACCATTTGCTTCATTTTTCGCTTTTATTTAAAAAAATCCGTCATTATTTGTGTCTCTCGTAATCTCTACGGTTGGAGTAGTCGGAGCAATCGTATCGGTAGTTATCGTATCTCTGCCTTCGCCGCCCTTATTTCCAGCCTGATCGGTTATATAGGCGCTTACGGTAGAAGGCTTTCCGTCTTTAACAGGAATGTCAGGTATTATATAACCGTTATTTTTTATTTCAGGAGTAATGGTTTCGGTTTTATTCTCAGTCGTACCATCTGGTTTAGTAATAGTAATTTCTAGCTTATCTCCTACATTTGCGTCCGCAGGAACGGTAATTTTAACAGGAGTCGTATTCGATCACCATTTGCTTCATTTTCGCTTTTATTTAAAAATCCGTCATTATTTGTGTCTCTCGTAAATTCTACGGTTGGAGTAGTCGGAGCAATCGTATCGGTAGTTATCGTATCTCTGCCTTCGCCGCCCTTATTTCCAGCCTGATCGGTTATATAGGCGCTTA
Organism: Campylobacter concisus; assembly: GCF_003048595.2. Taxonomy (NCBI): domain Bacteria; kingdom Pseudomonadati; phylum Campylobacterota; class Epsilonproteobacteria; order Campylobacterales; family Campylobacteraceae; genus Campylobacter; species Campylobacter concisus. The sequence continues at coordinate 59,370 of NZ_CP049270.1, read as the reverse complement.
CGGTAGAAGGCTTTCCGTCTTTAACAGGAATGTCAGGTATTATATAACCGTTATTTTTTATTTCAGGAGTAATGGTTTCGGTTTTATTCTCAGTCGTACCATCTGGTTTAGTAATAGTAATTTCTAGCTTATCTCCTACATTTGCGTCCGCAGGAACGGTAATTTTAACAGGAGTCGTATTCGGATCACCATTTGCTTCATTTTCGCTTTTATTTAAAAATCCGTCATTATTTGTGTCTCTCGTAAATTCTACGGTTGGAGTAGTCGGAGCAATCGTATCGGTAGTTATCGTATCTCTGCCTTCGCCGCCCTTATTTCCAGCCTGATCGGTTATATAGGCGCTTACGGTAGAAGGCTTTCCGTCTTTAACAGGAATGTCAGGTATTATATAACCGTTATTTTTTATTTCAGGAGTAATGGTTTCGGTTTTATTCTCAGTCGTACCATCTGGTTTAGTAATAGTAATTTCTAGCTTATCTCCTACATTTGCGTCCGCAGGAACGGTAATTTTAACAGGAGTCGTATTCGGATCACCATTTGCTTCATTTTCGCTTTTATTTAAAAATCCGTCATTATTTGTGTCTCTCGTAAATTCTACGGTTGGAGTAGGAGGTATAATGATATCTGCTGCATCCTGTGCATTTAACCTACCTCCACTTATTGCAGAATAATCACTTATATAACTACCTCCATTATCCGGTAAATTACCATAATTGGCGTATATGTTACTAATGTGGCCTCCTTCTGCAAAGCTAGTAGAAGATAAGCTTACGCCATCTCCACCATTACCACCTGCTTGTGGACCACCTGCAGCAGTTTCTTCTAGAGCATTAAGATCTGTTCCTTTTAAGATGGCTTGTTGTAAAGCTGAGATATCAGCTACTGTTTCGTTATTGTTAGAGTCTTGATCTAGAGTTATAGTATCTTTACCTATTAGAGTTATATCTTTACCATCAGTTTGAGTTATTGTTACTTTAGAGTTAGAACCCTCTGTAACTATCTTTTCACCTTGGTATACAATATCTCCTACACTTAATTGTCTTACCTCTCCTGTTAAGTCATTAAGTGCTCTTGCTATTCCTCCATTTACGCTTTTTAACTACTCCGGCTTCTTTAGCCATCATGTTCTCCTTATTGTTTATAGTATTTGAAATTTTAAATGAATTATATAAATTTTAGAAGTATATGTCTATTGTACTGGGGTACAATGCGAGATTTTTATAATATAAATAAACAGCATTGCGATACTTCAGAATTTATTTACCATTGCTCTACCCCTAGAACATATTATCACCTGATCGCCCCTTTTTATAGTGTTTTATCTTTTAATTGATTTTTGGGATTTTTTGTTTTTATATTACTACTATACTTTTGATGTCTCTAGAAAATTTCTCTACCCCATCTCCATCAAAGCATCATCTTTTGTAAATTTACCTCTTAGCTCTGGCATTTCATTTACTATCATATCTTTTAGCTCTGGGTTGATATTTGCTATTTCTAGCAAAAGACCTAAGCTTTTACCATTAAAGTCTTTTAGTTTGATATTTTCACTTTGTAAACTTTTATTTTTATATGTTAGAGCCAGATTTTCTCTATTCTTACTCTCTATTAATGCATTTTGTTTATTTATCTTTGTTTGTTGATTAGTATGTGCTTTTAGTTTGTGTCTAAGAATTGTTATCTCATTATCTTGCCCAGCTTTGGTCTCTTTTAAACCATCTGGCTCTTTTTCTAGCTGCTCTTTTTCTTTTAAGACTTCTATACTTTTCTCTTTATTTTCTTCTATGATCTTGTTTTGTTCTGTTATTTTCTCAGCAAGAAGCTCTACTTGTTCTTTTAGCTTCTCATCAGATGTGATGATAATGTTCTCTTGTAGCTATTCAAAAACAGAATTTCTAAGACCTGCTATTAAAGCTCTTTTTTCATTTGGCTCTAACCTAAAGTACTCGTCGCCCCACAAAGGCTCTTTCTTTTGCATATACTTATTTGCTTCCGCTTCTATAAGCTTTTGAATTTTCTCTTTTAACTCTTGCTCACTCTTATATTCTCTTGCTATTTGGTGCATTTGGGTTAAGCTCTTGTGTCTATTATTGCTTGGCTTGCCGCGAAGCACTTGACCTTCAAATGCCTCTGCTCCCATATCCTGTAGCTCTTTACCAAATTCTGCTGTTTGTGCCCTACCGCTAAATCTCAAATTTGCATGCTTCTCAAAGTTGTAGTTTGTAAAGATGATGTGATAGTGTTTGGTCTTCTCATCATTATGCTCAGCTACAAGCAGACACTTTACACCATACTTTGAGCAGTATGCATTTATAAATCTCATTACTCTATCCATGCGTATGTTTTCATTTATAAATTTTGACTCTTCTTTGCTTAATCCTCCTTTTGGCTCTTTCTTCCTATCTGTGCCAAACGTGATGATAATCTCACAAAAACCAGCCATATCTTTACGCCAAGACTTATTTATAGGAGTTTCTTTGCCTTTTCGTTTTTGTGTATAAGACTGCTTGGTATAGTCTTTCTCAAAGCTATCCTGAAAGCCTTTAAGTAAATTCTTTACAAAAGATATATTATGTAGCTCATCATCTTTACTATTGGCATCTCTCATGTTACCATTGCCATTAAACTCGCTTAGAAGTTTGTAACGATTAAGAGTGGTTGGATTTTTGTTGAGATACTTTATATGCTTCTTTTGATTTTTCTCACGACATGCATGTGCAAATCTACCTATGACTCTACCATATGTTAAAAAATCTGACCTTACGTTTATAACTAGGTTGTGGTCATTTATTTTATATGCATTAGCCATGGCAAATCACCTTACCATATGAACTTTCTCTCGTGCTAGCGGTGCTAGTTACTATCAATGAAAAATTTTTCATTTTTATCCTTTTAAAAGATATTTATAGTAATTACACCAATTTTGGAAAAAATTTCAGCTAGAAATACAAATTTTTGTAAAAAAGTTTATTTTTTAAGAAAGAAAAATCAAAAATATTAAAATGATAAATGTTGAAAGTGCGTATTTAAGGTAGTTTCGTATAAAAAACCAGAAGTAGAAATTTAAAACAAATTTATTTTTATGGTATTAAAAGGGTGATGGCTTTATAATCGCTACATTTTTAAGAGGCTGTCCCACTTTAGTAACTAAGTGTTCCACTCTTAAAGGAAATTTTAAAGAAAGGTAAAGAACAAAAGCATTACTGCTAGTGCCTAAAATAGTGTGTTCTGGTGTCACGGGGGAGACTTGAACCAAGGGCGTCCGGCTTATGAGGGTTTTTTATATGAGCTCACAAAAGCCTGAAATACGCACTTTAGACGATTTTTTGCTTAGTCATTACATAAAACTGTTCCATTTTTGACCGGTTGGTAATTAATATGGGACACCACTTAAGGGAACGAAACGGCATATACTATTATAGAGCCACACTTACTCCAAGCATCAGAAAGTTTTTTAACGAAAAGCGAGAAATTTGCTTCTCCACATCCACTAATCTCTTGGAAAAAGCCAGAAAAAGGGCTAAAATTCTAGATAATAATCTTTACCTGATAAAAAGGGCGGTTCATATGAATCTTAGTGATAACATAATCCAATCTTTTGTAAATTCGTTTATGAAAGTAAAGCTTAGCAAGAGTATTAAAGAGCACTCTCTTCTTAATAAGAAGATGGATGTAGAATTTCTAAATGCGCTCAATGACTACTTTAAACAAAGTTTGATAGATGGCAATCTACCTCAAATTTTAATTAAGGATATAAGCAATATCACTAACACTGCTGGCGCTCTTGGTAGCAAGGATAAAGAGAATATAGGGCAAACTCTTTTAGAGAAAAACATACTAACACTTAACTATCTTGTATCAAAGCTTGAGAAGAGCAGTGTGCTATTTGATGACAAGCGTGAGCACTGTTTCCTTGAAGATGATTCTAGTGATAACTTAGCCAAACATGCCAAACCTAGTTCGTTTGATGCTAAGGACATAGCTTCATTTCAAGAAAATATAAAAGAGCTTGAAGATAGTGGTTGTTTGCCCATTACTGATGGGCAGCTTAAGGCTATGGCTCAGAGGATTAGCGAGACGATTTATGCCATACTAGATCAAAAGTATGGCTCAACTTCAAATTTAAAGCTAGTAAGAACAAAGAATAGCGATAGAAGCATGGAAGATATTATATTGGATCCAAATCCACCAAAAAATATCAAGATAAAATTAGATGACGATAGTAGCTTTAGTATTTTTAATCCTAGTGCCAAAATAACCAAAGAGTATGAGATCAGGCAAGTACTGCAAGCGACATCTGGCTCTAGCAATCAATTCTCAACTTTAAATTTAGAAGATCAAAAGAGCTTAAAGGATGCATTCGAGATATTTGAGACAAACACTAAAAGAGCTGACAAGTGGTCGCCAGATACGCAAAGATTAGTTACTTGCGTAAAAAAGCTCTTGTTTTTATACTTTAACGAAGATACGCCAGTTCATAAGATCACAAGAGATAACTTGCTTGAATTTAGAGAACTTCTTTATAAAATTCCAACTAAGTTAGCTCAAAAGAGTAGGTATAAAGATAAAAGTTTATCTCAGATACTTAAGCTAGGAGAAAAGGACGATAAACTCTCTGAGCCTACTATCCAAAAATATATGATAAGGGTTATTCAGTTTTTTAACTACTGCTTTGATAGTAGCTATATGGGTAAAAGCATAACTGCAAAAATGAACATCAAGATAGATGTAGACCCTAGCGAAAGGGCAGTGCTTCCATACGAAGCATCAGAAGCTAGGAAGATCTTTGAGATAGTAACGAACATCAAACAAAGTGGTAAATCACCAAGTTCAAGGATAGAGGCTAGTGAGCTCTACTACGTCACAATGATAGCTGCTTATAGTGGCATGAGGATAAAAGAGATCACACAGCTTCACAAGGAGGATATAGTCTTAAAAGATGGAATTTACTGCTTTAACATAAACACAAATGATGGTAAAACGACAAAGACTAAAAATAGCATTAGATTTGTGCCTATCCATAGTAAGCTCATAGATCTAGGTTTGCTAGAATATGTTAATAGTAAGAAAAATGGAAATATATTTAAGGTAAGCAATAAGGACTTCTCTGAAATTTTTAGAAGCCAGATCCAAAGAAAGTTTATAGATAAAGACTCTAAAAAGACCTTCTACTCTTTTAGGCACTACTTTATAGACTATCTAGTGCAACGTGAAGTCGAAGCCAACCTTATAGCTCAGATAGTAGGGCATGAGAAGCAGTATAAAATTTTGCTAAACACCTATGCTAAACCTATTAATGCCAATACGCTAAGGTCTAAAGTAGAGATGGTATCGTATGATAATGAATAGGAGTAAATTTTAAAGCATGAGTTTTAAGACTATTCTTATATCTTATTTAGTATTATTTTAGGTATTAAATAAAGGATAAAAATGCAAACCATACAAGCAAATTTCACAGCTAGCATAAGCGAGCTAAAAAAATCTCCAGCTCAAATTTTAAAACAAGCTGGAGATAATGTTGTAGCTATACTAAACCACAATGTCCCTAGCGCATATCTAGTACCTAGTGCTGTCTATGAAAAAATGGCAGAGATAATAGAAGAGTATCATCTAAGTAAAGCAGTAGACGCTGCTTTAGCAAGTGATGAAAAACCAGTAAAAGTAAGCCTAGATGAGCTATGAGTTAGAGTTCTTGCCAAGTGCTTTAAAAGAGTGGCAAAAGCTTGACAATAGCATAAAGGTACAGTTTAAAAAGAAGCTAAGTGAGCGTCTAGAAAACCCAAAGGTTGCAAAGGACAAGCTACGAGGCTATGGAGATGTCTATAAGATCAAGCTAAGAGATGTCGGCTACCGCTTGGCATATCAAGTAAAAGATAGCGAGATCGTAGTGCTTGTGCTAGTTGTTGGCAAAAGAGAGAACAACGAAGTATACGAGATACTAAAGGATAAATTTAACCAAGCATAAAGCTAGACTTTTAGTCATCTGTGATTTGCTAGTAACTAATTTCATGTTACTAGCTTGTCCTATTTAAAGCGCTATTTTGTTATGAGCATAACCCCTATAAATTTATTATTTTATTTTCTTAATTTCATACTGGACTAAATTTCTAAGAGAAAATTTAAAAGCTACAAAAATTATATTATATATTTCATAGTATTTTTAAAAAATACGCATTTTAGGGGGCTGAAGCCTACCAAATTCCTTGTTTTAGACTGTAAATTTTTATAAAATAACCTTAAAAGATATTTAAAGAGCAAGTCTGCCAAAAAATTTATAACATAGGATTTTTTGAGTGGCTTCTTTTTTAGATTAGGAGAAAATTTACGTGAGTTCTGAAAAGACAAAAAAGCGCAAGGTAACCAAAGTCATAACTAAAAGACTTAGGCTAAGCAACACAGAATGGTCGGCAATTAATGATAAAATACAAGAAAGTGGCCTAACTTTCTCAAAATTTGCTCTAAGAGCTATGTTATCTAAGCAGATTTATGCACCAATTATGAGAGAGCTTTTAGCTGAACTATCTAGACATGGACAAAACATAAACCAAATAGCCGCCAAATTAAATAGTGGGCAAAGCCTAGATAGAGTTGGTATTGAGATCATAGCAGACGATAATGATGTCTTACATAAAGTTTATGAAGCATTGGGTAAATAATATGTTGCTTGATTTGCCTTGTATCAATACAAATAAAGGCACTAGTGATGCTAGTTAAATTTCTTCGTACTTATACTGGTGGTGGCCTTGGGAGTATAAATTACCTTTTAAATGAGAGAAAGGCTGCTGGAACAGCAAGAGTTATAAAAGGTGATGAAAATTTAACTAGAGCCATTATAAAAGGCATCACCTATAAACAAAAGACTTGTTTTGGTGTTTTATCATTTGAAGAGAAGCACGACTTTCTGGCTGAAGAGCAGAAATTAAAAATTATCAAGGATTTTGAATATGCTCTTTTGGGTGAGTATATGCTTGAACGTACAAATGTATTATGGGTAGAACACTCAGACAAGGATGGTAGGCTTGAGTTAAATTTCCTGGTTTCCAAGATTGATCTTAAAACAGGAAAATCATTTAATCCATATTTTGCCAAATATGATCAAACTAGAATAGATCTAATTAAAAAGATCATTAACGATGAGTATGGACTATCAAGTCCAGATGATCCAGCAAAAGAACAAACTATATTATCTAGCAAGAAAAACATCAATCATTATAAAAATTTAGAAGAGCTGGATCAAAAGTTGCACGATCTAGTTAAGCAAGGTTCTATTAAAAATAGAGATCATGTAATTGAGCTTCTTACACAAAGTGGTATCGAAATAACTAGAATCAACAAAAAAGGCATGACGATCATACTGCCTAATAAAAAAACAAAAAATCGTCTCAAAGGAGGAATATACGATGCAAATTTCACAAGCACTCAAAGACTTGGAGAACTCAGCCAAAGCTCAAGCAGAAGAATTAGAGAATTCCATGATAGAAATACACAAAAAGAGTGTAGAGAAAATAGGCGAAAACTTGAGGAGCTTATTGCTAAAAGAGATAGATTTAATCAAAAAAGATATGTCGAAAGAACTTCAAAAAGCAATATCCCTACACCGCAAGGACAGATTGGTGATAATCTTACTATCAACGGCTATCGCACTAATATTGGGAGCAGTGGCTGGCTGGATGGTAAAAGAGAAGAAGTTAGAGAACGAAATGGTTTGGACTATACCAAAACAATGGAGATACAGCCGACCTGCTGCGGACAAGCCCCAGAGAGAGTATTACATATCGATTCCAAAAGACGAAGAGATAATAGAGAACGAGAGCAGGAAATTTATACTAATGAAAATGGAGTAGAGGATGACAGCATTAGAGAAAGCATTACTAGAAGAGAACGAGCGCTTGACGAAGAGGATCGAAGACGAAAGGAGCAAGCACGAATTAGAAATAATGAATTTGCAACAAGACTGCGAGAAGGAGCTTGTGATATTACGGACAAATGTGACAGAGCTAACAAAGAAAGTCAAGAGCTTGAACAAAGATTGCAACGACGCCTTAACGGAATCTTTGCAACAACAAAGAGATATGTACGAGAGTTCAATATCTCGTTTGAAAGAAAAATTAGAAAATTCAGAAAGAGAATTCCAAAATTTGAGAGAAGAATACGAGAGCTTACAGATAGAGTACAAGAGGCTGCAAGAATATGTAGAGAATTTATAGAGGAGCGTGAATACACCCAGAAAGCCAGCATAAATCACCATATGGGTGATGTATGCAATGAAAAGACTCAAAGTCTAGATATGTTTTAAATATAGAGACTCTATTAAGTTTATTGCATAATCATCTCATTTATCACTTCCGAAACTATATTTATTACACTGCCATTTTAAAAATCTACTAAAATATATTTTGGAGACCACAAAAAATAATTTAGTCTAATTATTTTTTATACTTATGGCTACCTTAGTAAACTTAATATTTTGTTAAAAATAGCCTATCCTGCATGGCCATTTTTAATTAAGAAAATATTTTTTAGCGTGGGTCAAGGGAGCGGCAAGCTCTCCTTGCGAGCCTCTATGGAGCTACAAATGGTAACATTTTGTAGCTACATAGAGTATGCTCGCCCTAATATCTGAATTGAATTTTGGCGCATACTGGAATTAAACCAGTCCCACCAAAGAATGACTTAGTAAAAGTAAATTTTTGTAATTTTTGTGGTTGGCATATTTGTCACTTGTTTATTTTGACTGATAAATTTGGATAGTCAATTATTTTATGATTACTTTAATTAAAACTTAAAAAATAAGAATCTAAAAAAGTAATTTTGCATCTTTTATTGATTTTTGATATTAGGCTTTAAATTAATAAATTTTGTCCATAGGTATTATTTATATTGATTGATTTTTTATTTTTGTGGGTTGGAATATGTTTTGCTTGGTATCAAGCAAGAAGCTAGGAGGCAAACCATGAATGATATTAGCATCTTAAGCACAAATGCAAATTCATACACCAAGCAACAACACAAACAAGGCAGGTCTGCAAATTTTAGTGATATTTTTAACCAAAAAACCAAAGAAAAGATTAGCAAGCCAAACCAAGAACCAGCTAAATTTACTTATACCACTTCTTCACAAAATAGCCTCATCTCTTTGAATTTCAGTGATCTTCAAGCTTATGGCTACACAGTGGATAAAGCTGGCTTTATGGGAGCTGATTTTAACAAAGCTGCAGGTCTGCCACAGGACTTTAAAATCCATAAAAGCACGCTTGATGAGCTTAGTAGATTTGCCGAGCGCAACCATGTGCTAAACCGCATCAAGAGCAAAGACGAGCAGATAAAGATCTTTGATAACATCGATATGGCCGACACTATAAAGCACTACTACAGACTATTTGACCAAATGACGTCTAGCACTTTAGGCGATGATAAAAAGAGCTACACCCTTGCAGATATAGGCAAACTACCAAAAGGCTACAGCACAAAAGGCACTCACTATGATGCCAAAGGACATTTGCTAAAAGATCTATCAAGCTCTACCATCTCAAACATCTACTCTAGCTCCGATGAGCTAAATAGCGCCAAAACTCTTAGCAAAGAGCTATCAAGTGCAGGCGTTAGGCTCATAGTAAAAGAGGTTGATTTTACGATGAGCGAAGCAGGTGATGAGTTTAGCTTTAACCCTGATATTTCTTTTTATAAATCAGATGAAGGCTATAGTAAAGAGGCTCTTTTTATGGGATTTTTACGTAGTTCTAGACCGCTACCAAGTGATAGTGCAAAGACTAAGCTTAGTAGCGCTGCACTAAATGATATATCAAGTACTGGAGAGCATAAAGAGTACTTTGTGGATTTTGAAAAAGTAGGCAAGGATAACGAGAGCATAAAAGCACTCATAAAAGAAAGACTTAAAGAGCTAACCCTTTTAATGTATGTAAGATCAAAGAACATTAACGCAGAAAGTGTTGCCTCAAACGAATATGAGAAATTTAAGCCAACTAGCGAGGATTTAAATTCTCTAGCAAATTCTTGGAGTGAGAGGATAAGTTCTATTAGTAAGAGTTTTGTGTAGAGAGAAGTCACATATAAACTAAATTGTTAAAAGGTCGATTTACCAACTAAGAAATTTTCACTCAAACAAATTTTGAAAAATAGTTGAGTAGTTTAAAACTTACTAAGGATAGTAAAATGCAAATTTCTAGCTCGCCATATCCTTATCTGTCTAGAGAACACATAGCTAGTGAGATGGGGTTTAAATTTAACGATATAAACGAGATACTTAGTAACGATATGGGATATGGTATGAGCTTTCCTGAATATGCAAGGCTTGATAGAAAAGCTCAAGCTGCGGCTTATGATAGGCACATATATCCACTATCTGGCTTTACAAAGGGCGATGAAGCAAAAGTCACTATCATAGGAAAGCTTAGAGGTTATGATCCTGGCTTTACAAGTGAGCAGCTATCAGATCTTAAAAATTTCATAAATGAAAGCAAGGGTTTATTTGTAGAGTATATACAAGGTCAGCAAGCAAAACCAGACAATGATAAGCCAAAAATTTTAAGAGATACCCCATACACTGTAAATGAATTTTTAAATGAATATCGTGGCGATAGCGATTTGCTATTTATGCAAAACTCAAGGACTATTGATCTGCTTGATAGCGATATGAGCATTGATGAGTTTAAAGAGGAGTGGGCTAAATATGTATTAAAAGAGCGGTTTAATATAACTTTATCTGGCGAAGATACTAAAAATGCTGTCAATATACTAAAAGAGATGAATGAAAAAGGTCTTCAGGACATAGAGAGCGTTGAAGAAGAAAAAGACGACACCAAAGAGAAAAAATTTACTCCTATCCAAGCTGAAAGCAAAAACACTGAAACTTATGACATTACTAAGGATGAGAAATTTTCGTTTTTACTCAAGCTTCAAGAACTTGAGAGAGAACGAGGTATCGATGTGCTTCGTATCATGCAAAAACTTGAAGAAAATGGTAAAAAAGTTGTCGATAAAAAGGTTTAAATTCATTTTTATATCTAGCACAAGCCGCTACTAAGTCATCCCATGACAAGATAGAGGATGATCCTCGTTCTGCTTTATCTATCAAGCCATCTTATTTAAAATTTGCTTCTTATCTATCTTTTGCATAAGCTCTAAGACGTCTATGCCTCTTTTTTCTTTGAAATTTAAAAGCTCTCTTGCATAGAGAAATTTTTGATCCTTGTTTATATCATAGGTCTCATACTTCTTTTTAACCTGCATAGGTTTAAATTTCTTCTCAGCCTGCTCTTTGGCAAAATTTGCATTATATTCTTGCTCTTCTTTGATTATCTGCTTTCTTTGTTCTGCAACATCCTTTGTTGCTTTCTCTCTTGCTTTGGCAAATAAAGTCTTAAATTCATCTATGCTTAGATCGGTTCTATTTAAAAGACTAAGCGACTCGTCATTATTATTTGGATAAAGAGACGACATAGTTTCCATAAAAGCATCTAGTTCATCTTCTTCTTCTTTTGTGCCGATACCTATTAATTTTCCTAACATGGTTGGCTTGCCATCAACAGAGTTGGTAAGTAGCCAATCCATATAGCTTTGTAACTCTCCAACTCTAAATTCTTCCATAGTTTCTGGAGGGTATTTTGATGCTAAAGCTCTTCTTTCTTTCATGGGGTAATCAGACAGCATATTATCTATTCGATTTATAGTATCTGTTATCCAGCCCTCTTTACTTTGGTCTATATCAATAAATTCTTTTACATTATCAGTCCAGGGTCTAAACATATACTTTGAGTAATCAAATTTTTCTTCGATGACGCTTTTGTCTTGCTTGCCTTCTTTGGCTACATTTTCTTTTTGGATAGTGTTATCTTGTATTGGTGTGTTGCTAAGTCCGTTTATGCTAGTTATCATTTAAGCTCCCCTTTTTGTACGCCGTCTTATCCACTTTAAGCTTTGTCACTTTTTCTAAAATTTCAAACATACTCTTGCCGCTATCAAATTCACTCTTTATAAATTTATAAAGCTCCTTAAATCTCTCATCGGCTTCAAGCTTATAGGTTTGAGACTTTTTAGTAACTTGTATAGGCGTAAATTTCTTCTCTTTTTTATCTTCTTTGTTTTGTGTTTCAAGATCATTTATGGAATTTATGGTCTCTTTTGCTAGCTCTTCGTCAAGCTCTAAGCCAAAACGCTCCTTTAGTGCAAATTTAGCCCATTTGCCCTTGAACTCATCAACACTCATATCGCTATCAAGTAGTTCAGCTGTTTTGCTACCACCAAAAGCTATAAAAGAGAGAATTTTTTTATTTGCAAACTGGTCTATAAAATCATCAACACTGAGTTTTTTACTATTTAATGGATCTTTAAAAATTCCCTTTGGCTCAAATGCTGGATTTCTCTCAAGCCCTAAAACACCGCTATCATCTATAAATTTCTTTAGCTCATCTATCTCATCTTTTGAAAAAGCATCGTCATAGCCCATTAGTTTGCCAAGTATGCTTACTCTTGCCTCTCCTTCGCCTTTTACAAATCCAGTGAGTGGGTGACCATATCTGTCGTATTCTCTTGCTCTTTCTTTATCATCTAGTCTTGCATACTTAGGAAATGTCATACCATGACCCATATCGTTACTAAGTATCTCGTTTATATCGTTAAAATTAAAGCCCATCTCTCTTGCTATGTTTTCTCTTGAGAGGTAGTTAGGGGTTGAAATATTATTAGAAATTTGCATTTTACTATCCTTAGTTTCTTTTAATTTTACGCCTTTATATCAACATCTCTTTTTATACCAAGCACATCTATTAGGTATTTTCCAGCTGGACTTTCATTTAGCTCTTTTACTAAATTTAAAGGTGGCATACTAAATTTCAAAAAGCTATCCATAAAGTCTTTGCTCTTTTTGCCATCTTTGTCTATCTCGCCAAAGAGTAGTTTTAACATTTTTAGATTATGCTCCATCATCTTTTTAAATGAGAGTTCGTCTTCTTCGTCTGAATACTTACCAACAAACCCAGTCGTTAGATCTACATAGACAAGGTCTCTTTTATACTTAACATACTCTTTCATATATGCAGGCATACCAGCTAGATCAGAGTCGCTTGCTTTGTTGAAATTTGCTCCAAATTTCATCTCGCCCATAAGCTCAAATAGCTCAAATGCTCTACTAAATTCTTTGCTATCTACGCTCTTATCAAAGCCTTGCTTCTTTCCAAAAACGGTAGTTTCACCTTCTTTGACGTCAAGGTTGCTATTTATAACGGCTGCTAAAAGTCCGCCTTTGGTTATAGAGCCATCTTTATTTGTATATCTTTCGCCGTGCGGATCGATAAAAACACCACTTCCCACACTCTCCTTACCACCATTGTTATTGTTAAAGATATCTGTTGTTGGCTTTAGTGACTGCCTGCCATCTCCACCGCTAAAGCTTGGGTTGAAAAAGAGCGTGCTTATCATCTGCTTGTTTGACTCTTTGTAGTTAAAGCTAGAAGCAGCTACATCAAAGTCATAAATAGAATTATGAATTTTTGTTACTTGCATGCTTTGACGATCATAAGAAAAGCCTTGAGGGAAATTTCTTATCTCATCTAAGCTAAAGCTATCTTTTGAGTTTAGTGTGTCTTCGCCAACTACTTGGGAGAGGATTTTGTAGGCATTGCCAGCAGTCTTTGCTATATCTATGCTTTTAAAGGTGCGACTAAAAAATGAAGTTCCCTCTGCAACATTGACCAACGACTCCAGCGTGCTTGAGTGAATTTTATAATCACTTGGGATGCCAGCTTGCTTGTTAAACTCATCTGTAAAGTAGCCATCTTTATCCACCTTGTAGCCTAAAACTAAAGAGCTGGTTTGGTTGGTGGCAACTTTGGTTGATACCTTTATGTTCTGCTCTAAATTCAAGGGGTAGCTACCAAGTGTGTTTATCATCTTAGATCCTTTTAGCTTTAACTCACACAAAGATATCGTCTTGTTTATGAAAAGATTTATTTTGCCAAGGCTTTTTAGTCTGCATAAATTTACTCCTAAACTCTCGTATCTACCTTTTTATAAAGCCTATCTTTGCTAGATAGTTCCTTAAATTTGAGGTCGTTTTCAAGATAAGTGATGTTATAAATTTCTTTAGTGGTGATGCTTTTGCCGTTTTCAAGTCCGATCAGAAATTTACTTGTAAATTTATCAGAGAGGTTTTTAACTAGCTTTGCTCCAAGCTCTTTTAGGCTAGATATCTTCTCATCTTGCTTTATGCCTATATCCTTAAAGTCAAGTCTATTTAGTTCTACATCATTCATGCTCTTAGCATCTAAATTTATACTTGCTCTTTTACTATCTTTGTCATCTTTGCTTATTAGCTTGCCAGTGTCGTTATAAATTTCTTTTACCTCTAGCTCTCTTCCACTATCAAATTTAAGCGTGATAGTGCCATTTTTGTTTAGCTTCATAGCTATTACACTATCTGTGTCCTTTAGAGCAGCTGCAGCCTTGCTCGTATCACTCTCAAAAGCATGCTTTACTTTTTCTAAATTTTCTAGGCTAAACTCAAGCCCAGTTGCTTTTTCAAATTCACTCTCCATAGCGATCATATAAGATGACTTTGTGGCTTTTAGCTTTGAGATGAGATCATCTGCGTCTTCTACATCATTTTCTTTTAAATTTTTGCTTATCCACTCTACATCTTTGCTGTGAGCGCTAGACTCTTTTTGGTAGTCGTTATAAAATTTCATAAAGCTATCTTTTTGATAGCCTGCGTATGAAAAGCTCTCATCTTGTTTAGATCCAGCAGGTTTTATGATAGGGTTAAACTCGCTAAGCCTTTTCTTCCCGTCAAAGCCAACTTTCTCATAGGCAAAGTTGCTTAAGCCACTATCTTCGTTAAATATCTTATTATCCCTAAGATCTACCCAGCCGTCTTGGTCTGCATGATCTTTGAAAAATTTATTAGTCTCTTCTTTGCCTATCTTTTGGTAGCGATACTCGGCTGAAAATAGAGTATAAGGGTTTGAGTTATTTAAACTAACTCTGTAATCAACCGTGTTTTTGCTAGCAAAGTCCATAGCCTCATGGCTTAAATTTCTAATATCCTTTTTAATAAAGTCGTTAAGGTTTATCTCGCTTACAACTTCGCTTAGTTTAAAAATTTTCTCATTTCCGTCTTTATCGTAGCCTCTAACTTTTAGCTTATCAAAGTATTTATCATCAGAATTTATCACTCCGTCCTTGTTACTATCAAAGTTAAATAAAAATCCATTTGCATCTAGCTTGCCTATGCCTAGTTTGTCATTATCGTCATAAAGATCCAAAAAGACCTCCACGTCACCTCGTGAAGTTTTTATCGTTTTTTCATAGGCGTAGTCATTTAAATTTGTAAATTTAGTATCTGCTGCCGCGATGGGCTTAATGGGAGTTTTTGAATTTATAGATGAAAAATAGGTGCTAGTTTGATCCACTTTCCTTAGTGCTGAGGCATCTTTGCCAAAGAGATACTTGTTCTCAAAGTCTTCTTTGCTCCAGTTTCTCCTCTGGATATCTCTATAAGAAAAAGCTTGATTTAGCCCAATATCTGTTTTAGAGTAGTCTGATTTCACACCACTGGTGCTAGCGCTTTGGATGATAGAGTAAGTGCTATTTGAGATAAGCTTAGTAGCGATGTCTTTAAGCTCAGACTTTAAATTTGTATTGTCTAAAGTTTGCACTCTATCTACGCCAAGAAGGACCCTTGAATAGATCATATCTTTGGGTAAATTTATATTTATGGGCTCTAAATTTGGTGATATATTCATTTTAAATCCTTTTAAAATATATATCTTATATCGGCAAATATAAAAAATGTTTAGTAGTATGGGAGCTAAAATGGCTTAGAGCGAATGCCTTCTATGTTATATTTTTTAAAGCTCTCTTGTCTTCGTCCTCTCATCAAATTCTTTTAAAACATCCATTATCTTACTAGCTAGTCCCTCAAGCGTGTGATCTTTTTTAAGCTCTAAATTTCTAAGCTTTAAAATCCTAGCTAGTATATCTTTTAGATCTTTTTTGCCAGATAGTATCTCATCATAATAAGCCTTTGGTATGCCTATCTCGCTTCTATCTTGTTTTGTAAGTATTAATGAACTTTTATACACACTAAGAGCCTCGTCAGTTATCCTTGTTGTGCCACCTTGTAACACAAGACCTTACTCGTTTTTTAAAACGCCACAAAGATTTGCTCCTTTGTATAGCCTTGTTCATTGTCATATACAGACATATCAGGCTTGAAGTCATATCCAGCACTACTAACCCACATATAAGGGATAGTATGCTCAGTTGTCATCACTTCTGGAGAAAAGTCAAGGAAATTTCCATTAACCCTTATGTTTATATCTTTTAGATCATTCATTAGCTTACGTGCATTCTCTACGTCTTGAGTTGTCCTGAATATATGAGTTATCTTTTCATTACTCCTATCAGTTAGTCCATCTATCTCATCACTTGTCATCCTACCCATTAGATATTCGAAATGATCCATTTTTTTATCTTTTGAAAAGTAACCCTTTGGCATCTTTGCTAGATCTTCATTTGAGTAAAACTCTTTACCCTTACTGATCACTCCAGCTGAAATTTGATCAAAAATTTTATAGTATTGCTTGATGGTATCTGCTAGATCGATATTTGCAAAGCTATCCTCTCCAAATAGCGCATTATCTTTTTTTGTATTCATTGAAAAATTTGTAAAGTTTGGGTGCTTTTGATTGTGCAGCACTATCGCATCAAGCGTGCTTTTGTGGATTTTAAAGTCCTGTGGTAAGCCTGCAGCCTTGTTAAAATCAGCTCCCATAAATCCTTTAGCATCTACACTATATCCATAACCCTCTTGTGAAGTAAATTTAGCCTGATAAAGAGAGTCTATACTACTAGATGAAACAAAGTCATTTTTAGGAATAGTGACTTGGCTGATCGAATTTATATTTGGAGTGTTAGGTAAGAAGTTTGCAAAGCCTTCATTTTTTGTCTGTTTTTGGTAGTGCTGTTTTGTTAAGATGGAGTTATAAGAGACTTTCATAGCTTACTCCTTGAAATTTAGCTTCAAAGAGTAAGCAAAAGTTGTGCCGGAAAATTTAAGAGTGAGATAAATTTATGTTTGCTCGCTTTGAGATAAAAATTTTTATCTATGGGCAAAAATAAAAGCAAATTTATAGAAAGCATCTTGTAAAATAAACCTATCCTAAAAAAATGTACCGCTTTTTATAAAAACTGTACCATACTTTTAGAAAATTTTAAAGAAAGGGAAACTGCAAAAAGGGCAGTTAAAGTATCGATAAGTAGGGCATCTATGGTGTCACGGGGGAGACTTGAACTCCCGACCTCCGGCTTATGAGACCAGCGCTCTAACCAGCTGAGCTACCGTGACACTTTAAAATAAGTTTCGGATTATATAATTTTTAAACTTATTTGTAGATAAAAACCATCTTTATCTACAAACACAAAGTAAAAGCACCAAGAATCAATAAAACGTCTATTTTATGAAATAATTTTGAGCTAGAGATTTATCCTCGGGTGTGATACTAAATTTCTCACTATCGATGCTAACTTCAAATTTATTTTCTCTGCTTGCTTTTGTATAAGCTAATGCAAGCCTTGCAGCTAGCTCTTTATCAGCTTTACTAGCGTTTTTGCTTATGAAGCTAACGGCTCCTACGATGTCATCACTCTCTTTAAATTTTACTTGTTCAAATTTATTGTTTGGATGTGCTAAAAGTGCGTTATTATCACTCTCATCACGGCCTATTATCATTTTTGCACCATCTGGTAAGCGCAGATGCCTACCAAGCTTTAGCCACACGACATCGATATCTCGCATCTCTTTATCAAAATTTAGATAATCCTTTATCTTAACAGCAAAGCTCTCGATCGTTAGCAAACATCCGCCTCCAGGCGTTGCAAAGTCCTCAAAGCCAAATTCCTTTGCCAAAGCAAGCTGCGGCTTTCTATCGCGCCCGCTTATATCAAGCAGCTTCTCTCTATCGACCCAGCCCTCTCGCTCTGGCTTAGTTGGTGACAAGAGCCTAGCACACATCGGACGAAGCACCAAATCATCCTCGTCATCAGCTAGGCGCTTAACCTGAAAGAGTGCATCTCTTCGCTGACTCATCGGCCTTTGACCCAAAACTTCGCCAGTGATGATGAAATTCGCATTTTCACTTTTTAGCATATTTAGAGCTGTTTTAAACATATATCCGTGACAATCAATACATGGGTTAAACTGCTTGCCATAGCCGTATTTTGGGTTAAAAAGCACATCGCGAAGATACTCATTTCTCATATCAACCACTTTTAAGCTAGCCCCAGCCAAAGCTGCGCGGCGTCTTAAAATTTCATGTTTTTCTTCATCTGCGCCAAATCCAGTATCCATATAAAGTGCAACCACTTCGATGTTTTGATCGCTTATTAATTTCATTGAGAGCATGCTATCAAGCCCTCCACTAAACAAAGCTAAAGCCTTCATTTTTGTCCTGAAAGTAAAATTTAAAGCCTAAATTTACTAAATCTAGGCTTTTATGAAGTTTATTTAGCAGCGTTAATTACGATTTTTTTGATGACTTCGCTCGCGGCTTTTAGACTGCTAACTGGCAAATACTCGAAGACGGAGTGAAAGTTATTTGCCCCTGTGAATAAATTTAGCGTTGGCACACCTTTTGCGGATATCACAGCGCCATCATATCCGCCGCGCATCGGCTTTATATTTGGCGTGATATTTAGCTCGCTAAAGGCATCTTTTGCTAGTTTTATCGGAAGTGAGTTTTCATCTTTTAAAAATTTAAAGACGTTTTCATAGCGTGTTTTTAGCGTGATTTCGCAACGCTCTCCATAAATTTTGTTAAAAGAATTTGCCATATCACTTAAAAACTCAAGCCTTTTTTGAAATTTCACCTCATCAAATTCTCTTATGTCGATCTTAAGAGTTGTTTTCGCGCTGTTTCCGCTAAGCTCTTTTACCCAGAAATAGCCCTCCTTGCCCTCGGTACACTCTGGCACTTCGCCGCCTGGCAAAAGCGAGATAAATTTATGCGCAAGAAGGAGTGAATTTACAAGCTTGCCCTTTGCATTCATCGGATGAGCCGAAACGCCTTTAAAGACCATAGTGCAGTCAGCCGCGTTCCAGTTTTCATATATTAGCTCACCTATCTCGCAGCAGTCTAAGCAGTAGCCAAAATCAGCTCCGAGCAAATTTACATCAAGTGCTTTTGCCCCAAGTAAGCCCTGCTCTTCATCTGGCACAAAGCAGATCACGATTTTACCGTGCTTTATATCAGGATTTTGCATAAAGTAGCTAGCCATATTTACGATGCTAGCGATCGCCGCTTTATCATCAGCTCCAAGCAAGCTAGTGCCGTCAGTCACGACTATGTCGTCACCAACGTATTTTTTAAGCTCTGGATTGTCGCTAAATTTTAGATAAATTCCCTGCTCTTCGTGTAGGCAGATGTCGCCGCCTGTGTATTTTACGATTTTAGCTTTGGTATCATTTTTTTGCTCACTACTTGTATCTAAATGCCCAAAGAAGGCTATACTTGGAGTATTTTCGCAGTTTGCAGGAATTTTTGCTATCAAGATGGCATTGTCTTGCAAGATGATATCTTTTATGCCTAGCGAGCTAAGCTCTTCTTTTAAAAAAAGAGCCAGCTCATACTCGGTTGGATTAGAAGGCATGACACCTTTTAGTCCATTCTCTTTATTTGTTGTAGTGTTAAATTTTGTGTAATTTAAAAATCTCTCTACGATATCCATTTTTCATCCTTTTAGATGACAAAAAATGCAATCGCTACAACAGAGATAAACATACCTAAAAATGTTCTTTTAGCGATTTCAACTGGACTAACCATCGCAATGCCTGCACAAACGATAGCAGCACCGGCAATCGGAGAAGCTGATCTGCCTAAAGCACCAGCAATAGCTGCTGCCATACCAAGCTTATCTTGTTCAAAGCCAAGCGCAGCGGCGTTTGTTGTGACGGCTTCATTAAATGCAAATGTAGCAGCGTCGCCTGAACCTGTAACTATACCCATGATAAATGGCACAAATGTTCCGCCAAATTTAACGTAACTTTGATCTGTTTTGAGCCATGCGATGACCACATCAACGGCTCCACATGCCTTTAAGCCAGCGACAAAGACACCAGCTGCGATGATGATACCCATAACATCAGCATAAGCGTGGCCCATTCCGTTAAAAAATTCTTTTGTGATCTTCTGCGGATTTGTAAGCGTAGCAAAGATAGCTATGATGGCACCTAGTATCATCGCCTCAGCAACGCCCATCTTTGTCCATGCAAGAAAGCTATAATCTTTTGCAAGGCTTGTTCCGCCAATAACCAAGATAACAAGTGGAACTAGAGGCATAATGGCGTAGATAAAATTTACTTTAAATAGCGGCTTCTCTTCGCTAGCAGCACTACTTTCAAGAGTAAAATTTGTATTTTTTTGATAGTCTTTAAGCAGTATTGCAACAATAACTAATGCGATCACTACGATAACAAGAGCAGTAAATGCACTTGGAATTTGTACTTTTATGACATCTTGAACTGTGTAGCCCTCAACCGTCTTTTTAACAAGATCAGCCACATAGACGTTGTGAGCCGACCCTGGGCTTAAAACTCCACCAAATGTCCCTGCAAAAACAGCAGCACCAGCCATAGCTGGGCGGATACCTGAGGCCATAAGAAGCGGTATAAGCGTTGCACCAACAGCAGCAGAGCATCCTGCAGCTGAAGGGATAGCGATATTTATAAAATAAGTTAGCACGGTTGTTGCAGGGATCAAGATAAAACCCACATTTTTAAGTGGCTTTGTAAGAAGTGCAACAAGGTGTTTATCACACATTGTGTATTTCATAACAAATGCAAAACCCATACTCGCACAAATCGCCTTTATAAGCCCTGCTTTAGTCATATAGTCAGTAAAAGCACTTAGTGCCCCCATCGGTTTTAGTGCGATTATACAAAGCACCAAACCAACACCTATTAGCACCGTTCTTGTCTCTTTTTTTAAGATAAGAAGTGCTACAACAGCTGCGATGCCAAGAATGGCAGCAATTAGCTTAAATGTTTCCATACCTCTCTCCTTGTTTAGATTTTAAATTTAGTTCCAACTTCTATTTTTTCTATCTCTTTTTGATACTCAAATTTTAAAATTTCACTGTGTCCTATGACCTGGGTCTCGCTACCCTCTATGAGCAAAGCCGTACCTTCAGGCAAAGCGTAGATAGTCTCTTTTGGATTAGCTATCAAAAATTCCTCCAACCTCTCCTCCCTACTCTCACCGTTATGACCTGCTAGCTTGCCACTTATGAAGTGCGGGTTTATTTGATGAGGAAAGATATTTAGACTATCAAATGACTTTGGCATGATGATAGGCATATCATTTGTCGTCATTATCGTCTTACCAGCGATGTTTGCACCAGCTGACCAGCCAAAGTATTTTGCGCCATTTGCCACAGCTTCTTTTATAGGCTCAATCAAATTTAGCTTATAAAGCGTGTAAAGAAGCATAAAGGTATTTCCTCCGCCAACTGCGATACTGCTAGCATTTTTGATAGCTGAAATTTTATCCTCGTAGTGGTGGATTGATTTTATATTGCTATTTTTTAATCTATCAATTACTTTTTGCTCATACTCGTCATTTGTTCGCCTAACTCCAGCGTAAGGGATAAATAAAATTTCCTCCTTACCGCTCTCACCCAAAAAGTCCTTAACCCAGTTTTTGCAGTGCCTTAAATAGCCAGTATCTTGATAGCTTGAAGCACTGATTAGTAAAGCATTTTTCATTTTTTTACTCCATTTAGTTTGTAAGCAGATCTTAGATAGACATCAACCCCAGCCACCAAACACTCCTCATCAAAGTCGAATTTACAGTTGTGATGGCCTGCTTTTAAATTTGTTCCTATCATCATGTATCCGCTCTTTGCGCCCCTATCTTGCAAAGCTCTCATAAAATGAGCAAAATCTTCACAAGCACCAAAATCAAGCTCTTTTACGATCTTGTCATCATCTATAAATGGACTTTGCTTTGCAGCTTCATAGAAAATTTCAGTTACTTCTTTGTCGCTATCGGCTCCGTTTGTACCGCCAGTTTTTACGACTTTGCTCTCTACGCCGTAAATTTCACTGACACCTTTTACGATATCCATGCATTTTTCATACATAAAATCATTTAAATTTGTATCTTCACCCCTTGTTTCGCAAGCTAGATAGCCATTTGGTGCTATGACATTTCTGCCCTCACCTGCTTTTAAAACGCCTACGTTTATCCTAGTCACACCTTTTGCATGTCTTGTGATGCCATGCATGCTTAGTGCCATTTGAGATGCGGCCAAAAGAGCGTTTGCGCCGTCTTGAGGTGCACCTGCTGCATGAGCTGAACGACCGGTGATATGTACGTCAAATTTTGAAGTTGCAAGTAGCTTATTTGTTCCGCAGATGATGCCGCCGTTAGTTTTTGCTTGAAAGCCGATATGTCCGCCAAGTAGGTACTCTATACCATCAAGCACACCAGCAGCTTCCATAGCTACAGCTCCTCTTGTGCCCTCTTCTGCCGTTTGGAAGATAAATTTAAATTTGCCGTTAAACTCATCTAAATTTTCAGCTATAAGTTTTGCCACACCAAGACCTATTGACATGTGACCATCATGCCCACAAGCATGCGTGATACCAGCGATATCTGCACCAAAGCCCTCTTTGTAAGGTCTGTGAGTAGGCTCGTCGCTCTCTGTCACATCAACACTATCAATGTCAAATCTAAATGCTGTAAATTTACCAGGCCTTTTCGTATCTATAAAGGCAGTTAGGCCTGTTAAGCCATCTTTCATATAAGGAAGGTATTTTGCCTCTTCAGGACTTAGGAGCGTTTTGGCTCTTTCTATTGCTTTTTCGCATTGCTCTTTTGAGCCAAGACCAAGCCTTGAATCAGCTTTAACGACTTTGTCACCAAGGCTTATTTCATAACCAAGATCACTAAGCCTCTTTGCTAGTACGGCGGTTGTAAAAAATGTAAACCAACCAGTCTCTGGATGTGAGTGAAAATACCTGCGATCCTTGATCAGCTCATCTTTTAAAGAAAGAGCCAAATTTGCTATCTTGTCCATAGGTTTCTCCTTATTCATTTGATAGTTTAATTAGTGCATTTGTTAAAATTTGTGTGGCTTTGAAAGCATCATCAAAATTTATAGCTTCTGCTATATTGTGACTGATGCCACCAACGCAAGGTATAAAAAGCATGCCAACGCTACTTGCAAGTTTTGTTAGATTCATCGCATCATGTCCAGCTCCGCTTGGCAAAGTAAGCGTTTTTATGCCCAGTTTAGCAGCCTCTTCGCTTAGTAAATTTATAGCATGCTCGCTTAGTTTTACTGGCTCGTCACTGCTTAGTTCTCTTATCTCATAACTAAAATTTAGCCCACCGCTTAGCTCTTTTATAAAATTTCTAAGCTCTAAATTTAGCTCTTCTAGGCTTGTCTTATCAATATCTCTTAGATCAACTCCAAGCCTCGCCTCGCCTGGTACGACGTTTAAAACGCCTGGTTTTGCATGTGCGTAACCAACAGTAGCCACAGCTGTTTTTTTATTTTTAGCAAATTTATTGGCAGCGATTATGATGTGTGAAGCAGCTAGCAGCGCGTCACTACGCATATTCATCGGAGTTGCACCGCTGTGATCTGCCTTACCATGAATAATAATTTCAAATCTAATAGGAGCGGCGATACCGCTTACTACGCCAACGCTTATGCCACTTCGCTCAAGCACTGGGCCTTGTTCAATGTGAAGTTCTAAATATGAATGAAGTGAGTGTTCTTTTAAAATAGAATCATTTAAATTTTGTGGCTCAAGTCCAAATTTAATCATCGCTTCAAAAAGCGAAATGCCATCTTCGTCTTTTAGCTCATGAAGTCTTTGCAAACCAAGTTTGCCACTTATTATCTTGCTGCCAATGGTCGCTGTCTTAAACCGACTTGACTCTTCACAGCAAAAGTTAATTAACCAAAGCGGACGCTTTAGTTTAATGCCAGCTTCTTTTATCGAGGTTAATGCCTCAAGTCCAGCCATAACGCCAAGCGTACCATCATAAAAGCCACCATTTGGCACGCTATCTATGTGAGAGCCCACACAAACTGGCTTCTCGCCTGGCTCACAGCCATCATCATAGATGGCAAAGATATTGCCAACATTGTCAATTTTAAGTTTAAAGCCATTTTCTTCTATTAAATTTATAAGAAAATTTCTAGCTTCCAAGTCTTCTTTGCTAAATGCAAGCCTTGTTAGCCCTCCACCTTTTAATGCTCCAAATCTGCTTATAGCATTAAAATTCGCCTCAAATCTTTTAAAATTTATCATAATAAATCCTTAAAAATAAAACTAATCTTAAAAACATTTATTACTTTGAACATTTTACATTTAGTTTTATGATTTAAAGCTGAATAAGTGTTAAATTTTGAAATTTAATTTTTTTGTAGCTTGTTGTGTAAGCCTTTAATGATCTCTGAAATTTTTTGCATTATTTCGATTTTGTTGGGTTTTTGCGACTCTTTGGTCTCTGCGCGAAAATGCTCATAATATTTCAGTTTGAGCTTTATAATAGCCTCTCTTAGACTCTCTTCGCTCGAAGCCACTTTTGCACTCTCTTCTACATAAATTTCTCTAATTAGTGCGGCATTGCTTTCGATCTTTGGTAATAAAATAGCTTGAAAATAATCTTTATGGTGCAAGAAGAATTTCTCCTCAAGCTCGTTTAAAACAATAGCTTCGTAATTTTTATTTGCTAGCATGCTCTTTAAAACACTAAATTCTAAAATATCAGTTTTATCTTTTTTTTGAGCTGTTTGTTTATTTGTCGTTGCATTTGTAAAATTTTGATCTTGTCTATTTATATATCTTTGCCCATGAAGGCTAAAAGTATTTAGCTCTATTTTGAGCAAATTTGAGACCAGTAATTCGTAACTTTTTGCAATTATTGGCTTTAGAGAATTTGTAAATTCCACTATCTCTTCTAAACATTTTTGCTTTTGCACTGGGCGCGTAATATCATATTTTTTTACAATTTGCTCAATATAAAACTCACCAAGCTCAGTCCCAGAGCCAAACATCTCTTTTAGCTCATCGCTTCTACCTGCAAATACCATATCCGCTGGGTCTGCACCATCTTTTATGATTACAACACTTCCATCTATTTCGTTTTGCACTAAAAGACGAGATGATTTTATAGCGGCATTTATACCGGCCGAGTCACCATCAAAACAAAGCACTACGCTTATCTCGCCTCTTTTTAAAAGCGGTAAGTGATTAGTCGTAAGCGCAGTCCCGAGCACAGCAACGGCGTTTGTAAAGCCAGCAAAGTACAGCATGATAACATCTAAATATCCCTCTGTGATGATGATCTGCTTTTTTTCAAAAATGCTTTGTCTAGCTAAATGATAGCCGTAAAGTAGCTTTGACTTGTCAAAAACTATGCTTTGTGGAGAATTTACATATTTTGCAGGATGATCTGAGATCGTTCTACCGCCAAAGCCAACTAGCTTTGCCGTGTGCGCATATATTGGAAATGTGATACGCTCGATAAAGCTAGCATAAATTCCCTTCTCATTTTGCTTTACGATACCAACCTCTAGTGCCTCTTTTGGCTCGATATTTTCATTTTGTAAAAGCCTGATAGTACTAGCACTATCCCCAGCCCAACCAAGCTCAAATTTCTCGATCATCGCATCATTTATACCGCGAGAATAGATATATCTCACAGCGGCTTCATGCTTGAAAAATTCGCTCCTATAAAAGGCATTTACCTTTTCTAAAATGTGCTTGTTTTCTTTTTGCGCGGGAAGTTTATCGCTTGTGTATTCAAGGCTAAAATTTACAAGGCTAGCTATTCTCTCGATAGCTTCTGGATAGGTAAGCTTCTCATAATCCATCACAAATTTAATCGCATCTCCACCAGCCTTGCAAGCAAAACAGTGAAAAATTTGCTTGCTTTGGCTTATGCTCATACTAGGATTTCTATCATCGTGAAATGGGCAGACGCATTTGTAGTTTGCACCCATCTTTTTGACTGGCACAAAGTGCTCTATAATGTCAACGATATCTATTTGATTTTTAAGTTTTTCAATGGATTTTGGATCTATCATAAGCAAAATTATACAACTGCTTTGTTATAATTAAAGTAAAATTTTATTACAAAGTATGAGCGTGGATATTTTTTTCATTGGGCATAGAGATCCGATATTTAGCCTTATTATTTTATTTAGCATCATTTTGATGATCGCTGCACTAAGCTATGCTTGGGGTATCTTTTCAAGCAAAGATGAGAAAAAACGCATTGAAAAATTTATAAGAAAATTTGACAGCAAAGATGGCATAAGTAGCGAGCATAAACAGATGCTACAAAGCCCAGAGATAGACGCCCAAAGCCTTTGCATGCTAGGGCAAACTTTTGCCAAAAATGGTGATTTTGAAAAATCAATTAGTGTTTATCTCATCGCACTTGGCAAAGTTAGAGATAAAAATGAAAAAGAATTTATTCTAAACGAGCTTGGAGAGGTCTATTTTAAGGCTGGCTTTTTAAAAAAGGCTAGTGAGGTTTTTGAAAAGGCACTCGAGCTAAGCCCTAGAAATGTCGTCGCACTTCGTTTTCTGACAATGATAGATGAGAAGCTCAAAAACTACAAAGAAGCACTTTATGCGCTAAATTCGCTTGAAGAGCTGGGAGTAAATGTAAAAGATCAAAAAGCTTATATTAAGGCCATCAGCACGCTTGATGATAGAAATTTAAGCTTTAATGAAAAGATAGAAGTTCTCTCTCGTCTTAGCCAAAATTTTGAGCTTTTAAAACGCATGATCTTGGTGCTTTTTATAAGACACAATGAAAATTTAGAAAATTTAAAAGATTTTGCCAAATTTGAAGACGTACTTGATCTACTTTACAACCTAAAAACGCCTATAAATTTAAGCGATCCAAAATACAAATCACTCTTTTACGCAAAGGGCGATATAAATGAGCCTTGTGAAATTTACGGCTTTGAGCTAAATGCTATTAAAAAGCTAAAAGACGCTAAATTTGACGCGGCAGGACTTAGTTTTAACTACATTTGCAAAAACTGCAAAAACTCATTTCCGATGCACTTTTACCGCTGTCCAGTCTGCCATGAGCTTGGAAGTGTAAAAATTTTATCCCACATCACAGAAAAACCAAGTGAAGATAGTAACACTTTTTAGCGATGGTTCATGCCTTGGAAACCCTGGAGCTGGCGGCTGGGCTTACATTTTAAAATTTAATGAAGCACAGAAAAAAGAGAGTGGTGGCGAGGCATTTACTACAAATAATCAAATGGAGCTAAAAGCTGCGATAATGGGGTTAAAAGCGCTTAAAGAGCCCTGCGAGGTGAGACTCTTTACCGATAGCTCATACGTGGTAAATAGCATAAATGAGTGGCTTACAAACTGGCAAAAGAGAAATTTTAAAAATGTAAAAAATGTCGAGCTTTGGCAGGAGTATCTAGAAATTTCAAAGCCTCACAAAGTCGTGGCAAGCTGGGTTAAGGGGCACGCTGGACACCCTGAAAACGAGGAGTGCGACCAGATGGCAAGAGATGAGGCATTAAAAACAAAAGATGAGAATGAAAGATGAAAATTTTAGAAGAATTTGAAGAGAATCTTAGATATAAATTTAAAAAAACTGAACTTTTAGAAGAGGCGCTAACGCACAAGAGCACCAAACAGGCACTAAATAACGAAAGACTCGAGTTTTTGGGCGATGCGGTGATGGATCTGCTCGTGGCTGAATATCTTTTTAAAAAATTTAGCAAGATCGCAGAGGGCGACATGAGTAAGCTAAGAGCCGCACTTGTAAATGAAAAAAGCTTTGCAAATATGGCAAGGCATCTAAAAATGGGTAAATTTTTAAGGCTAAGCACGGCTGAAGAGAATAATGGCGGACGCGAGAAAGAAAGCATTTTAAGCGATGCGTTTGAGGCAGTGATGGGCGCTATCTACCTTGAGGCTGGACTTGATAAAGTGCGAGAAATTTCGATCGCTCTGCTTGAGCTTTGCTATCCACAGATCGACTTTGCACACCTCGAAAAAGACTACAAAACCGCTCTTCAAGAGGTCACTCAGGCCAGTCTTGGTGTCATACCAACATACGAACTCATCGGCATGTCAGGTCCTGATCACAAGAAAGAATTTGAGATAGCCTTGCTACTAAATGGCAAAGAAATTTCACGCGCCGTTGGCAGCTCTAAAAAGCAAGCCCAACAGCTCGCAGCAAAAATCGCACTAGAAAAAATCAAAAAATAGGAAAAATTTTGAATACATTTGGTAAAAAACTAACATTAACAACCTTTGGCGAGAGCCACGGGGTGGCGATCGGTGGTGTGATAGACGGACTTCCAGCTGGGCTAAAGATAGACGCGGATTTCATCCAAAGTGAGCTTGGCAAGCGTCGACCTGGACAAAGTAATTTTACAACCGCAAGAGATGAAGCCGATAAAATAGAAATTTTTAGCGGCGTCTTTGATGGCATGAGTACTGGAGCGCCGATAGGTTTTGCCATTTTTAACAACAATCAAAAGTCAAACGACTATGAAAATTTACGTGAAATTTTCCGTCCAGGCCATGCGGATTTTACATATTTTAAAAAATATGGTTTTAGAGATCACAGGGGTGGTGGGCGTTCAAGCGCAAGAGAAACGGCCGTTAGAGTAGCTGGTGGGGCTTTTGCGCAGCTGCTTTTAAATGAGTTTAATATAGAAATTTTAAGTGGAGTGCTTGGTATAGGTAAAATTTTTAGCGACAAAATAGACTTTAACTTTGCTAAAAATTCTCAAATTTATGCTCTTGGCAATGAAGAAGCGATGAAAGAATTGGTAAATAAAGCTAGAAGCGAGCACGATAGCGTGGGAGCTGTGGTTTTAAGCGTGGCTAGAGGAGTGCCAGCTGGTCTTGGCGAGCCACTTTATGATAAGCTAGATAGCGCGTTAGCAGCGGCTTTGATGGGCATAAATGGTGTAAAAGCCGTTGAGATCGGTGCTGGCGTAAATGTAAGCTCTATGATGGGCTCAGCAAACAATGACGAGATGGACGAGCTTGGCTTTTTGAGCAACAACGCTGGCGGGATACTTGGCGGTATAAGTAGCGGCGCTGAGATCGTACTAAAGAGCCATTTTAAGCCTACGCCTTCGATATTTAAAGAACAAAAGACGCTAAATTTAGCTGGCGAAGTGGTAGACTTTGAGCTAAGAGGCAGACATGATCCATGCATAGGCATACGTGGAAGCGTCATTGCAACTGCGATGATAAGGCTAGTTATCGCCGATATGCTACTACTAAATGCTAGTACAAAGCTCGAAAATTTAAAGAAAATTTACGGCTAAATTTAAGTAACCAAAAGGATGATCTATAAGAGCCTTAACATTTAAAAAACGACACTATAAAAAGTCTTTTATTTTGATTCTTTTAAAAAATTCGTACTATCTTTCTTTATTGTATTTAGCCAATAGCTAATATTTTAAACCAAGATATTAAAATAAGCTAAATCTAAAATTAAACATAGCCTACTTAACTTAATAATATGAAATTATGAAAATATCTTAAATTTTGAAGTACGTTTTTCTTATACGCTAAATTTTAAAGAAATAGCGAGCATAAAATTAACTAATTATTAATTTTATATAAACTTACTATTATAATATTAAATTTTTATATTCAAATATTAATCTTTAGAAAATAATCATAAATTATATGACGACATATGAAAATATCCTACTATATATAGTATTACGTATTTTTAATATAAATTTATTATATGATAAATAACCCCCTAATTTACGATAATTATACAATTAATTTTTAAGTTTAGGGAGCAAATATGAAAAGAATTTCTCTATCTAGACTAACGGCTGCTTTATTGATTCTTACAAATTCAGCCGTAGCCGCAGAAGATATAGTGCTTGGTGAAGTTTCGGTTACCGCAAACAAAATCAGTGAGAATTTAAAGGACGTGCCTCAAAGCATCAGTGTAATTAGTGATGTTGATTTAGAGGAGCGAGGCGTAAAAAATGTAGAAGAGCTGGTAAAAACTATACCAAATATCAGCGGTGTAGGTGGAATGTATGAGGGTATCAGTACTAGAGGATTAAACCCATCCATATACACTAGCTCAAACCCAGTAACTGTCTACATAGGCGGTGTGGCACAGAGTAACAAAGATGCAGCCTACATTCCAGTAACCAACATTGACCATGTCGAAGTTTTAAGAGGTCCTAGTAGTGCGATTTATGGCAAAGACTCTATCGGTGGCATAATCAATATCGTCTTAAAAGAGCCCGAAAATGAATGGAGAGGTAGTGTTGGTACCGAATATGGATCGAACAAATACATGATGGGTCTTTTTGAAACAAACGGTGCGCTAATAGATGATAAGCTATTTTTAGGCTTAAATGGCTCGGCATCCAAAGAAGATGGCTGGATCATAAACGATCTAAACGGAGATAAAGCCAACGATAAGAAAAATTATAACTTTGGTTTAAATTTAAAGATTGTTCCAACTGATCGTCTTACCGTTAAAATTCGTGGCGACGTTTTTCACCGACAAGACGACTCACTTGACGAGCTTTTTATCCCAAAAAGTAGATTTTATGATATCTCAAAAAGCGAAGCTAAACATATAAATTTAGAAACTCCAGCTCGCGTAAAGCAGACTTCAACATCTGGCGCGATAGATCTAAAATATGAATTTGATAAATTTAATGTAACATCGGCTACGACTTTTCGTAGAGCTAAAAAAGATGGACTTTACGACGAGGACTTTGGTAGCAAGGCAACTTATCTTCATCCAGACCACTACGGGCTAGTTACTTTTTTAAACTCTAAAAACGATACTTTATCGCAGGAGCTTAGATTTAGCAGTATAGACGAGCAAAGCTTTAAGTGGGTTGGCGGATTATACTTTGAAAACGAAAAGCAAGTTTTTGGTCCTATCGGAGATCAATATGGCTATGGTGGTAACACGATAGTAGAGGATTGGCCGTCTGTAAATCGTGCGCAGACAATATCGACATTTGGTCAAGTTATCTATCCAGTTACTAGTAGATTTGACGTGACACTAGGCGGTAGATTACAACAGATCAAAAAGCATACCAAGGTTGATTATTTCTCTTATCCACTAGGACATACTCCTGGTACACCAGCGTTTTCAATGGATGAAAAAGAGACTTTTAGAACATTTTTGCCTAAATTTGCACTTGGATACGATCTTACCAACGAGCTAAATATCTACGCGATGTATTCAAAAGGCTACTTAGCAGGTGGCTTTAACTTTTATACAACTGGTGGTAGTAGAAAAGATAATAAATTTGATGCTCAGACAAGTGATGATTACGAAATCGGCTTAAAAGGCACATATGATAGTTTCAGATTTTCTACAGCGTTATTTTATATGGCTATTAAAGGTACTCATATATTCTATACCGACCCTAACAACTCTAACATATACTATATATCAAATGCCGATAAATCAACATCTATGGGCGTAGAATTTGAAGGCACTCTAAAAGCTAGCAAGGAGATTGATATAAATTTGGCCGCAAGCCTGCTTAAAACTAAATATGGCAACTATATAAATAAAGACGGCTCAAATAATAAAGGCAATAGAATCGAGAAAAACCCAGAGTATAAAATTTCTCTTGGTGCTTCATATTATGCTCCGATGGGAATTTATGCCAGACTTGATGGAAACATGATAGGTAAGACATATTTTGATGAGCAAAATACGCTTGCTCAAAAGAGCTACTTTACAGCAGATGCAAAAGTTGGTTATCTAAAAGATAG
Organism: Campylobacter concisus; assembly: GCF_003048595.2. Lineage (NCBI taxonomy): Bacteria > Pseudomonadati > Campylobacterota > Epsilonproteobacteria > Campylobacterales > Campylobacteraceae > Campylobacter > Campylobacter concisus. Next base: position 27,554 of record NZ_CP049270.1, on the reverse strand, counting down.
CTTTGATGTGTATCTTTATGTCAAAAATTTAACCGACAAAGAGTACTTTACTCATGCTAGAGCCAGAGCTAGTAACGTCCTTGTTACTTACGGCAAAGGCAGAACCTTTGGCATAGGCGTAAAATATAGTTTTTAAAATCTAATAAATTTTTATTAAAAGGATAAAAAATGAAAAAAAGTTTAGCTCTACTAGCTATTTTAGGTGCATTTAGCGTGGCAAGCGCGCATGATTTTTGGCTATTTGGACAAAACGGCGAAAAAGCTAGCGTAGATATAGGTTTCGGGCATGATTTTCCAAAATCAGAACCGATTGACGCTGAGCGCGTAAAAAACTTTGAAGCGCCCATGATCCTTGGCAAAGACGGTAAAATCACGTTAAAACAAAGCGGAGAGAACTATCACTACGAGGGCGCTAAGCTAAAAGAGGGCACCTACGCGGTTACGGGCGAATACAAGCCTACGTTTTGGACGGAAGATACCGATGGTAAATGGCACATGGGCGGCACTAAAGAAACGATAAAAAATGCTAAATTTTGCCGCCGCGCTACGATGAGTGCAAAGAGCGTTATAAATGTTGGGGTAGAAGATAATTTTATAACAAAATCAACAGGACAACGCCTTGAGATTGTGCCTTTGGAAAATCCAGCCAAATTTAAAGTCGGCGAGCCGTTTAAGGTAAAGGTGCTATTTGAAGGAAAACCTTTAAAAGTCGCTACCATTGACGGCACGTTTGACGGATTTTTGAAAGACAAAAGCGCGTTTCATGCAACGACCGATCTAAAAGGAGAAACCGAGGTTTTAGCGCTTAGACCTGGAAAATGGGTACTAAAAGTAGTGCATAAATTCCCTTATGCAGACGCTAAAAAATGTGACGAAGAGACGGCGATCGCCTCTTTTACGTTTGAAGTAAAATAAATTTCGATTTGGCCGCTTGAACGCTCGGGCGGTCAAATTTTAAGGATTTTAGATGAATCTTGGCTCTGCACAGGCTGGAATTTTATATAAGATAAAAGAGCTCAAAGCTGAAGGCAAACTACTTCAAAAGTTGCTCGATATGGGCTTTATAAACGGAGCCGTCGTTGAGGCGGTAAGACTCGCTCCGCTTCTTGATCCCATAGAGTTTAAAATTCAGGACTGTTTGATATCGCTTAGAAAAAGCGAAGCGGCGTTAGTGGAGGTTGAAGTTTGCAAATAAAAGTAGCTCTTGCGGGGCAGCCAAACTGCGGCAAATCCACCGTATTTAATATGATAAGCGGCATACGTCAGCATATCGCAAACTATCCCGGCGTTACCGTCGATAAAAAATCGGGATTTTTTAGCATCGCAGACGTGGACGTCGAAATGGTCGATCTACCTGGTACTTATTCGTTTAGTTCGTATTCGCTTGAAGAAAAAGTCGCGAAAGAATTTATCGTAAACGAAAAACCAGACGTCATTTTAAACATCATCGACGCTTCAAATTTAAAGCGAAATTTATACCTAACTTTTCAGCTACTTGAAATCGGCATCCCAGTTGTCATCGTCTTAAATATGCTAGACGTAGCAAAAAGACGTGGCATAATCATAGACTCCGACAAGATAGCTAAAATTTTAAAATGTCCCGTAATCTGTGCTAGCGCGTCAAAAGGTGAGGGCAAGGCTGAAATTTTAGACGTTTTAAGAAATGCTAAAAATCTAAAACAAAACTACGAAGAATTTAAGGTAAATTACGAAGAGTTGGAGCCTTTTGTTTTAGAGCTACAAAATAGCGTATCTTTAGATAAAGGCGTGAGTACGAGATGGCTTTGCGTAAAATCCCTTGAAAACGACGCTGCAGCCTTAAATTTGCTAAAAAACTCTAACGCCGAGATAGAAAATTTAACGACGGAGCAAAGGGCTAAATTTAACGAAAAAACGGGCAAAAGCATTGAGGGATATTTGGCTGCACTTAGATACGAAAACGCTAGCATAGTCTTTAGCGAGTGCGTAAAAGAGACCAAGAAAAATCAAGCCACGCTAACGGACAAGATAGATAAAATAATTCTAAATCGTTGGCTTAGTTTTCCGATCCTTTTTGCCATTATTTTTGCGATTTACGAGAGTAGTATAGTTTTTGGTTATAAGCTCACGAACTACACTTGGCCGCTGCTTGCGGCTATTAAAAACTTTGTGGTTGATATTACGCCTGCGGCAGATATCGCTAAAGTGCCGCTTATAACAGACGCCGCTATATGGCTCGTAAATTCCGCCGTCGCGCTTTTAAACTACCTGCCGATATTTTTTATACTTTTTGCAATGATCGCGATTTTAGAGGATGTCGGATATATGCCAAGGATGGCATTTATCTTAGATAAAATTTTTAAAAAATTCGGCCTACATGGGCAAAGCACCTTACCGCTGGTGCTTGGCGGGGCATTTGTAGGAGGCTGTGCGGTGCCAGGCGTCATGTCTACTAAGGGTATCGCCGACGATAGAGCTAGGATGGCTACTATACTTACCGTTCCTTTGATGAACTGCCTAGCTAAGGTGCCTTTTTACACGCTACTTTTGGGTGCATTTTATACGACTACGACCGTGGCGGCGGACGGGAGCAAAAGCATAGATACTTCGCAAATGAGCGTGATGATGTTTTATATCTCGACCGTTACGATGCTATCGGCGCTTTTGATAGCGAAATTTTTAACTTCGACGATTTTAAAGACGAGGGAAACCGCGCCCTTCGTGATGGAACTGCCGCCTTATCACCTGCCGACGTTTAAGGGTGTCGTGATAAGAGCGTGCGAGCGTGTGTGGCTGTATATTAAAAAAGTCTGTACAATCGTCATTGCCGTAGCCGTGATACTCTTTGCGCTTTTGCAGTTTCCGGGACTTTCAAGCGAAAAGCAGGAGCATTACGCAAGCGAAGAAGCCAAGGCTTTGGCAAATTTCGACATGGCTGCGAAAAAATCAAGCTATTATGCGAGCGTAGATAGCAGAGAAAAGGTCGCGCGACTGCTAAATTTCTATGACGGATACAAAGCTAAAAAGATGGGTGGAGGCAAAGGCGTAGACGAACAATATGAGGCCGAGAACCCCGAGTTTTATAAATTTATAATGCCAAAATCCGATCAAGACGCAAAAGCGATAAATTCAGCACTTAGAAAGCTATCAACGCAAAGAAAGACAATCCTAAGAGAGCAAAAAAACGACAAGATAGAAAGCTCGCTTCTTGGTATGGCCGGACGCGCGCTTGAGCCCGTGTCTAAATTTGCAGGGTTTGATTGGAGGATAAACGTAGCGTTTTTAAGCTCGTTTGCCGCCAGAGAGTCCGCAGTGGCGACTCTAGGCAGCATATACGAAAGTGGTAAAGCCGCCGAGGCAAGTAGCGGCGAAGAGATGAGGCCTGAAGAAGCAATGAGGCAAAGCAGCGGCTATACTCCGCTTCATGCGGCTTCCATCATCATTTTTATGTTGCTTACGCCGCCATGTATCGCTACAATGATCGTAGTAAAAATGCAAACAAATAGTTACGCATGGATGGCGTTTGGAATATTTTTCCCTTTTACTCTAGCACTCGTAGTTTCGTCGCTATTTTTCACTCTCGCAAACAGCTTTGGCGTAGGCGGTCTAACGGCTATGGGGATATATTATTTTATACTTTTGTTTTTTGTAATCATTTTAGGATTTATGCCGCAAAAACGCCAAAACTGGAGCGGCGGTGTCAAAAAGTAAATTTAATTTTATCAAAGGAGAAAAAATGAAGAAAATTTTATTTTCATCTATTTTAGTAGCTCTTGCGAGCTTGCCTGCGTTTGCGCATACGGCACTTATGAGCTGCATAGATAACGGCGACGATACCGTTACTTGCGAGGCCGGATTTAGCGACGGCAGCAGCGCTAGCGGCGTGGAGTTTAAAGTACTTCAAGATGGCAAAGTCGTTATCGAGGGCAAATTTGACAAGGACAGCATGTATACGTTTAAAAAACCTCAAGGTGAATACAAGGCTAGGATGTTTGCGGGCGAAGGCCATGAGGTCATCGTAGAGTCAAAAGATATTTCAAAATAAATTAGTAAAATCGCCGCGAAATGTTTAAATTTGACGCGGCGAAATGTCTTTTAAAAGGAAAAATATGGCTTGGTACGAAGCGGCGATTTTAATCGTGATAGCGATTGGTGCAGGGTATTTCGTGTATGCGAAAGAATTTAAACAAAAAGACTGCGGTTGCGGTAGCGGTAAAAACTGTCACTCTGGTGGAAAAAAGTATAAGTAATATTTTTAGGGATAATGCCTGATCTTAAACAATGCCTTTTTGGCTTTTTATTTAATCAAAAATTTATACTCTGATTAACACTGACTGGGCAGGGCTTTAAAAGCCCTTAAATATTATTATTTAAAAAATCAGAGACAAAACCACTATCTTTTAATACATGCATAATGCTACGCAAAAGATAATTATTTACAAAATAGATAGTGTAAATTCTTCCACCATCAGTTATGGATCTAACCATTTTTTTATCTTTTAGTTTTGTCATAATGTTTGATTTTTCTTTTGATTTTCGTATACCAAATTTATCAAGTTCTTCGGCTTTCATACACATATCATCTTTTTTAACAATATACGTCAATATATCAAATTCTTGTTTTGTTATATGTTCTCTATCTAGTGCTATTTTGAGCATTGGTAGAAGTATAATTTTTTGTACATATTCTTTTTTTAAAAGATGGTCTATTTTTTCGATCTCATTTTTTAATCCTATTAAAAAATATTCGCACCAAGCTAACAAATCTCTAGGCTCTAAAGTATCGGCGCACGACAACATATCGTAATACTGATCTCTATTTGCGTAAAAAACAGAAGACGGATTTATAAGTCTACCTTGCTTAACTTTAAATCCGAGCTTAATTAAAAAAGCATAATTTAAAAGTCTACCCATTCTACCATTTCCATTGTCAAATGGATGAATAAACTCAAACCTATGGTGCGCAATAGCAACCATTAAAAGCTGGTACTGCTCCTTATGTTTTTCGTTGATAAATTCTATAAACTTATTAAAATAATCTGGCAATATAAAGTGCTTTGGTGGAATATGTCCTGATTTTTTTATACTTACGTCATGTCGCCTTAATTCTCCAGGATAGTTAGATCCTTCACCTTTTGGCGGCGGTGTTAAGCCTTTTGTAATAATTTTATGGATTTCTGAAATATAGGCACGATCAAATATGGTTTCTTCATCTGTGTTGTCTTCTATAAAAGCTATGGCATTTTCTAAGCTTTTTATCTCATCATCGCTTTCATCTGTAAAATTTTTATCTATAATCTTCTCAACATATTCAGATAATGTTGTATTATTTCCTTCGATTCTAGCTGATCCTAAAGTTTCTAAAATTTGAAAAATATTTTTAAGCTGAAAAAATATATATGGAGGTACATCACCACCAAGCCTTTTGGTCCTTAGCTTTTCCAAATCTAAAATAACATTAGTCAAATTACTTCCAAAAGATGGCTCTGGTATTATTATATTACTACTTACTTCTTCTTTCATTTTTTAATACTTCCTTTTTAGTATAATGAGAGTACGATTATAACGTATTCTTTTATAAAAAATATAATTGTATTACTTCTGGTTATACTTATATACTACTTCCAAATAAATATATAAATTTACAATCTATAAGCAAACTGAAGTTTTGCGCTACTTTGATCTTTTTTGCCAAAAGATTTTGCTATGCCAAAATTTATGAGTGTTGCATAAGTTGGCATATATCTTATACCGACCTCAACTTCTGAGCTTGTGCCTTTTTAAGTTAGGCTTATTTCCTCGTCTTCTTGGATTACTGCTATTTTTGATTTTGTATTAAATTTATACTCGGCACTAATTTTCCCATAAGGATTAAATTTACCAGCATCATAGGCTATTTTTGAGTAAATTTTAGCTCTACTTGATGTAACGCTGCTAAATTTTAATGTGCTTTGTCCGATATCTGCCTCACCGCTACTAACATAAGAGAGTGCGTAGTTTGGCCCACTATCAAGTATAAAGCTATCAAATTTTATCTTTTTGCCGACACCAAAGCTAGCATTGTAGTATGGCATTGAGATTTTATAATCTATGTCTTTTACATCAACCTTAATCTGGCTCCTACCAGCTTTTGCCATGAGATCGATATAAAAATCACGTGGCAAATTTAGTCTTGAAAAAATACCAAGTCCATATTTTCTAACTCTGCCATCTATTTTGGCATCTTCATCGCTGTTATCAAATTTAGCGTACGAGTTCTCTATAAAAGCTCCATAAATGTTCTCTTTTGCACTAAATGCTACACCGGCTGATAAGCCAACGCCTTTTAGATCAATGCCGCTCTCATAATAGTCTGCCTTAAATCCATTTACATTTGCAAAACTGATTACATTTTTTCATCGCTTTCGTATGCTGGCTGATACGCGTCGCTTTTATAGCCAAAGTCATCGGCAAATGCATATTTAGCAAGATGAGATGTGCCAAATAAATTTGCAACTTCTAGTGCATTTAGATCAAGCTCAATAGCCCCCATTGAGTCGCTCATAAAGTCATTCATTTTAAAAGTCACATCACTTCTATCTGTTAAACCAATATAAACACCTGATTGTCTACTTTTTTCAATAGAAGGTCCGGTTAGTTACATTAACTTCTTTATGCATTGCATTTACCCTAACTCCACTAGTAAAATTTATCCATTTTACTTATTTTATTTCTAAAAAATTTTTATTAGAAATTTTAGCCTTAAGATCGATTTTTAAAAAACGAACTTTTACTAATTTTCATCTATAATCACCCAATGAAAAACGAAGCACGAAAATTTTATGCCGTCATTGATCTAAAGTCATTTTACGCCTCAGTTGAGTGCGTGGAGCGAGGGCTTGATCCGTTTAAAGCCGATCTGGTCGTGGCTGACGATAGTCGTGGCAATGGAAGTGTTTGTCTAGCCGTTAGCCCAGCTCTTAGAGCCAAAGGTATTAAAAATAGATGCAGGCTTTTTGAAATACCAAAGGCTATAAGATTTATCATTGCACCGCCTAGGATGCAGTTTTACATCGACTATGCGGCTAAAATTTATGAGATATACCTAAAATATGTTTCAAAAGATGATATCTATGTCTATTCTATCGATGAGGCCTTTATCGATCTTACTTCTTATGTTAAATTTTATAATACCGATGCAAAATCCATAGCCAAAAAGATAATGGATGAAATTTTAAAAACTACTGGCGTGACGGCCACCTGTGGCATGGGCACAAATTTGTACCTCGCAAAAATCGCCCTTGATATCCTGGCTAAGCACAGTGATGATGGGATTGCATTTTTAGACGAGCAACTTTATAAAGAACGTCTTTGGACGCATCAACCCTTAGATGATTTTTGGCGTATCGGTAAGCAAACTAGGCTAAAGCTAGAAAAACATGGAATTTTTTGTATGAAAGATATAGCAAATGCTCCGCGAAGCTTACTTGAGAAATTTTTTGGAGTTGATGCCTATATAACGATAGATCATGCAAATGGCATAGAGCCAACGACAATAGCTGATATAAAAGCATATAAACCAAGCACAAAATCCTACTTTAGCTCTGAAATTTTACCAAGAGACTACGAACGTTGTGAGGCGGCAGTCGTACTAAAAGAGATGGCTGACAGGCTCGCTCTTAGGCTCATAAACAAAGAGGTCAAGGCAAGTGGAATAACGATAAATATAAAATTTGCCGACAAGCTTGAGCCACTACAGCGTGCAAGCGTTCGGTTTAAGACACCAACAAATGTCTCAAGTGTACTGATGAGTGCGGCTGAAGAGCTACTTTTAAACAAGATAAAAAATGTTGGGCTGATTAGGCAAATTAGCATCAATGCAAACGACGTAGTAAAAGAGAGCCTAGCTCACTCTAGTCTTTTTGAGGATGATACTAAAGAAAAGGCGGTTTTAAAATCCCTAAATCTCATAAAAGAAAAATTTGGTAAAAACTCGGTTTTAAGAGCTATCGATCTGCTACCAGAAGCCACTGGAAAAGATAGAAATAAAAAGATCGGAGGGCACAAAAGTGGCGAGTAAAGATAGAGCAAAAATTTTTAGCTCGTTTAATCCTCTCTCAACCTTAGAGCGAGCCTTACGACAAAAAGAGCGAGAAAAATGCGAAAAACTAGATCTTGATGAGAGCAAGGTCGATGAAATTTTAAAAAAGATAAGCGAGCTAAGACCGGCTGATGAAGTATATGTGAGCTATCATGACGGCTACGCCTATACAAGTGCTAGCGGACTAATATCTGACGTAAATTTCAAAAATAAAACTCTTATGGTTGTAAAAACTAGGATCAAATTTGAAGATATAAATGACCTAAAAATAATTTAGCCCCCAAATGAGGGCTAAGTTTATATAAATTCTACAAAGATTGTAAAATTTTTGGTTTAGAAAACGCAGTTATTGGTTTGATCTCACCTTTATATTTTTCAAGATCAGCTAGTATCGTATGCCCGCAGTTGCTTTGAGCGATACTAGATGTGCCTTTGTCGCGTGTTAGGACATTGATGCAGCCATGCTTACAAAGACTTCTTTCTCCAAGCACTTCAGGATCATACCATGCACCTTCGCAAATAGCAATGACACGCTCTGGGATAATGTCAGTGACAAGCGCTCCTACTAAAATTTCACCTCTATCGTTAAAGACTCTCACTACATCACCAGTTGTGATGCCTTTTTTCTTAGCGTCGTTTGTGTTTATTAGCATCGGTTCTCTTGCGCTCACTTCAGCGTAGTTTCTGATTATTGAGTTATTTAGCTGAGAGTGGAGGCGATATCTTGAGTGTGGGGTTGTGATGCTAAATGGATATTTTTTAGCTTTTTCACTACCAAGCCACTCAAACGGCTCTATCCAAGCAAAGTGTGGAGCAAAGTCTTTGTAGCCAAATTTAGCAATAGTTGGAGAGTAAATTTCTATCTTGCCTGATGGCGTGCCAAGGCGATTTTTGTGTGGATTTTCTCTAAATGTACTAAGTCTTGTGTAGTATTTTGTCTCTTCATTGTCTTTGTCAAATTTGACATATCCCTCTTTCCAAAACTCATCAAAGTTTGGCATTTTAAGATCTAGTGCTTTGGCTTGTTCCACCGCATCTGCGTAAAATTCTTTTGCCCAGCCAAGCTCATCTTTACCCTCAGTAAAGACCTCTTCTCTGCCCCAGCGTTTGCAAATTTGTGAGCAGATCCAGTAGTCGCTTCTACTTTCTCCCATTGGCTCAACTACTGGTTTATAAGCCACGATGTATTCGCTTGATGGGACACTTTGGTTGATGTCATTTCTCTCTACTTCTAGTGCCACTGGTAAGACAATGTCGCTTAGTTTAGCTGTGCTTGTCCAAAATGGCTCGGCTGTGATAACAGTATCAAATTTACGCCATGCTTTAACGGCGTTATTTACGTCCTGGTGTCTTGTAAACATCGAACCAGAAGCCATATAAGCTACTCTCATGTGTGGAAGTTTGATCTTAGAGCCATCATAGTCTATCTCTTTGCCAGGATTTTGCAAGGCTTCAATCGATCTTGAAGATGGGATGGTTACGTTTTTAAATTTCTTCCATGGAGCACCATCTACGTTTTCATATTTCTCGCTTATCCTAGTGCTGATACCTTTTAGAGCAGGTGCTATCTTATCAGTGCTGCCGTTTCCATAGTAGAGGTTAAACTCAAATCCAAGACCTTCTTTACCGATGTGGCCAAGCATCGCACTAAGTGTTACGATACCCCAAAAGCCCATCTCGCCGTGATCTTGTCTTTGAAGAGATCTGCCAGCAATGATAGTGCTTGGCTCTTTTGCAAGCGCTGTTGCAAATTTAGCGATATCTTCGGCTTTTACACCACAAATTTTACTAGCCCAGTTTATATCTTTTACCACTTTGTCGGTGGTACCAAGCAAATAATCTTTAAATTTATTAAAACCAACTGTGTATTTTTTTATAAATTCTTCATCATAAAGCTTGTTTTCATAAAGATAGTGGCACATACCAAGCATCATTGCTACGTCGGTATTTGGACGAACGATGATAGTTTCAGAGTCAAGGTATCTTGTGGTGTCATTTTTAAAGACACAAACACTATAAGTTTTTATGCCTGCCTCTTTTATCTTTTTGATACCAAGATAACCATCATGTGTTGGTGGCTGCCATGAAATTTGACCAGTTACGAGCGGATCAGTACCCCAAAATACGATGTTCTTAGCATTTTTAACCATAGCTTCCCATTTTGTAGGAGCGTCATAAACCGCACTATTTCCAAGGACGTGAGGCATGATGACAAGACCAGCTCCAGTTGAGTAGTCGCCGCTCTCTTCGACGTATCCGCCAAGCACTTTTAGCATCCTGTGACCAACGGTCCTACCCCAGCTGATCTTACCGCTGCCACCCCACCAGTAGCATTCGCCGTAGATGCTCTCAGGGCCATATTTGTCAAAATTTTCTTTTAAGGCTTTTGCAGCAAGGTCAAGTGCTGTATCCCAGCTAACACGTACAAATTCTTCTTTGCCACGAAGCTCACTTTTTGCTGCGCCTTTTGCCTTTAAGTAGCTTTTTCTTACGTACGGATAGAGTACGCGGCTTTCGTTTTGGATGAGATCTGGCAAGCTATTATTCATTGTATTTGGGAATTTATCACCATCAAATGGATCAACAGAGACGATTTGATTTGAGTTGGTATTTGCCCAAAATAGACCAAATCTATTTGCTCCAAAAGTTTTCTTTTGGTCAAAAATGGTTTTTGTCACGCCCTCTATCTTGTTTGCCTGCGCCGCAGTGGCTGCAAGTGCAGAAAATTTTATAAAATCTCGTCTTTTCATATTTTATCCCTTATGAAAAATTTATTTTACTTTTTTGGCATTGTGTTGTAAGTATTTGAGCACTAAATTTAGGTCAGTTTCGTCTAGTGCTACAAATTTTGCATCGACCATTCCAGCTAAATTTGCTGGCCACTGAGCCGCTGTAAAGCTATTTGGCTCGTGAAGTCTATGACACGCAGAGCAGGTCTCTTCATAAATTTGTTGTGCTTTTACGTAAAGCTTTTTTGTATCGCCACCAAGTGCGTCATTTGGCACTTCGTAAACGCCCTCAGCTTGGTACCAAACCTCGCCGTAGTCATCTTCAAGATCTTTTACTTTTTTGAAATTTGCCTCACTCTCGTCATTAAAAGCTACAAAAACTTCAGGATCTTCTACGCTTCTTTGAAGCTGGGCTAAGTAGTTTGCCGATACGACGCCACTAACCTTGATCTTGCTCGTTTTATCGCCTTTTTCGACGACTTCAACTGGTGTTAAAACCTCGATCTTTCCGATCATCTTGCCATCTAGCGTTATATTGGCATCTTTTGCGATCACATCAGCACTAAAAGCAAGACTACATGCTAAGACAGGGGCTAAAAATAGCATTTTCATGTTGCAATCCTTAAAAATAAAATTTAAAAAAAGCTTATAACCTCATGGCTTAAAATTACATTGTTATATTTAGCTTTATTTAAGAAAATTAATATTTGCTTTTGTTAAAAATAAGGTTTAGTAGAAAATTTATCAATGAGTTTTATTGATTGTCTTAATGATTAAAAGTATAAGCAAACACAAGCTCTGTAAAAATTTTACTTTTGAGTCTAGTGAAGTAAAAATTTAACTTTACTTCACTAGCTACTATAAAAAGTATGGTAGAGCTTTTATAAACTTAAAAACATAAATTAGTAAACTTCTTACAGAATTCAAAAATATACTAAAAGTTACTACTCTAAATTGCTAGCTATGCTAAGACTTTCTAGAGTTTTATCGTTTTAAAAATTTTTATCAAAACGCCTTATTATCAATCTAACAGCTTCGCTTATCGCCTAGCTCGCACGCCTTTTTTCGCATTTGCTTTGCTCTTTTCGCGTCTTTTTTTACTTGCTCGTATCTATTTTCGTTGAAATTTCCCTCATACAGCCACGCCGCCCTCTCGCAGCCGCCTGCGTAGCCTAGCTTACACGAGCGCTCGTAATACTCCATCATCTCGCCTATATCGCCTCCTGTTCGCTCTATCATCCAGCCCACGTTGTAGCATCCGGGAGCGTATTTTTTTATTGCATAGGGTATTGTTTATCGCAAACGACTGCACCTCGTCGCCTAGCTCTTCTTGTACGAAATTGGCTAGCGCCAAGCAACCGGGCAAATACTCGTAAAGGACGCAGCTAGCCTTGTAATACGCGCTAATCTTGGTCTCGCGCTCGCTCTTATCCGCGGCTTTTGCTAGATTGCTTTTATCAAGTTCACCCAGATAAAAGCAGCCCTCGCCGTCTCCTTTGGCGCAGGCTAGGCTAAATAGCCCCTCCGCCGCGCCGTAGTCTTGCTTTAAGTTTGCCGCTACCATACCCGCCTGTACGCACTCTTTGGTAGCGTTTAGGTCGGGATTTTTGCATTTTTTGATCTTTTCTAGCGTATCTGCGGCTAGCAAGGGCGAAAGGCCCGGCTCGCTAGCGAATAAATTTATCGCCGCAAGTAGCACCGGAAATAATCTTTATCGGTATCTTTTTAAAATTTAACGCGCGATTACGGCAAAAACGCGGCGGAGCGTTTTTCGGCTTGGACGAGAAATTTAGGCGTGATCGGAAATTTCAAGCAAATACAAAACGCATAAATTTACTAGACTTAAATTAATCGGCAAAGCAAAAACCGTGAGCCTAACCCCGCGCTTTGGCGATGCAAGCGGTGACGGCATCCATCAAGGCGCCGCGAAATCCGCCCTTTTCAAGCGCGGCAAGTCCTTCGATCGTGGTTCCAGCCGGCGAGCAGACCTCGTCTTTTAGCGCGGCCGGGTGCTTGCCGCTTTGGATCAGACGCGCCGTCCCTTCCACGGCTGCCGCAACGGCGTCGTAGCAAAGCTGCCTAGGCAGTCCGCCCCGCACGCCAGCATCGGCCGCAGCCTCGATAAAGGCGCACGCATACGCGGGCAAGCTTCCCGCGATGCCCGTAAATGTGGCAAACCCGGACTCGTCTATCTCGTAAATTTTACCGATTTTAGCGATTATCTCGCGCACGGTCTCTTTCTTGGCCTCGCTAAATCCAGCGTCAAAGCAAAGAGCCGTGGCCGACGCGCCGATGCTAGCTGCGACGTTTGGCATCGCGCGAGTGATATAGACATCCTCGCCTACGATTTGCCTAGCGCGTTTTATGTCAAAATTCGGCGCCAAAAGAAGCAAAATTTTGCGCGCAAGATCGGGAGCGATCAGGCGCAAGATAGCCTCGTAGCTAGCGGGCTTAGTAGCCAGCACGACCGCGTCCGCTTCGCGCGCTAGATCCGTTTCGCTCGCGGCTATTTTTATGCCAAATCTTTGCCGCAAGGCTTCGATTTTACTTCTGGCGCAGGCTATGATTTCAAATTTCGTCTTTTTTTCGCATTCGCGCGAGCTCGCGTTTTTATCCGTTTGCGCTAAATTTTCCGCCCCGCACCCCGCGCTACCGCCGCTGGATTTTCGCTCGTCCTCGGCCGAGCTTCGCCCCGCGTCTGCTTCGTCAGATTGCGCGCGCCAAAGCGCCTCTATCATTGCGCCGCCCATATTTCCGCCGCCGATGAAGCCGATTTTTACGCTTTTCATTTCGCCGACTTTTTTAGAGTGCCGATTTTGACCGCCTTGCCCGCGACCGCGTCACGCACCGCCGCACTATCCGCCCAGATCGCGCCCGTGACCTGCCCCGGCGCCAAGGTATAAACGCCGCCCGTCTGCGCCTCGTCGCTAGCCTTAAAGTCGTTGCCCGCAACCAGCTCATAGACGTCCTTCGTGTCGTTTTCAAATTTGATCGCCGCTTTTAGCGTAGGCTCCATTTTCTGCTTCGCCGCGCCCGCGTACTGCTCGAGCATATTTTTACTAAGCTTGCCGTAGACGTCGCCGTCTTGGCTTAGATATATCCGCACGGCGCGCTTATCCGAGTTTTTGCCGCCCTTTTCGCCCTTGCCTACGCTAACGCTCATCTCATAGGCGGTTTCTCCAGTCGGAAAATCCTTAAATTTAGCGTCCGGGACGAAAACCCGCACGTTGTCCGTTACCGTTTTCGTAACGTACGTCTGCGGCGTTATATCCGTTAGCACAATCGTGGATTTCACGTCCAAGCTTTTATCCGAAATAAGCGCGGAGATCGGCACCCGCGTAAGTAGCGTCGTCTCGTAGCAGCCGCCAAAAATAAACGCCGCGGCGAGAGCGAAGATAAATTTTAGTTTTTTCATCGGTTTCCTTTAAATTTTCGCCGATTCTAGCATAAACTAAGCATTTTTGTATTGATTATATTAAAAGTAAAAATAGAAAAGTAAGTATGGTATTTTAAAGTATAAATAGTTTTAGGATTGATAAATTTTAAATGAGAGAGAATGACTCTATTTCGTCTTGAACAAAGCCAATTTAAATAAATAATTCAAAAAGATATAAGAATTTATTTAAATCTTTTTTGCTATTTTTAGAGTTTAATTATTAGCCCCTTTACAAAGGGGCTAGATGACAAATTTTAATTAGAGTTTTGCTTTTCTTTTGCGTTCTGTTGGATCTAAATAGCGCTTGCGAACGCGGATATTTATAGGCGTAACCTCGACTAGCTCGTCATCCTCGATCCACTCTAGTGCGCGCTCAAGGCTTAGCTTTCTAGGTGGCACAAGCTTGATCGCATCGTCGCTACCGCTAGCACGTACGTTTGTTAGGTTTTTACCCTTGATAGGATTTACGTCAAGGTCGTTTGGACGGCTGTGCTCGCCGATGATCATGCCTACATAGACTTTTGCTTGCGGATCAAGGAAAAGCACACCACGATCTTGCAAGTTAAATAGCGAATAAGCAAGCGTTACTCCGTTTTCCATCGAAACTAAAGCACCATTTGTTCTGTGCTCGACGGTGCCGCTTAGTGGTCTAAACTCCAAAAAGCTGTGGTTCATAACGCCCTCGCCTTTTGTATCAGTCAAAAACTGGCTTCTAAAACCGATAAGTCCGCGTGCTGGGATCTCAAACTCGATCCTTGTTTGACCATCACCTGTTGGGTTCATAGAGACCATTTCAGCCTTTCTTTTGCCTAGTTTTTCTATGACAGTGCCTGTCGTATCATCAGGTGCGTCGATGACTAAAAGCTCGTATGGCTCGCATTTTACGCCGTTTATCTCTTTTACGATAACCTCAGGTCTGCCAAGTAAAAATTCATAGCCCTCGCGGCGCATATTTTCAGCCAAAATAGTAATCTGAAGCTCACCACGGCCACTTACTTTAAATTTGCCCTCGCCGATGTTTTCGTATTTCATCGCGATATTTGTCTTCATCTCGTTTGCAAGGCGCTCATCGATCTTGTTTGATGTAACGTGTTTGCCCTCAGTACCCGCTAATGGGCCATCATTTACAGAAAACACAACGCTAAGTGTCGGCTCTTCGATGTGGAGAGGATCAAGCGGATGAGGATTGTTTGGATCAACGACGCTATCGCCAACGTCAAGCGCATCAAAGCCAGCGATCGCTACGATGTCACCAGTACCAGCTTCGTTAATATCGGTTCTTTCAAGACCCATAAAACCAATTAACTTTGAAATTCTACCAGTTGTCTTTGTGCCATCAGCCTTTGCAAGCATGACATTTTGGTTTTTTGATATCTTGCCGTTAAAAATCCTCGCAATACCGATCTTACCGACGTAGTTATCATAATCAAGCGTGAAAACTTGAAGCTGAAGTGGGTTCTCGTCGCTACCGCTTGGAGCTGGTACGTGAGCTAGGATAGTCTCAAAAAGTGGCTGCATGTCTTTGTTTTCATCGCTTAGTTTTAGCTTTGCATAGCCATTTTTAGCAGCGGCATAAACAACTGGAAATTCTAGCTGCTCATCATTTGCATCAAGTGCGACAAAAAGGTCAAAAATTTCATTTATAACGCGGTCTGGATCGCCTGCTGGCTTATCAATCTTATTTACGACAACGATTGGACGAAGTCCTAGTGAAAGTGCTTTTTTGACGACAAATTTAGTTTGTGGCATAACGCCTTCTTGCGCATCGACAAGTAGCAAAACGCCATCAACCATCTTAAGAACACGCTCTACCTCACCACCAAAGTCGGCGTGGCCTGGGGTGTCAATGATGTTGATCTTTGTATCTTTGTATCGAATAGCAGTATTTTTAGAAAGAATCGTGATGCCACGCTCTCTTTCGATGTCGTTGCTATCCATTACACGCTCGCCAACGCTTTGATGCTCGTTAAATGTTCCTGACTGTTTTAAAAGCTCATCAACCATTGTTGTTTTACCGTGGTCGACGTGCGCGATAACGGCCATATTTCGTATCTTTTCCAAATTTTTCTCCGTTTATTAGTTTGCTATTTTTTGTTTGTCAGTTTTAAAATAGGGGCAGATTATAGCCAAATTTTTATAAATTTTAAGCTGATATCAAGAAATTAATTTTTGGAATAGATTTTGCATGTTTGGCATTAAGTTTAAAAATTTGAAAGGTTTAAATGCAAGCTTATACAGCGAAAAACAACATAGATTTGCTGACTCCTGCTGGGAATAAAAAGCCCTCTGCTTCTAAGAAATCTGAAAACAACGGCGAATTTTTGTCAATGGTTTTAGATGCAGCTGCGAGCAAGGCAAATAGCGGCCAAAAAATCACTGAAAAAGATGTCAAAGAGATAGTAAAAACGGTTACCACTCAAAAAGAGACACTGCAAAAAGCACAAAGCGAAAGTGCGGCAAAAATTTCAACTGCACTTGAAGAAAATTTAGACGAAAATACAAAAAATGAGCTCTATGAAAATGCAAATTTTATGCAGCTTTTGCAAGTTTTAGAAATTCTAAATGGCAATGAAAAAGTAAGTAAATTTCCAAATTTCAGCGACAAAATAGCGAATTTCTTAAGTGTGCCTGAAAACGTCGAAGAGCTTAGTAATGTTAAGAGTGTTAGTGACCTTATCGATCTTGCTAAGAAATTTGACCTTGGCCTTGAAAATATAGAAATTTCAAACGAAGATGTGCCAAAACTAAATGAGATGTTTAAAAATTTAGGCAAGAAAGAATTTTTTACACCGATAAAGACCGAAGAGAAACCTTTTTACCTAAAAGAGCTAAAAAATGAGGTCGAGAAAACCATCATCAAAAATGAACCAAAAGAGGTCGTAAAGCTTGATACCTTATTAAAAGAGGTAGTGACAAATCCAACTAATGAAGTTAAAAATTCAGTAAAAGAAGAGCCTAAAAAGCTAGATAGCGAGGTAAAGCTTGATGATGATATGGTGGATGTTGAGCCAGACGAGCAGCCTAAAGTAAAGGTAAATTTACACGAGCAAAAGGCACAAAAAGCTCCAACTCTTGAGTCACTACTCTTTCCAGAAAGAGAACAGATGACCAAGAGTGAGCCAACCGAAGAGGCCTTTGCAAGCGATAATAAATCAGAACTAAATCAAATGGTAAAAGATATCGCTAGTAGCGCCAAACACCAGCTTCAAACAAAGGCTGAGATAAAAGAGACGCTTAGTAACTTCTCTTCTACGCTAAAAGAGCAGGTGCAAAATTACAAAGCTCCGATCACTCGTTTTAACATAACGCTTAATCCTCTAAATTTAGGTGAGGTTGAGATCACGATGGTAAATCGCGGCAACAACTTACATGTAAATTTTAACTCAACCACGGCTACTATGAATTTATTTTTACAAAATCAAGCCGAGTTTAAAAATAGCCTTGTAAATATGGGATTTACTGAGCTTGAGATGAATTTCTCAGATCAAAATCAAAGACAAGATAAAAAAGAACAAGCAAAGAATAAATACAGTTCAAATCAAAGCGATGAGAGCGAAAACACTCAAGCGGAACAAAGCTTGCTTGAGCTAGTAATACCAAGATATATTTAGGAGAGATCATGGCTTCAGTTTCAGATATAACTACACAAACAACACAACAAAAAAATGCCGAGAAAAAGGCAAAAGCAAAGCAAGATGCGGCAGCTGACACAGGAACTAATCCAAATGCGCAGCTAGATAAAGATGCATTTATGAAGCTACTTTTAACAGAACTTCAGTATCAAGATCCAACAAGTCCTATGGATACTGAAAAGATGCTTACGCAAACTAGCCAGCTAGCATCACTAGAGATGCAACAAAATACAAACTCAGCTATGAAAGAGCTTGTAAATCAGTTAAAATCAAATGCAAATGCCTACGCCATATCAGCTCTTGGCAAAATGGTCTCAACTGGTTCAAACTCAGTTTTACTAACAGATGAGCAAAAAAATGTAAATTTTGCACTTTATTTTAAATCAGATCTTGCAAATGGTAAGCTAGAAATTAAAAATGCAAATGGAGAGGTCGTTCGTTCAATCGATATAAAAGATCTAAAGTCAGGAGTTCGCAGAATATCTTGGGATGGTAAAGATGATTCTGGAAAACAATTACCAAACGGAGCATATACAGTCTCTGTTAATTACACTGGAAAAGATGGTAATTCATACAAGACTCAAGTAGGTAGCTATCCGGTTGAAGCAGTAAAATTTGTAGATGGTAAAGCCATGATAAAAATCGCAGGCGAATATGTCCCAATGGATAAAATATCTGAATTTTACGAAGGATAAAAGCCATGATGAGAGGTTTTTACAACGGAATTAGTGGTATTAAAACACAAAGCTTTGGCATGGATGTTTGGGCAAATAATATCTCAAATATCAACAACGTAGGTTTTAAAGCTTCAATCCCTGAGTTTAAAAATTTAATCAATCAACATATGGCTTCTGCTGGAAGTGGTCCAACTAACAATCAAGTAGGTCTTGGAGCTACAAAACAAACAACAGCTTTAAAGATGACAAATGGTAGTTTTCAAAATACCGATAATAACTTTGACCTAGCCATAGGCGGTAAAGGCTTTTTTGGTGTCGTTGATAAAAATGGTAGAAACTACTACACAAGAACAGGTAGCTTCGATATAGATGGGGCTGGAAATTTAGTAGATAATAAAGGCAACTTGCTTCTTGGTACGTTAACAAGTTTTACTCCAGTTACTCCAAGTGCTAATGCTCTTAGAAAATATGGTCAAACAAAAGGTACCACGCAGGCATTTACTGCAAAAGAAGAAGATCTAAAACTAGGCGATACTGGCTCACAAAAAGGTATAAATTTACCTCATTTTTTATATATGCCAGCCAAGCAAACAAAAAATATAAATTTAAAAGGTAATCTAGACTCAAGCCTTATAACAGATAAGCGAACAACAGCCATTGATGCGGCAAATTTTAATTATACACTTGATAATACAAACAAAACTATCTCACTAAATGGACAAATCCCACTAAGTCAGACAAGATTTGGTGCAAAAGCAGGTGATAGCGTAGTGGTAAAAGTAAAAGACGGCGATGGTAAATTTAGTGAGTTTTCAACCACGCTAGAGAGCGATGGCAGCTGGCATATAAACAATAAAAGCCTAAAATTTATGAATTTTGCTAGCTTAGATGTAAAAGCTGAAGTTACATCACTAGTTGAAGTAGCTAATAAAGAAAAACTAAGCTCAGAGATATATAACAGTGATGGTACAAAGAGCTTAGTAACTATAAATTTTACAAAACAAATCCCTCAAGGTGGCAATCAAACTACCTGGAATGCCACAGCTACGATAACTGATGCTAATGGTGTTGTACAAAATACAGCTATGGGAACACTTACTTTTGATGGTAGCGGCAGACTTGTTACAAATACATTAACAAGTGTTGGAAACGTAGCTTTAAATTTTCTTGGCGATGGAGATGCAAATGTCTATAATGGCATAACAAGCTCGGCTAATTCAAAAAAAGACTTTGTCATAAAAGCAGATGGCTACGCTGAAGGAAATCTCTCAAAATATAGCGTCGATGACCGTGGAAATATCATGGCAAATTTTGACAATTCTCGTTCATTTATAGTTGCAAAAATAGCTCTATATCACTTCCAAAATGAGCAAGGCGTATCAAAAGTGGGTGATAATCTCTATGAAACAACTCCAAATTCAGGTGAGGCATTTTTTTATAAAAATAAAGCTGGTGAGACCATTTATGGCTCACAAATTCTTGCAAATAAACTTGAAATGAGTAATGTCGATCTTGGTCAAGCGCTAAGTGAGGTTATAGTCACGCAAAAGGCTTATGAGGCTAGTGCAAAAAGCATCACAACAAGTGATGAGATGATCCAGACTGCTATTCAGATGAAGAAATAATTTTTATGCTAGTTGATGATTAAAAATTTAAAATGAATGATAATTTTAAGAATAGAGTTTAACTTCGTTTATTAAAAACTCATAAACTCTTTGCTGAACTAAAATCTCTTCCTCACAGCCACTCATCAAGCGACGAAGATGAGAAAAATCTATTTTTTTGGCGTATCTTTTGTGATCTTTTAGGTCTTTATCAATGCTTAAAAGTAGTGCATCAAGTGTGATTCTATCGTTTCTTTTAACTCTTGCTACATACTCTTTAACAGTTTGGATCAAAAAGTCTTTTCTTGTTTGGTCATTTTCATAAATTTCATTTGTAATGTCATTTAAAACAAAAAAATCATCTTCGTCTGGGTCAAATTTAGCAGAGATCATAGCGGCAAAAATTTTTGCACGAAATTCTAAAGATTTGTGATGATAGATAAAAAAATCTCTAAAAGCTGATAAAAAACGAAGTTTAAACTTTCCAGACATTACTCTACTTTTTATGAAATTTTGGCTGATTATATACTTTTAAAGCTAAATTTTTAAAAATGTAACTATAAAACAAAATTTAAGTATAGTTTCTGTATGATTGCGAAGCTCCTTCTTAGACCTGTGCAATGCTTTTTATGAGCACCGCTTCAGGGTGGGAACACAGCAGAGCACTTGTATTAAGTGTGTGCCGCAGTTATCTGAGAGGGGGTCTTTCTAAACCAAAATGTTCATTAAAATCATCACAAATTTCTAAAAAATCCACTCCGTCGATCTTAGGTTTTTCGCTAAAAAATTTATACATATTATTAAAGCCATCAGTTAGCTCTTTTGACTTGACACCGTAGCTTATAGAAATTCCAGCTTCGATGTAGGCTGAGAGTTTGTCGCAGTATTTTAATGCTTTGCCATCGATTGGGTTAAATTTATCCTCATTTACGTTTTCCATCGTCCCTTCATGGCAGATGATTTTACGCTCATAAGTTCTATTTTCAAACTCATCTTTTATAAATTTCTCGCCATCTTTTCTGATACCAAGGATGTAGCTAAACTCATCTTTGATCTTTTCAGGTACAAATGGCAAAATCCTCTCATCAATAAGCCTCATCTCATACTCACTAATGATCTCATTTAGCCCCTTTACACCGTACTTTACAGGGCTTATGATGTCCCTTGTGAGACTCTCTGGTAGGTCGTGAAATAGCGCACAAAAGAAGTTATTTTCTAGGCGTTTTTTGCAAGCTTTTGCTTTTAGTGAGTAAAAATAGCTAAGTATCGCAACTACTAGCATATGCCCTAAGACCGCAGTTTCAGGGATACGAGGCGTTTGCGCCCAGCGTTTTTGAAACCTTAGCCTACCACTTAGATCAACAAGGCGGGCTAATTTTTGATTCATAGCGATCTTTCTAACGCCAATTAGCTCATAATAATCCTCCATCTCCTCCTCAACCTTAGCTTTAAGCTCTTCTATATCGCTTAAAAACTGGCTCGTTTGATAGACGATAGAAAATTCCCACCTAGTGGAAAGATAGCTAGCTGCTTTTAGAATGAGACGCTCTTTTTCATGCTTTTTATCATTTTTAAAGTGGTTTTTAAATCTCTCTAAAAATTTGCCATCTTCGATCTCTGAGATCAGCTCCTCTAGGTTGCTTAAAACCCAGCTATTTATCTGCTCTTTTTTTGTCTTTTGGATGTGATGAAAGACATCTGGTCGTATGTCAGTGACCACGACCCTACTTAAAAACTCAAAAATTCCAGCCTCAATGATATAGTTCATATCGGCGTCTTGTTCTTGTTTTGCTATAAAATAAGCGATGATAAATTTATGAGCCTGTTTGTCAAGCTCGACTAAATTCGCCATCTTTGGATAGTCATTCCAACGTGATATAGATGCTGCTTTAAAGATATGTTCTATAAGCTTAGCACTTATCATTATTTATCCTTTTTGACTACTTTTGGCTTCTTATCATCGGCATAACTTATCTTTCTAAAGCCCTCTTTGTTTGAGCTTCTTCTTGGCTTGTCATATTTTTTAAATTTATCATCTCTGCTGCTTCTACTACTACCGCGATCGCTTGTACTTCGTCTCTCGCGTGGCTTATCGCTAAAACTTCTCTCCCTACTTCTTGGAGTAAATTCTTTATCCTCAGCTGGCTTTTTTACGACTAGATCAGAGCTGATCTCGATAACTGTATGAACATTTCCACGTGGGTTAAAGTCACCAACTATCTTCATAAATTTAGGCTCAAGCTTTTTCTCTAAAACGGAGTAAATTTCATTTATACTATCTTCGTGGCTGATGTTGCGGTTCATAAAGCTATTTATATAAAGCTTTATCGCTTTTAGCTCGACAACTAGCTTGTTTGGGATGTATTCAAGATATATCGTCGCAAAGTCAGGATAACCAGAGCGAGGGCAAAGGCAGCAAAACTCAGGCAGAGTGATCTTTATGACATAGTCCCTTGTTTGCTTATTTTCCCAGACCTCAAGGTCACTCTCTACGTCAAATTCTTTTAAAATTTTCTCGCCGTATTTCATCTCTTCGCTCATTTTCTATCCTTTTTTCTTTTAAATATCCAAGTGTTTAACATCTTTTGCGTGGTCTTGGATGTAGTTTCTTCTTGGCTCGACCTCATCGCCCATGAAGAGATTAAACGTGTCAGAAGCGCTTATAGCGTCGTTTATATCGATTTTTAAAAGTCTTCTGTTCTCAGGGTTCATCGTAGTCTCCCAAAGCTGCTCAGGGTTCATCTCACCAAGACCTTTGTAGCGCTGGATATATGCGCCTTTTTTCGCATTTTTTTCTACTTCATCAAGAACGTCTATAACGTCACTATGCAAGTCTAGACCACGCTCTTTTATCTTTTGGCTAATATAAAGCGCCTCTTCATAGAGTGGGTTTGTAAATAAATTTTCATTTACCACAAGCTCTTCTAAGCCGCTTTCAGTTTGGACATAAATTCTAATCTCATCATCGCTAACGTAGTGATTTAGGATGTTGTGACCCTCAGCTTTTAAGAAATTCTTTAAAATTTCAAAAATTTCATTGTAGCTTTTTGAAACGATGTCTGGATTTTCTATCATATAGCGGATCGCTGAAAGGACGTTAAAGCGTTTTTCAAGCTCTTTTAAGACGCTTCTATAAGCTGCAACGATCTTTAAAAAATCAATCAAATCAGTACTGCCTATACCCTCTATATCAACGCCCTCGATGCCAGTTTCGATAAGAAATTCGTTTAACGCCTTTTCATCTTTTAGATAAATTTCTTTCTTACCTTTTTTATAGCGATAAAGTGGCGGCTGAGCTAGGTAAATATGACCATTTTCTACAACTTTATTTAAAAATCTAAAGAAGAAAGTTAAAAGTAGCGTCTGAATGTGGCTACCATCGACGTCAGCATCGGTCATGATGATGATCTTATGATATCTAAGCTTTTCAGCGTCAAATTCATCTCCGATACCACATCCTAGCGCTGTTATCATATTTTTTATCTCATCAGATTTTAAAATTTTATCCAGTCTTGCCTTTTCAACGTTTAGAATTTTACCTTTAAGCGGCAATATCGCTTGAAAAACCCTATCACGCCCCTGCTTTGCTGAACCGCCCGCAGAGTCGCCCTCCACTAGATATAGCTCGCTAATTACTGGATCTTTGCTCTGACAATCAGCTAGTTTGCCAGGGAGCGTGCCTACGCTCATGCTCTCTTTTTTACGAGTTAGATCCCTAGCTTTTTTAGCGGCTTCTCTACCACGAGCTGCCATTAGAGCTTTATCCATTATCGCTCTTGCTTCGATAGGATTTTCTTCAAAATACTTTGTAAGCACGTCAAAAACCATCTTTTGAACGATAGGTTTTACATAGCTTGAGCCTAGTTTGCCCTTTGTTTGTCCCTCAAACTGCGGCTCTGGCACTTTTACACTAACAACTGCGATAAGTCCCTCACGGATATCTTCGCCAGTTATTTTTGTATCTTTTTCACGTGCAGCAGCGTTTGCTTGAACGTAGTTTGTGATAACTCTTGTAAGACCCGCTCTAAAGCCAGCCTCGTGAGTACCGCCATCTGGAGTTTTGATGTTATTTACAAAGCTTAGTAAATTTTCACTATAAGTGTCGTTGTAAAGTAGTGCAAAATCAACAAGCACGTCATCTTCGCCGCCACTAAATGATACTGCTTTACTAACAGCATTTGCCTTGTTCATATCAGTTACAAAGCTCTCAAGTCCGCCTTCATAGTGAAAACTCTCGCTTCTGCCATTTCTTTGGTCTTTGAAATTTATAGTTATCTTTGGGTTTAGATATGCTAGCTCGCGAAATCTCTTTACTAAAATTTCGTCATCAAATTCAGTCACTTCAAATATGCTATCATCTGGCCAAAATTCGACTTGTGTGCCTGTGCGGTTTGTAGTTTTTATAACTTCAAGATCACTTTGTGGAATACCTTTTGCAAATTCTTGTCTGTGAAGTTTGCCATCACGCTTGATATTTACGACTAGCTTTTTAGAAAGTGCATTTACGACAGATACACCAACGCCGTGAAGACCGCCTGAGACTTTATAAGTATCCTTGTCAAATTTACCACCAGCGTGAAGAACAGTTAAAACAACAGTCGCAGCTGAAATTTTCTCAGTTGGGTGCATATCTACTGGGATACCACGGCCATTATCGCTAATGATCGCTGAGCCCTCACGTGTAAGCTCAACATCTATCGTATCGCAGTATCCTGCCATCGCTTCGTCGATAGAGTTATCAACTACTTCATAGATCATGTGGTGAAGACCGCTTATGTTAGTATCGCCTATATACATGCCTGGGCGCTTCCTAACTGCCTCAAGCCCTTTTAGTACTTTAATATTTTCTGCGCCGTAATTATTTTCCATAATCTAGACCTTATCTTATAAATTTATTGGCATTATCACTGTTGTTAGTTCCTTTGAACTTACAACAAATGCTAGTGAGCTTTCATTAAATCCAAGCTCAAAATTTTCATCTTCGATACTAGTTAAGAAATCAAGCAAGTATCTATTTTTTATGCCTATAAAGAATTCATCTTCTAATCCAGTTTGATAATCAATCATAGTTTTTGCTTCAGAGTTATCTTCTATAACACTTTCAAATGTTATATTGTCTTTTGCAAAGGATATTTTCATTGTATCACTTAGCATTGATATAGTTTTTATACCTTCTATCATCTTATCTCTACTTAGCTGAAGTCTTTTTCTGACCTCTTTTGGTATGACACGCTCATAGTCTGGAAATTTACCATTTATAAGTTTTGTGAAAAACTCAAAATTTTGGCTTTGAGCGATTAAGATATTTTCATCATAGTAAATTTCTATCTTGTCAAAAAATAATTTTTGTATTTCATTGATAGCTTTTTTAGGGATTATAAGTGAAAATTCTTTTTCAGTTGGTGTTTGAAATTTAAACACACTAAGTCTTCTTGTGTCAGTACCAACGATATTTATAAAGTCTTTTTTAATATCAAGAAAAGCTCCGTTTAGTTCAAATTTTGGGTTATTACTATCAATACTTGGTAAAATTTTCTTTAAACTTCTTCCTAACATAACAGCATCAACATCAAATTTTGATTTACCCTCAATAGTTGGAAATTCTGGAAAATCTTCAAATTTATACATTGGAAGTTTGTATTTTGAGTTTTTTTGTTTTATATAAAGATAGTTGTTTACAGTTTCTAACATCACTTCTTCGTCTTTTAGACTTTTTATAATGTCAAGTAGTTTTTTACCATTTGCAGTTGCATAACCTTGATCAACAATTTTTACATTACTTAGCTTATATGCTAGTCCTATCTCATGATCAGTTGCTTTTATATTTAAAACTCCATCTTTTGCTGAGATATAAATGTGAGAAGTTATAGCACTAAGATCTCTTTTTTCAAGATATGGGTTTGTATTTGTTACTATGCTTTCAAGCATATTTTTGTTTATTAAAACTTTCATTAAAAACTTCCTTCTATTTTTAAATTTAATTTTTTTGTTTTAGTAGGTGATGTTAAAAAGTGAAAAATGCTTTCAAACATCGAAATACAGCTATTTGAAATGTGAAAAATTATATTTTCTTTTTCACGTTTATTCACAAATTTCATATTGTATTTTATCCTTTTGTCAAAATTTTATTTTTTAATTCAGTAACTTTTAGACTAAAAATTTCATTAGTTTGTATTAGCTCATTTATCTTTTTAATATTATGACTAACGGCACTGTGATCTTTCATACCAAAATAGTTTGCAATTTGTGGCATTGAGTTTGTTGTAAGCATCTTTGCAAGATATATGATGATTCGTCTTGCTTCTACGATATTTGTAACTCTTGATTTGCTTTTTATATCACTTTGTTTGATATTTAGCTCTTTACTAACTATTTCAACGATCGTATCAAAATTTATATTTTCACGTTTTTCTTTGATCAAATCTTTTAATATACTTTTTGCAAGATCAAGTGTTATCTCTTCTTTCATAAGAGTTTTAAAAACATTTAAATTTATGATAGCTCCCTCGATCTCACGGATATTATCTCCCATGTTTGTAGCTATGTAGTTTATAACCTCTTTATTTAGATCGATTTTATCAAACTCGCATTTTTTGATGATGATGGCTATCTTTGTATCAAGTTCAGGTGGCGTAATATCAGCCATAAAAGCTTTATCAAATCT
Source organism: Campylobacter concisus (assembly GCF_003048595.2). Classification (NCBI taxonomy): domain Bacteria; kingdom Pseudomonadati; phylum Campylobacterota; class Epsilonproteobacteria; order Campylobacterales; family Campylobacteraceae; genus Campylobacter; species Campylobacter concisus. The sequence continues at coordinate 753 of NZ_CP049270.1, read as the reverse complement.
TGAAATCATCCTATCCTCAAAGCCTTTTAGTGTCTTTGGTGGTCGATCTGAAGTCATAACTATTTGACCATTTTTTGCTAAAAGTTCATTATATGTGTTGAAAAATTCCTCTTGAATTTTATCGGTTTTGCCAAGAAATTGCACGTCGTCTATTAGTAAAACATCGCAGTTTCTATATTTTTCACGAAATTTTGGCATTGAGTGGTTATTTATGTGACTAGTAAAATCTATCATAAATTGTTCGCTAGTTACGCAAATAACGGTTTTTCCTTTATTTAGGCAGTGATTTCCAACTGACTGGAGTAAGTGAGTCTTGCCAAGTCCCGTCGTGCCATAGATAAAAAGTGGATTATAAAGTACGCCAGGTTTTTCAGCGGCTGCTTTTGCGCTTAAAAATGCGTATTGATTTGATGCACCGCAGACAAAATTTTCAAATGTGTAGCTTGGATTTAAAATGCTACTTTGTGTTTTTATTTGCTTAACATTTATTTGATTTTGTTTTGATACCTTGCTACTTTTAGTAGATGAAATTTCTATATTTGGTTTTATGCCTGTTCTAACTTCATATAGATGAGCGATTTTATCAGCATATCTTGTATTTATAAATTTAGCCATTAACTCATTTGGTGCAGTAAATACGATAATATGATCGTCTGAAGCCTTTTCGTTAAATTTTAATTGCTTGATATAACTTTGGTATTCTTCAGGTGAAATTTGTGTTGAAAGATTTTCTAAAATTTCGTCTGCTATCAA